>JBAYRN010000150.1:0-11529 GCA_041676625.1 Vulcanimicrobiota bacterium
AGCATGCTTCGCTGCGGGGGTGAAGCACGGTGTGGACTGGCGGGTGCTTCAGCGTGGTGTGGAAGCATGCTTCGCTGCGGGGGCGAAGCACGGGGTGCGGGCGGGTGCTTCAGTGTGGCGCTGAAGCATGCTTCGCTGCGGGGGCGAAGCACGGGGGTGCCGGGCGGGTGCTTCAACGTGGCGTGGAAGCATGCTTCGCTGCGGGGGCGAAGCACGGGGTGCCGGGCGGGTGCTTCAGCGTGGCGTTGAAGCATGCTTCGTTGCGGGGGTGAAGCACGCGCGGGTGGGCGGGTGCTTCAACGCGGTGTTGAAGCATGCTTCGCTGCGGGGGTGAAGCACGGGCGGTGGGCGGGTGCTTCAACGTGGCGTGGAAGCATGCTTCGCTGCGGGGGTGAAGCACGCGCGGGTGGGCGGGTGCTTCAGCGTGGCGTGGAAGCATGCTTCACTGCGGGGGTGAAGCACGGGGTGCCGGGCGGGTGCTTCAACGCGGCGTGGAAGCATGCTTCGCTGCGGGGGTGAAGCACGGGGTGCGGGCGGGTGCTTCAGTGTGGCGTGGAAGCATGCTCCTGCTGTTCCGCCTCCCCGTTCTGCTTTCGCATCCAGCCCAGCCCGTACTTCATGACAAACCGCTCCAGGTCGTCGATGTAAGTGTGGACGACGGGTACCACCAGCAGGGTGAGGAAGGTGGAGGTGATGAGTCCTCCTATCACCGCGATGGCCATGGCCTGGCGGATTTCGGCTCCGGCGCCGATGCCCAGTGCGATGGGTAGCATGCCGGCGATCATGGCCACCGTGGTCATAAGGATCGGGCGCATTCGGGCTTCTCCCGACTGCAGCACCGCCTGCTCCCGAGGGGTGCCTTCGGCTTCGGCCATCAAGCAGTAATCCACCAGCAGAATAGAGTTCTTGATGGCCAGCCCCATGAGCATGACGATCCCGATGAGGGCGTAAAGCCCCAGCGGCTCCTGGCAGATCACGAGGGCGACCAGGGCTCCGCCGATCGAGAGCGGCAAGCTGAGCATGATGGTAAAGGGGTGGAAGAAGTCGTTGTAGAGCAAGACCAGCACCGCGTAGATCAGCAGCACCGCCGCACCGATGGCGAAGAAAAATCCGGCGAAGACGTCTTTCTGTATCTCCACGTCGCCGGTGGGCAGTTCCGTGACCGTTTCAGGCATTTGCTTGAAGACGGGTAGCTCCTTGACCGCGGCCAGAGCATCGCCCAGGGCAACTCCTTCGGAGAGGTTGGCCCGGATGCTCACCTGCCGCTGCCGATCGAAGCGGTCGATCTGAGAGGGTCCGTAGCCGTAGCGGATCTCAGCGACATTGCGGAGGTCCACGGTGCTTCCCGAGACGGTGGGAACTTTGACCTGGGAGAGGGTCTCCAGGCGGGTTCGGGTTTCCGGAGCCAGCTGCACTCGGATCCCCACCTGGCGGCCGGGGAGGTCGAACTTGGCCAGGTTTTGCTCCAGGTCTCCGATGGTGGAGAGTTGGACGGTGCGAGCGATGCTGGCTACCGTCACTCCCAACTCGGCGGCCCGCTCTGGATACGGCTCCACCAGGAGTTCTGGACGGGCCAGGGCCGAGGACGACTGCACATCGAACAGGATGGAGAGTTCCCTCATTTCTTGAGTCAGCAATTCAGCGTAATCGCCCAAAACTTCAGAATCGTTGGAGGCCAGCAGGACAGTCAGCTGGCCGCTCAGCCCCTCGGTGTTTCCAAAGCGGGTGCGAGCACCTGGGACCGCCTTGACCGCAGGGCGCAAGAGTTCCTCAAGCTCTTGTTCGCTGTGTTCTCTTTCTCCCCGGGGAGCCAGCACTCCGTAGAGGGTGATTTTGTTGACGGCTCCATTGCTGGCTCCCTGGCCAGGCCCTCCGGTGGCCGGAGTGCCGATGGCGGCGAACACCGTCTCCACTCCCGGTCCATCCAGCATGATCTCAGACAGCTCTCGGGCCACCTCCGTGCTACGCTCCAGGGTTGTGCCCGGCTCCAGCTCTACACTCAGGGTGAGTTCGCCTCGGTCGATGGCTGAGATGAGAGACTGAGGCATCAGCGGAAACAGCGAGAGCCCGAAGATAAAGAACAGCAAGGCCAGAAGCGAGGTGGCCAGGCGGTTGCGCAGCGACCACTTCAGAGCGGCGTCGTAGAGCCGCATCATTCGGCCTTTCCCCTCGCTGTGGGGCGGCACCCCCAGGAAGTAGGCGCACATCATGGGGGTGATGAGGCGGGCCACCAGCAAGGAGAAGAAGACCGCCACCGAGACCGTGACTCCGAACTGTTTGAAAAACTGCCCTGGTATGCCCCCCATAAAAGCTACCGGTACAAATACCGCAACGATGGAGAAAGTGGTTCCCACCACCGCCAGACCGATCTCGTCGGCGGCTTCCAGGGCGGCTTGCCAGGGCGACTTCCCCAGGTGGATGTGGCGAACGATATTCTCCACCTCCACGATGGCGTCGTCCACCAGGATGCCGATGACCAGCGCCAACCCCAAAAGACTCATGTTGTTCAGGGTAAAGCCGAAGGCGTTCATGACCAGGAAAGTGGGGATCATGGAGAGAGGCATCGCCACCGCCGAGATGGCTGCAGCCCGAAAGTCTTTTAAAAAGATCCAGATCACCAGGATGGCCAGCGCACCTCCCAACAAGAGGTGCTCCACCGAAGCGTGATACGACTCTTCTACAAATTTGGCGCGGGTGCGGATGCGCTCGATCTCGGTGCCGCGCGGCAGATAGTTGGAACTCTCTATGATCTCGAGTTCCGCGTCCACCGCCTCTTGCACGTCCACCACGCTGGAGCCGGTGCTCCGGACCACCGAAAAAGCCACCACCTGACGGCCATCGAGCAGCGCCCTTTGCCGGGGCTCGGTGGTCCCGTCTTCCACCCTGGCCAGGGCGGCGAGGGGCACGGTCGAGTTACCCCCGGACAGAGTGATGGGAAGCTTCTCGAGAGCCTCCAGGGTAGCTCGGGAGCCCAGGGTGCGGATCGACTGCTCGGTGCTGCCGAGTTCGCCGCGTCCTCCGGGGAGATCGATGTTGGAAGCACGGATCTGATTATTCACTTGATCCACGGTCAGGCCCACCGCTTCGATCCGGGCACGGTCCAGAAAAACGGTGATCTGGCGATCCACCCCGCCGGCCCGCTGGAGCTGGCCTACTCCTCGGATCGACAACAGCCTTCGAGAGAGGTCGTTGTCCACCAACCAGGAGAGCTCTTCCACGCTGAGGTTGGGATTGGAGACGGTGTAGGTCGCGAACGGCCCCCCCGCAAAGTCCAGGCGACTGATGTTGGGCTCGATGATGTCGGCGGGCAGGTCCTGGCGGATCCGAGAGATGGCGTCTCGAACATCGTTGACGGCGCGGTCCGTGTCGGTGCCCAGGACAAACTCCACGCTGGTCACCGACACCCCTTCAGAGACCGTGGAGACGATGTGCTCCACATTGCCCACGCTGCTGATGGCGTCTTCCACCCGGCGAGTTACCTGGGTTTCAAGTTCCGAAGGGGCGGCCCCCACCTGAGCCACGCTGACGGTGACGATGGGGATGTCGATGTCGGGGTTTTCGTCAACCCCGAGGGAAAAGAAGCTGGCCAGCCCGCCCACCGCCAGCACCAAGAATAGAACGATAGGGGGAATCGGGTTTTTTATGGACCAGGCGGAGATTTTCATGAACGGGCTACCGGGTCTCCATCGCGCAGAAACCCACCACCTTCGGTGATCACCTCGGTGCCGAGTTTCAGACCTTCCACAACCGACGCTTTGCCGTCGCGCCGACCTCCAATTTCCACTCCCACTCGTTTGGCCGAACGACCATCCAGCACGTAGACGTAGTACTCCGGGCTCTCTCCCAGAACGGCTTCCAACGGCACCGTGATCTGCTCACGCGCACCCAGTTCGATGGAGGCCGAGGCAAACATGCCGGGCTGCAAACCGCTGTCGAGAGGTAGTCGTAGAATGACTTCCGCGTTGCGGGTCTGGGGATCGACCTGAGGGGTGATGCGGTCCACGCTGGCCTGGATGTTCTTCCCTCCATAGACGACCGAGGCATCCATGCCTGGCTCGATCCCGGCCAGGGCCGTCTCCGAGACGGTGGCGCTCAGTTGCAACTGTCCTCCTCGCGCTATCTCGAAGAGTACCGCTCCAGGCGAAGCGATGTCGCCCAGGTGAGCTTCGCGCACCAGCACCCATCCATCGGAGGGGGCGGTGATGTGGGCCTGTTCGATCTGGGCCTGGACTTCATCGATCTGAGCCTGCAACTCTCTCAACTGGGATTCGGCGATCACCACGTCTTCGGCCCGCCCGCCCGACTCGGCCAACTGCAGCCGCTCTCGAGCTTGCTTGGCGGCGAAGCTTGCGGCTTCGATCCGCTGCTCGGCGGCTCGCACCTGAGCTTCCTGCCGCTGCACTTCCAGCAGACGGTTTTCGGATTCGACCTCGGGAACGGCACCTTCAGAGTAGAGGTTGCTATACCGGTCCAGGTTGGCTCGGGCGTTGCGCAGGGCGGCTTGGGACAAGGTAAGGTTGGCTTTCTCCTGGTCGATACCGGCCTGGGCTTGGTGAACCGCCGATTCGAGCTGGGCGATTTCCAGAGGTCGCTGAGGTCGGCGCGCCTTAGCCACGGCGGCCTGTTGCTGGGTGTAGCGAGCCTGAAGCTGGTCGAGTCGGGCTGCCAGAAGGCTGGTGTTCAGACGCGCCAAGAGCTGCCCTTGGCGCACCCGGTCCCCTTCTTCCACCAGGACCTCCACAATCTTGAGCCCGCCCACTTCACTCCCGATCTGCAGTCGATCGGTGGCCTCCACCGTGCCGGTGAGTTCCACGGTTTCTTTCCAGGCGGTCATTTTGGCGGGCTCCACTTCCACCGTGATGACCGGAGCCGCCTCGCCGTTGGATTCGAGTGCGGGGGGGCGAGTGAGTTCACGGACCCCGAAGAAGCCGGCCACGCAAACCAGCAGAGCCAGTAAGACGATAATCCAGGCCGAAGCGGCACCGTGCTTTTCGGGTGCCCGCAGGGGAGGGGGAGGGTTAACCATGGGAAGTGATTCCTCTCAACAGGACTGGAAGAATGTTCTGGGGAGAAAATTCGCGATCTTCCCACACGTGGTACAAAAAGAGTTGGCCCAGGAGCATTCTTGAGGTGGCGTCCAGATCGCAGTCTTCTCGAATTTCACCGGCTTTTCTTCGCGCCTTTAGATAACCCATCAGGGCTGCTCGGGACTCCAGCCCCAGCCGTTCGATCCGGGCAGCCAGGGCCGGACGTTTGCGAGATTCGGTAAAGATAAGCCAGACGATGGCCCGATGCTGCTCCATCAGTTCCAGGTAAAACGGCACAAATTCGTACAGGCGTGGCTCCAGCGGATGCTGGTGGGCGCCCAAAAACTCTTTGATCATGGGCAGCATGGAAAGCTGCTCGGCAGCTGCACCCAGGAGATCTTCCTTGGAGCGGAAGTAATGGTAAAACAGTCCGTAGGACACTCCCGCCGCCGAAGCCACCTGCTGCATGGTGGTGCTCTCCACCCCCTGTTCAAAGAAAAGGGAGATAGCGGCTCGGAGGAAACTCTGCCGACGTTCCTCGGCGGTGGGTTTACTCTGTTTTGATTGACTCATCAATCAGCATAATAACGAGTCGAATCCATTTTGCCTAGGGGGGAGCGGAAAAAAAGTTGTTCTTAAGTTAGAGTCAACCTGGGGAGGAGAGATTGAAAAAACTCCTTCGACCAGAGTGCCACTTGGTCAACATCCTTGAGAAAAGGGAGTACATCCTTGCGAGCAGCTTCGACATCCAGATCTTCAAAGCGTGTACTAAGTCTTTTCACTAAGTCCTCGGGTCCCAGCGGTGAATCCTCAAGCCATCCACCGGATTGCCGTAGGCGGTGTTCCAAGTGGGAAAGGTGGCAGGGTACCCCACGAGCTATGTACCAAACAAAATCGAAATAGTCTCGACCTTTCACGCGATACTCCCATGATCGCTGTAAAATGGCGTGGACTTTACCTGCAAAAAACCATAGAAGGCTGCGTGCTCGAAAAATTTGGAGCGCCACAGACCTAACAAAGCAACTTCTCTCGGTTTAGCCGGGGTGGAAAAACATAAAGCCCTTTCTTGACTCGAATGATCGTCCCGGCTTTGAGTAGTTCATACGTTCATCTGCCCTCTTTTAGGGATTTAACCAGTATGTTAGACATTTTGTTACTTACTGGTCAAGATGGCGTGAGAGCGAGACACTTTTTCCCCGGCTTAAAGCTGTTCCGGTTCGTCCAGGTGGTGGGCTAAAATGTCCTGGTAGTCGTCGTAAGAGGCTTTTTGGCCACTGTCGGTCACCAACACGGTGGCGATTTTGACCAGCCTGGGGCTGATCTTGAGCTGGGCGCGGCGCACGGCGTCTACGTTGATTCTGAAGCGGACGTGGTTCTTGACGGTGACCAGGTTGATGCAGCCGCCCCGCTCGGCGAACTCCTTACTTTCGCCCACGGTCAAGACGTTTTTGCCCTTAAGGTCCCGCAGCACGCCTTCGAGTTTGCTATCGTTGGCCCGGTCGATGAAGAGGATCATCTGCTCGGAGGGGGCGGGGGATTTCACCATGGGATAAGTGACGACGCGAAGGGGTTTGCCGCGTACCAGTTTGCCGTCGATGTCGTCGAGTGAAGCACCGAACGGTCCTGGACCGACCACCCCGATGGCAAAGTTCTTAATGTTGGCTTCGTTGGGCCATTCGATCAAGTTCATGAACTTGAAGAGGTAGGCCGCTTTCACCGCGTATTCTCTAGCCTCCGAGGCGTCGGCCTTGAAGGGTGCAAAGATCGCCAGGGACAAAGTGAGAGTCATTAGCCCTGCCAGTAGTTTTATGGATTTCATCGCTTATCGTCTCCTTTAGTTTCCGCTAACGTGAACTTTGATGGGTATTTCGCCGAGCTCTTCGACGTGCAGATCGATGATGTCGTTGGCCCGCAGGTGTTCGATCATCAGAGCTGCGTCTCCGGTGATCTGGTAATTGATGTTGACCGGGATCAGCTCGAACTCCGAAACATCCAGGTCCAGAACATCGTCGGCACTCAGGTTGACCGCCATGATGAGTTGGTCGTTGGCGGCGTCGTAGTAGAGCGACACCTCCACTTCAGTCAGTTCTTCGGTGTCCAGGTCCAGGACGTCGTCGGCCGACAGGTTTTCACTGGTATTGATGGTTTGGTCGAAGGGGCTGGGTTGGCTCAATTCAACCTTGACTTCGCCCAGGGCGTCGATCTCCAGGGTGATCAAGACCTCCGTGGTGGCTCCTTCGCCACCGCCTGTCGTCTCGGTCAGTTGAGAGACCAGTTTCTGGGTTGCGCTCTCTTCCACCAGGCCGTCGTTGGCGGCGCTACCTACGCTGCCGTCGTCGATGAGAAGACCGTTTTGTTGGCCGATCTGATTCTCGACTTCCGTCAGGTCGGGGAGGGCGGGGGGGATAATCTCAGTGCCGTTCAGCAAGATCCCGTTATAATAGATGAGACCGGATGGGGTCTGAATGGTGACCGCGTCAGCCGGTAATTGTCCCTGCAAGGCCCCGGCGATGCCGCCTCCCTGGGCTTGGAGCAGGATGCTGTTGGTCGCTCCGATCTGCAGCGGAGCGTTCAGGTCCGGGGTGATGGTCCCGCCCGCCAGTAGCGCCACGTCGAAGCCGTTGACGTAGGAGCCCGGTCCGGCGGAGATGTTTCCCCCGGCTTTCAGGCTCACCAGCTGGCCACCCGAAATCTGGGCGATGTGCAGGTTGCCGTCGGTTCCGAAGTCCACGTTGCCGTTGGCGTCAATGCTCAAGGAGGAGACATCGACCACGGTATTGGTGACGGTCACGTTGCCCTGGGCGTTGATCACGATCACCTGGCCCTGGGTGTTGACCAGGACGTTGTTTCCGTTGAGGGTGATGCCCTGGGCGATGATGGTGTTGGCGGTGTCGGTGATATTGCCGGGGGTGCTGATGGTCACGTTGCGAGCGTTGATGGAGTCGAACACCACGTCACCCGAGTGGTTCAAGACAAAGTCGCCGTTGGGCGCCGAGGAGCCCACCACCGCGAGCTGCGAGGTGCCGTTGCTGTTGAGCGTTACATTGCCGTCGGTGGCGTCGCCCTCCACCCGACCGGTGGAGATACCGGCGTTCACACTCTGACCGGAGAGTTTCAGGTTATTGGCCGTGAAGTTTCCGTTGAGAGCCCCGGTGTTGGAAAAATCCACGTTTCCGGTGGTGGCAATGGAGGCGGTCAGGGCGGCTGAATCGTTGTTGATGGTTACGTTGCCGGAAGGAAGGGCGCCATCGGTCTGCCTGGGTACTTGCTCCTCAGGAAAGTCGCCCGTGGGCCCCAGATTGACGGTCAGGTTGCTGGTGGCGGTATGGGCATCCACGTTATTGGCGGTGAGAGTCACGGTGTTGCCGGAGACTCTACCGGAGCCGTGGGTGATATCGCCCCCGAAGGCGCTAACATTGACCGCATTGCCGGAGATGGTGTTTTGTACGATGTTTCCGTTATTCACCACGTCCACGTTGCCGTTCTGGCTGTTGGCCGACACTGCGATATTGTCCGTGTAGGCGAAGAGGTTCACGTCTCCCACCCGGGCGTTCGCAGTGACCTCGGCCGCGGAAACATCGAGAAAAATACTGTCAGCAGTGACTTGCACGAAGCCCTCGGCGGAGAGAAAGCCTTCGAAGGTTTCGCCTACATCTAGGATCAAGTTCTTGCCCTGGATCTGGGCCCCACCAACATGGCCAGGTGTGGTGTAGGAAGCGGTGTTGCCGGCGGAGATATAGGTTAACTCACCACCTTCATTCAGTTTGTTAATAAATACATCCCCGGTTCCAATGGCCCAAAGGACCTGAGTGTCAAGCGTCGCGGAGATGTTATTTCCGTTCAAATTAATTTGACTTGCTTCAATAGTACCGGTGCTAGTGATGCTGCCTGTTCCAGAGTCGATACTTACTCCCAGAGCTGAAATGTTTCCGGCAGCGATATTTCCGTTGCCACTATCGGCCGATCGGATTTGGAAGGCGTCGTAGGAGTCATAAGTACTCCCTCCACTCACGTTCAAGTTCGGGCCCAAACTGGTAATATCGACCCTGCGTTCAGATGTGATCGTCAGATTTCGGGCATTGACGTCGGCAGTAATTGTGTCGGAACCGATCCCATTTAAATCTGTCGCTCCGATGATGGTGACGTTTTCCCCCCCAAGTATAAGGTCTGAGTTGGAATAGCCCAAGTTCTCAAGATAAACGTCCCCGCTATTGGAGGTGATTGAGGCCGGTCCCCTAAAACCCGAAAAGTAGTCATCTTTGAGAAGAAGTTCGATATTTCCGCTTCCTGAAGAGAGCAAGGTCTCACCGAGAAACTGGGAACTAAACTCCCCGTCTTCAAAATCGACCTTTATATCGCCGCTATCGGTTACAACGTAAAGATCTCGGAGCCTTAGATACGGTCCGGACAGGGAAAAGCTTCCAGTGCCCTGCAGCACGATTCGATCATTCTCGCCCACAAAGTTGACCGAAGCGGCCTCCCCACCAATAGACGCGATTTCGATCGTTAAATTGATGTTGGGCGGCAGCGTGAGAGCGTCATCAGCAAGGTCGGCAATAGAAATAAAGTGATCCGCCTCCAACAACACGTGAGACTGAGCCTGTTCCAGATTGCTCTCGAAAATGTACAGTATTCCATCTTCTTCAAAATCAATGCCTTCACCGGCTTGTATCGCGATAAACGCAGGATCAATCAAAAACGTCCCGATTTTCCCATTGGCCGCCAGGGCTCTCACGTGAACGCCCACCCGGCCCCGGTTTGCCGACTGTTCCACGAACCCACCGTCTCCACTGAGCCCTCCGCTCACATCGATCAGGCTTCCGAAGTCGGAGTCGGCGGTGCGCTCGGAAAGCACGTAGACCTCCCCTCCCGAGGAGTTTTCACCAACCCCCTTGGCGGTGATCAGAGAATCTTTCGACAGGATGGTATTGGCCACCGAATCCAGGACCACTCGCCCGGCATCCTGTCCGGCCACCCCGTCGGCCTGGATCTCTCCGGCGTGGACCACCGTTCCACTCTCCACTTCCAAAAACGTTCGACCATCGCGCACCACGATCTGCCCGGCCTGTACCTGGGGAGAGCTGACGGCGCTGGCCAGCAGGTCTCCGGCGTCTTCATAGGATAGGCTCACGATCCCGTCGGAGGCACCGGCGTCGGCGGGCAGCTCCACCTGGATCATGCCGGTGGGGTCGAAGCTGACCGTGCTTTTTGTGCCACCCGCCAAGGCAACTTGCCCGACCCGGGCCAGGATGACCCCGTCGTTGGCTACCATGGGACCGGTGAGCACCACGAAACCGTTGTCATCGACCTTGATGGTGCCGTGATTGATCACCGCGGCCAGGTCCTTGTCCGCCTCTTGCTGGAAGGTGAGGTTGCCGCTAAGGAAATCCTGGTCGGAGATGCCCAGGGTGGAGACCACCAGACTTCCCACGTCGACATTGGCGGTGTGCCCGAAGACCACCCCGTTGGGGTTGATCAGAAAGACCTGCCCGTTGGCCCGCATGGCGCCCAAAATCGTGGAAGGGTCCTGACCCACCACCCTGTTCAAGATCGCCGAGACGGAACTGGGCTGAACAAAGTTGACCAGCTCCCCCACGTCGATGTTGAAGCTGTTCCAATTGATGATCGCTCGATCGGTAAACTGCTGAATGGTCTGGGTGCTTCCGTTGGTGGTGATATTCACCGAGCCCTGGCCGGACCCGACCGTCGGCCCTTCCGGCAGAGCGCCCGCCCCTCCGGTCAATAGACCGATCAATAAAGCCGACGAGCAAAGTTTACGTAAAATTTTCATTATGGAATTCCCTAGAACTTAGTGATTCGGTTCGGGTTTGAGTCTTCCTATGGAAAGACCGGCGACTTCATCAGGGTCTGTATCCGAAAGATGATATATTTGCTAGAATATATGTGTGCCACAACTACATCTTTACCTGAATAAGCATAAAGCGGAAGAAATAAGACGCCGTGCTGCGGCTGAAGGGCTCAGCGTGTCAAAATATTTGGCCCGATTAGTAGATTCAACTCTGGAAAGCGATTGGCCCGAGGGGTACTTCGAAGCTGTTGTTGGCGGGTGGCAGGGTAAACCTCTGGAGCGCCCTGACCAGGGCGAATTTGATGAGAGGGACGGCTTTGATGTATCTCCTTGATACCAATGCCTGTATTCGAATTCTGAATGATAGTTCTCCGAAACTCACTAAGCGATTTCGGAGAACAGCACCCAATCAGTGTTTCCTTTGTTCTGTCGTAAAATCCGAGCTATTATACGGGGCAAGGAATAGTCAGAAAGCAGTTAGCAATTTGAGGGTTCTAGAGACATTTTTTGACCCCATGGAAAGTCTACCTTTCGACGATTTTGCTGCCGAGAAAGCTGGAATTATAAGAGCCGAACTAGGGCCTGTGGACATTTGGCATTCCGAGCCAAACGCAGGACATTTTTCTCCTCCTGGAGTGGAATTTTCTGTGGAATAGTGGACCTATTTGAGGAAAATTTCGCTTCAGGAGGTGG
>JBAYRN010000151.1:0-11524 GCA_041676625.1 Vulcanimicrobiota bacterium
GAGCGCCGGTCGATTGTCGGTGTGACCACCGGAATCCGCTTCGGCGGTGATATCTTCGGCCACCGGCATGTGGGCCGCGAGTTCGGCTTGCTCGGCCGTAAGATCACCCCGCTCCACCAACTCTTTGAGCATCTTTTCGGGCGGCGGAGAGAGGAACTTGTCGGCCACTTCCACGCGAGAGATCTTGGCCAGAACCTTTTGCGGCACCACGATCTTGCCCTCGGCGTCGCGGTGAATGCCGTGGAAGCGATACTTCAAGATGGGAAGGGTCAGGCCCAAATAGGCCGAGGCGCTGACCAGTTTGACTCCCTTGCGAAGGTAGAGGTCAACCACCCCTTGCTCCAGGTCGGGTTCATTCGGGGAGTGGATGAGGTTCGATCCGAAGGGGGCATCGCCCAGGCTGGCCTGCAGGCGATCGATGGACTTTTCCACCACCTCCAGAGGCAACCCCGCTGCCCCGAACATGCCCAGCACTCCCTGCTTGCTGGCTGCTTCCACCAACTCCACGCTGGTGATTCCGTTGGCCATGGCTCCCACCACGTAGGGAAGATCAACACCGTGATCCCGGCAAAAACTGCGATCGCCGAGCCCGCTGGGAGTCAGAGCCGGTAGGTGGGCAAAAAACTGCCATTCCCCCTCCTCGCCAGGCGTCAACTCTCCCTGACCGACTGGGGCCAGCGCGATCTCGCCCTGCTGATTCTGAAGCACGAAATACGAGCGATCCAGATTGTTTAAAGCGTTGCTCAGCCCTTGCGAGCCGAAAAGGAGCCGCTCATTCTCCCCCCGCCACCTCAGATGGCATGTTTTACTAAGGACATTCATTAAGCTTTCCCGGGTTCAGGACCCGATTCGACGAACTCGAACCAGACCCCAATTTTTACATTAAAAGTAGCGGCTCCAAGCCTCCGGAGGTGACGCGTTCACCCCTGGCTTCTCCAAAAAATGGAGACGACTGCCGCAATCCTATGTATAACGCAATCTATCTCCTCTTTATTGCATAAGCAAACTTTTTTTGAGGAACCTGAGATTTTTTCACCCCGGGGTACAGGGAGGAGTCTCAGCTTACCAAACTTTTCTGCTATGAGTAATCTTCAAGACGACGACCAATTCCAGGCCGAATTTCGGGCCAAGCTCTATTCTTCGCAGGTCGACAGCGGGCTCAGCTTGCCCCAGTTGGCCGACAAACTGGGGCTGCAGCCCACCAGCTTGCTTGGAGACTATTTCAAGGGAAAACTCGAAATGCCGGTGAGCCTGCTGCACCGCTACGCCCGGTTGGTCAGCCGACCGATCTGGTGGTTCTTCGGCGAACAGCCCCAAACCATCAGTATCGAAGCCGCTCAAAACGCCATGACCAACGTGTCCCGGGCCCGGGTCTACCTGGATGCGGTGGAATCCGAATTTCGAAGCGTCTTGAAGGGCAATCGAGCCCTCTACTCCATGGAAGACACGGTGACGCCCGCGCCGATCGGTAAATCCGCCGGTCCGGGTCCGGTGGTGGTGGATTTTGCCCCCTATCTGGCCAGAGCCCGGGCCCTCCTGGAGGCCGAAGCCGAGTGCACCGAGGATTCGGAAGAGGTGTTCGAAGAGTCGGTCGAGATGATAGCCCACCGCCTCTACTCCCTGGAGATGGCCACCTCGGCCTCCCGGGAGATGATGCCGGTCTCTTCTTCTACAGGTTCTGAATGAGCTGAACCGTCGGTAGGACGGCGCTCAAAACGATAAACCCGACGATCACGCCCATCACCACCATGATGGCAGGCTCCAGAATGGAAGCGATGTCGTTGAGGGCGAGTTCCACTTCGGCGTCGTACATATCGGCCACGTGTTTCACCATGTTGGCCAGATTGGCGGCTTCTTCACCCACCGAGAGCATCTGCACCGCCCCGGACGGAAAGACCTGATAAATGGTCAGGGCTTCTCCCAGGGAGGAGCCCTCCATGATTCGCTCGTTGGCCTGCTTGAGCTTGTGGGCGATGTACTCGTTGCCGGCGGCGGCTGCTGAGCGGGTTATGGTGGATGTCATGGTGAGGCCGGAGTCCAGCATCGTGCACATGGAGTAGAGCACTCGCGCAGTCGAAATCTTGGAATAGATACCCGCCACCACTGGGATGTGAAAGGGGATGGCGTGGATCTGCCGCTGCATCTCCGGCCGGTTTTTGAAGTAACGAGAGATCCAGGGCTTGCCGAGCCAACTGCCCACGATGGCCCCGAAAAGCAGCAGGGTCGCCAGCGGCACCACGGTTCGAGAGGCCATCAGGATACGGGTTGGCAGCGGCAAGGTCATTCCGCTGTTCTCGAACATGGGAGCCATCATGGGGAGCACGAAATAGACGAACCCCGCAATGGCCAGCATGGAGACCACGAAAAGCACACACGGATAGGTGAGAGCCGAGACCACCCGCTTTCTCATGTTGGTCTGGCGCTCCAGCAGATCGGCCATGCGCTTATACGCGATGGTGAGTTGGCCGGACTGTTCGCCCATCTGAGCCAGGGCCACGTAGATCGAGTTGAAAACCTTCGGATAGCTGCGCATGGCGTTGGAGAAGGTGTGACCGCTGGCCACATCCATGGCGATCTTACGAATGATCTCCGGAAGATCTCCCTCGCTGGTCTCGCCGTAATACAGCAAGGCCTGGTGGAGCGGGATGCCCGAACCCAGCATGGTGGCGACCTGGCGGGTAAAGATAGTCAATTCATCGCCGGAGACCCGATAGCGATGCTCTCCGCGACGGAACAGACCCTGGATTTGAGCTTTCAGCTCTTCCTGGGGTGATTTCTGAACCTCGCGCTGCTTAAACCTCTCTTGGCGAGTCTGCTCACGAGCCACAGTTCATAGGTTTCTCCGAAAAACTCAAGCTTCCTACGCAGGGAGGGACTATAGCCGGTAAGTGGAAACTCGACGCGCCCTAGGAGCCTGACCGGAAACCCCGTGACGATGACCCAGAGGGTGCCCCAGATCGAAAAGTTGTGTTTAATTGCGTTCCAAATATGACCGTATCGGCGGATCCGATCCTTGAATAGCGCCCAGTTTATCGACCAGAGCGTGTGCTATATCTGTGGCAGCAAATCTCGTACCACCGAACGGGAGATGGGCACCGCGGAAGGCCAGCTCTACTTGCGCTGGGTGCGCTGCAAGGACTGCGAGTTGGTCTATCTGGATCCCCGGCCCAGCATGCACGCCCTTTCGGTCCTTTACGACTCCCAGGGCTACTGGCGCGGTGAAGAGGGGTATCACGACTATCTGGCCGGAGGGAACTGGCGCCGAAAGCAGGCCAATGACCGGGCCGGCTGGTTTGCCAGACACCTGAAAAAGCACCAGACCGGCGAAAGCATACGAGCCCTGGAAGTCGGATCTGCGGCCGGATTTTTCCTGGAGGCTTTATCCGGAAACGGGATCACCGCCGAGGGTCTGGACATCTCCCGACCCATGGTTCGGATCTCCGGCAATGGCAGAAACCGCAACGTTTCGGTCACCCACGGCCAGGTTGAGGAGTCCGACTTTGCCTGCGGCCGCTTTCAGGGAGTGGCCGCCTGGGGTTGCGACAGCAATTTCAGCGACCCCCGTCACGCCTTTCAAAAGTTCAGCCAGTGGCTCTCCCCCGGCGGTCTCCTAGCTTTCAACTTCCACGAATACGATCACTGGGCGAGTCTTCTCAAGGGGCGGTTCAAGCTCATGCCAAACGCCCTCTATTTCCTCAATTCAAGTCACGTGAAGCAGCTTCTCGGCGATTTCGGAATGGAAATTTTGGAACAACGGATGGAGATGTGCTGGATGAATCTGGCCACGGTCTATCACCACACCGGACACCGCTGGCTGGCCCCCGTGGCCCGAGGACGCATCGCCACCCTGCCCCTCAAACTGCCGGTGCCCGGGGCCTACCGAGTGCTGGCCCGAAAGTTATAGTGACTGAAAGGTTCCGCCGTCGAGTCTCCACCCTTCGGAGGTGAGCACGGCGATGTAAACGGCGCTGTAGATCTTCTCCCGGCCTCCCTCTTGCACTTTCAGGTCCGCTCTCAACCGGATCCGCTGGGGGTCCAGGGTCTCAACCTTGCCGATCTCGTAGGCCAGGACTCGGGTGCTCAGGTATCCCTGCTCGAAGGTGGGATAGCTCAACTGCTCTTTCCAGGCCGGGCTTAATAAGGCGTAGGCGTCTACGAACTGGGAGCGACTCAAGGCGCTCAGATGGTCCTCTAAAACTCGATTGGCGCGCTGATGAAGCTCTGCGGTATCAAAACCCTGGCTAAAAAAGCTTTCATCCATCTGTTGACCCGGTCTGACTTCTCGATTGCGAAACGCCACCGTCTGCCCGGTGTCGGCGGTCATCTTCTTTAAGTAGCTCCCGAAGCCCACACCGAACATACCGCAGATGAAGATCAGCAGCAGGCAAATGGCTGCCTCCACCAGGGCGTGACTGACCGGTTTAACGACCTTCTCATTAAGCGCCGTCCCTCTCTCCTGGGCGGACTGACCCAACCCCATGAGAAAAGAAGAAAAGTCCAACCCAAAGCGCCGCGCTGCCCCCTTCATCTTGGCCAGGCGCTCGGCCGTGGGAGGCGGAGGTAGGCCCTCTAGATTTGGAGTACCGGATCCACTGGGAGATGGGATCTTGTTGACAGGTAGGGTCTGGTCTCCTACCTCCGGAGAAGCAGAGTCTGACGAAGCGTCTTCCGAGGCATCGTCCGAATCCCCCGAACCGTCGGCTTCATCCTCGCTTTCGTCTTCCTCTTCGTCATCTTCCCCCCGCCCTCTACGACGGCGCGATCCCAGTTTGCGGGAGCGCGAGAGGGGTCGACGGCGAGGTCTCTTTTCTTCCGCTTCGTCGCTCATCTACCGCGCTTGCTTCTAGGGGCCTGGCCGGAAACCCCCTTCATAGCGCCAAAGAGTCACCCGGCCGAAGGTGTCCAACTTTTTCAGGCCCTCCCGACCTTCCAATATCTTCGCCTTCTCCGGGTCGGCGGAGTAGATCCATTGGCAGTTCAAGGAACTGAGAATTTGAGGATCACCGGTCTGCCAGAAGGCCTCCCAGGCTTCACTGCGACCGAGGGAAGCCGGGAGATTTCCCGGTGAAGTGTCAAGTCCAGCCGAAGGCAACCCCGCCAGTCCCACCACCGTGGTTTCTCGCAAGACACCCTGTTGGAGATCGATATCGGTCAACATTCGGTCCCCGGGCGAAGAGCGAAAGCGCAGCTTGAGGGCGGCTTCCAGCATGTCTTCATCCACCTGCAGATCAGGCGAATGCAAGATCCAATTTCGGGCCGGGGGGTACCAGGGTCGGAGCGCCAGTTCTTTTTGCTGCGGAGGCATCTTCTCGATCTCTCCCATGGTGTGGTTAAGGCGGCCCAGCCCCCCTGCGCTCACCAGGATGGCCAAAATCACCACCAGAGTATGCCAGGGCCTGGTTGGCTTTCTCCCCAAAAGGGCCAGTGCCGCTGTGGCAGCGCCGACCCAGCCGAAGCCCACGGCAAAAACCCAGTCGAACGACTCCCCCGAGCCGGCTCCGAAGACCAGGGATGCCGCCAGGGCCAGAGAGAACAACGACAGCAGCAACGGTCGTTTCCACGACTTGAGCGTCCGAGTCTCGGGCCTCCGCCAGCACCACGGGCCCAGCCAGATGACCGCCAAAAAACTGAGCAGATAGGGCGCGTGGATGAGACCGAACACGCCCAGAGCGAAGGCTAGAAAAATCTCTCCGCTGCGAGAGCTTTTGGGAGTGACCTCAAACGCCACAAACAAAAGAAGCAGGCAGTGGACGAGCAACGAATTGTGGTCGTAGCTGTCCAACAGCCCTACCCGACTTCCCATCGAGACCCCGAAAAACAGAAAGCCGCTCATCAAGAACCCCCCGGCGGTCCCGGCTACCCGGTGCCCCAGGCCGAAGGCCAGAAAGAAAGTACTGATGGCGAGTAGATGGTCATAGACCCAGAGGGTGGTGAGAAGATCCAACCCATCACCGGTGTACCAACCGAGGATGGCCGGCAGATAGTTCGCAGCCTGGCTCCCCGACAAGGTGAAATCGCCCCAGGAACAATGGATAAGCGAAAGCTCCCCTCGATTAAAAAGAGAGACCAGGGGAAAACGGATCCAGTAATCGTCGCCAGGGCCGCTGACCTGCCGGGTGTGCATAACCAGATTCACGGCCGTTAGCAAAGACATGAAACAGCCCCACTGAAAGGTGGATAGGCCGAACGGTTCGATTTTCTCGAATTCACCATCCTGTCGCCGGGCCAGCAAAACCATGCTCGCCACAAACACCACCAGGGACCCCACGATCCAGCCCTGGGGGTGGCCGAACACGCGGGCCAGGGGATAAAAGACGGCCCCCACGCAGAGCAAACCCACCGGCAGGGAGGCCCCCACGACGATCCAGGGGTTGTCACTGCGGAGCAACCGTCGGGTCAGCAGAAAACCGGATCCGAACAGCCAGATCCATAAGAGTATCTGGGCGGCTAGCGACATGGTTTTCAGCTCAAGACGCGTGGGCCACGCGGCGAGACGCTTCCTCTAGAGAAAGTCCTCCGTGCTGGCTGTACCAACCCAGGGCGTTGACCGGATTGCGGTCGGTGGCGGAGGCCACGAAGTCGGCGGTGTAAGCGCCGGTGCCCAGACCGCTCACCGCTCCTAGAGCGGCTCCGGCCAGGGCTCCTACTTCCCCGAACACACCACCGAGAGCGTATCCCAGGGCCCCACCGGCCCCGGCACCGGCCAGGGCGAATCCGGTTTTGAAGAGACCGCTTCGTGAGGCCTCTCCCACCACTTGCTTCAGCGCCCCCATCTTAAACTGTTTGTCGGGCCAGCGGGTGGGCTCCGGGTTCAAAACCGTGATCGGCTCCTGGGCCAGCAAGCCCTTGCTGCGCAGAGTGGCGCCCGCCATCGGCGGCAGACTGGTGGCCAGCCGGGCAAACTTCAAGTGGCGGCTCCAGCGGGCCATCTTCTGGCTGTCCGGCACCACCCCGTTGACCAGATCCACGCAGCCCGTGTAGCAGGAGTTGGTGATGGTGTGATACCACTCGCCCAGACGATCCTCCACCGCTGAATCCAGAGCGTTGTGGGCCAGGGACTTCTTCTGCTCGGCGTCGAGATCGAGCCGGTGCAAGACCAGTTTGTGCCCCCGCTGGCGGGTGACTTTCTGAAGCTGATCGGAGAGGGAGCCGAGTTCGTAGACCAATCCAAATTTTTTCTTCATGCCGTCGATCAGCCCGTACTCGGTGCCCACCGGACGGCGCGCCTCCACCGAGACCGCGAAGCCGAAATCCTGGCGACCGTCGGGACCTGTCACGGCCCCGTCCTCTTCCATTTCAAAGACCAGCAAGCCGTGTCCGGCGATCACCTCGGGAGCGAACGGCTCCACCGCGAGATAGATATTCTTCACTTTGTCGGCCTGGATCACCGCCAGTTGATGGTCCGGCTTCCATTCGTCGGGCAGGCCCTTCTCTTCAAACCCCCAGCGGAAATCGTCGACGGTGTATTCGCTGCCGTTCTTACGGATCAGTTGGGAGGGAGATTGGTCGGGGCGCCAATCAATGGCCAGGTGGTCCTGCCGGTCCTGTTCGGAGATCTTGAGTTCGGCCCGGTAGCGGTCGCGCCGAGAGACCTGCTTGCCGTTTCGGAGCAAGAATTGAGGAGTCAGTGAGCTTTGTATCTTCATAGTCTGGTCATTCTGGCACGGGTCGCTCAAAAAGACCTTAAAGATCGCCGTAGGACTCCGCTGAGCCGCCTGGAAGAAGCGGCCCGTGACGATGGGCCTGCCAGCACGCTTGATATGGGGGTTTCTTACCGTGCTGACGGGACTGGCCCTGTGGCTGCACGGCAGCGGTCAGGTTTACCTTTACGGACTCCCGGACGAGGTCCTGGAAGCCCTGGCTCAGGGAGCCGGTCTGGTCCCGGCGAGCACCCCGGCCGGGGTCACCGACCTGCTCGCCCGGTTGCCCTTTGACCCCATCCTTTCGGCCTCCCTTTTCAGTTCCGGATCCCTGGTCTTGTCGTTTATTATCGTCTGGGCAACCTTCCGGCGAATCTGGGCTAACGCTGTCAGCGCCGCTCTGGCCGGTAGCCTGCTTTTTTTCGGTTTGGGTACTCTGTGGCTCACCGCCGCCACCCCCACCGATTGTCTGGCGGTAGCCTTTCAAGCCCTGGGAGTGGGCTGCCTGGTGGCCGGCAAGGTGCCGCTGTTGCTGGGTTCGGTCCTGGGCGCCGCTTACTGCGATCCGGCCGCCGGGGTCTCCCTGTACCTGGCTCTGGCCTATCTCGCTTTCAAACGCCAGGAGGCCTACGGGGTGCCCGTTTCGGTGGCCAGTGTGTTGGGGGGAGGAGCATTGCTAGCCCTCTTTTGCACCGGCTACACCCTGGTTCCATCCCTGAGTGGGTTGGGCGTGTGGTCTTTGTTACCGCTCCTGGGGATAGCCAAAAGCTCCGAACTGCGGGCCTCCCGGGGCGGGCTCTACCTGACCTTGCTCGGGGCCTCGGTGCTGACCGGAAGCCCCGAATTGGCCTCCTCGGTGGCCCTTGGGGATCTGGCCTTCATGGCCCTTCGCGGTAGCACCCCGCAAGCCGACTCGGACTCCCCCCCAGGCCCCGGTCGGCTGCCCCTGGTGCACGGGGCAGCCCTGCTGGTGTGGACCCTCGCGGTCCTCCCCGGAGGGCAGTCTGTGCAGCAGCGGATCCTGCTCCCCGCCGCAGACCGGGAAATAGCGCTCTCCACTCTGCTGATCCCGTTCTCCCTGGAAACCCACGCCCAGAATCTGGAGCGAGACTCCTGGAGGGTTCACACTCCCTTCCCCGGGATGAAAGCCCGCGAGGTTGAGCTGCTGCAGAGTGTTCAGGGTCCCTTTCGGGTTCTGTCTTTGAACGATAAACCGTCCGAAGACCGAAAGCTTGCGGTGATCTATTCCCTGCTCTCGGGACAACCCTTGAGCGGTTGGGACGACCCCAGCCAACTCTCGGCCTCTTCTTTGATCTGCAAGGCCCTGGGAAGCAACGTGCTGGTGGGCGGCGAAGCCGTTCTCTTTCGTAACGGCGACTCTTGCGAACTGCAGACCAGCCCCAGCCTCCCCACGGAGCTTTCCGCCTTACCCCGGGTGGACTTTCGCCGCGTCCTCAATGTCCCGTTTCGAGTCCAGAAGGTCAGTGAAAACCCCGGCACGGGCTACCACCTCAGCACGGGAAAAAAGACCGAGACCTTGTTCTTTGCGGACCAACCCGCCGTGGTTGCCTTCTCCGCCGCGCCCCGGCAGTATCTCTTGACCTCCCTATCGGATCCAACCCTCAAGCAAGAGATCGAAATCTCGAGGTTGCGTTTGGAACTGGTGAGGTCAGAGCCTGAAGAGAGCCTCACCAGTGGCCGGCGATCCCCCATAAACTTCATGCTCTACAACCGAGGGTTCTCCCCTATCTCGGCCGCCGAGGTGGAGTCCCTCACCCTGACTCTGAGCGGAGTCTCCACAGTCAAGCCCGCTGAGCAGCCGCTGGCAAAATCGTTCATCCTCTACCCCGAGGAGGGTATCTCCCTGGAGCTTTTTCTGGCCGCTCCCGAGCAGGAGGGAGACTATCAGTTGGAAGCTAGCTTCAAGACCTTGGAAGGTCGAGAGCGAGAGATGCTGATCGGCGGACCGGCCACGATCACCACCCGACAGCCCTCATCTCTTTGATTTTCGAGGCTTTCTCCGGCTCTGCCCCTTCTTTTTCCCGGCCGCTCGGGGCACGGCCCGATCGCTTCGCTGAAAGACCATTACCTTGAGATAATCCGCTTCCGGTATTCCGGGATGGTGGTCGAGTTCCATGGGCAGGACCGCGATCCGTTGCATAGGCCGCAGGGCATAGCTCACCTTCTCTTCAAACTCTTTTCGGGTGATCCGAGAGGTGCAGCAGCAGGCCACCAGGCAACCCCCCGGTTTGACTCGGGAAGCCAGGCTGCTGTAGAGGCGATGGTAGGTCTTGAGGGCTCCCACCGCCTGGTTTCGGTTGGCCGCCATGGAGGGTGGATCCACGATGATGAGATCGAACGGCTCCCGGGGGGCCTCTTCCAACCACTGAAAAATATCCGCCTGCACCCAGCGGAGTGCTTTGTGGGCGTGGTAGCGGCGACCAAACTCCAGAGCCGGTGCGGCTTGATCCACGTTGACCACCTCCCGAGCCCCGGCCATGGCACAGGCCAGCCCGATCGCCCCGGTGTAGGAGAAGAGATTCAAAACCCGCCGCCCCCGCAGATCCATCTGAGAAAGGTAGCGACGCAGGCCTCTGAGATCGAGGTAGGTCCCGCTCTTCTGGCCGGAATAAAGGTCGGCAGCCAGGCGCAGGTCTCCCTCTTCGAAGCGCACCACGTAGGGCCGACTCCCCCGCAGCACCCGGGTGGGCGTGTCCCCCGTACCCACGCGCGTGGAGGGAGCCTTCCAGAGCAGGCTCTGCAACTGCAGTCGCCGGGCCACCAGTCCGCCCACGTAGCGCCCCACCGCGTCGAGCGCCGGGGCGTAAGTCTGCAACACGCCGACCCCCGCGTACACATCCACCACGATCCCGGGAAGTCCATCGCTCTCGCCATTGATGGCTCGGTAGGCGTTGGTCTCGGCTAACAGGGCCACCCGGCGATTCAGAGCCTGCTCCACCAGGCGCTTGATCCAGGCCGCATCCACCGGCCCCCGGCCCGAGCGAAACAGCCGCACCGCCACTCCCCCCTGCTCCTGGTAAAGCCCCGTACCCACGGTCTTTCCCGCCGGGTCCAGCAGCCGAACCCATGCCCCGTCGGGAAGACCGGGCGGTCTTCCGAGCTTATCGCGAAAAACCCAGGGGTGGCCCGTCTGCAGCCCATCGCAGACCGCCCGAGGGAGAGTTAGATCATACACGCCGCGATCGTTCTCCCGGGGCTGGATAAAACCTGGCCCACGACGACCTCCTTCATAACGAACGCTACACCGAGGAGTACTTCAAGTGGGATCGCCATAAGCGCACTTACGAGGAGGCGTACGCGACTTTGCCCGACGGGGCGTTCGTCTTGCTCGATCGGATGCCACATCTTGTCTGGTATCGGACGCTCTATCTTTGGACACCGGCGGGGTATTGTGTGCCGGTTCCGATTCCTGGGCGTGGAGAGGCTACCGTGCTTACGCCGAAGTCTTCAGTGGGGGCGTTGAGGCTGGGGTATCGGCCCGGAGTTCACGGCACGGTTGAGGGTCGGTAGTAGCCCTACCTACCACACGCATCAGCCGGTTTTATGGTCAATCGGTCACGGACTGTCGCGGAGAATGAGGACGAGTTGAAGAAACTTGCCGATGAGGGAATTCACGACCTCGACCAGGGGCGGGGAACCGAGATTAGCAGCATTGAGGAAGTTTCTGTCCAGGCAATTGCTGATTTGCGCGCTAATCCTGAGCAAACAGGAAGTAAGCTTCGGCCGGAACTGGGGCTCGATATTAGGGCCTGTGGACATTTGGCATTCCGAGCCAAACGCAGGACATTTTTCTCCTCCTGGAGTGGAATTTTCTGTGGAATAGTGGACCTATTTGAGGAAAATTTCGCTTCAGGAGGTGGAAA
>JBAYRN010000152.1:0-11454 GCA_041676625.1 Vulcanimicrobiota bacterium
ATGATCATGCAGCACCGCGCTGAATCCCCGCGCTGCCCCCACGCCGCGCCGCATCATCATGCATCACCGCGCTGAATCCCCCGCGCTGCCCCCACGCCGCGCCGCATCATCATGCAGCACCGCGCCGAATCCCTGCGCTGCCCACTACAGGGCCGGCTGCAAACGATCTATTTTTTTGTGAAACAGCACACAAAATTTCGGTCCCAGCTTGGGCTATGATTGGGAATGGGAAAAGTCTTGGGCTAGGAAAGGTCTCAGTTAAATGTCACGCAGCATTCGGTTCATTCTGCTTGGTTCAGTTTGGACACTCACTACCGTTCTTTTCGCCGCCGGACTTCAAGTTGACGGTGGTACTCTTTTTGAAGCCGGTTGGTTGCTGGCTTCCCTCATGTCTTTCACCTGTTGCCTGGCCCTGGGCTCGGCCGTTTTTCAGTCTTCAGTTCTTCGCTCCACTGCGTTTATCTGTCATTTGCTGCTCCCTCTCTCCTGGACGATGTGGGTCTGCATCCTGGGTAGCGCAACCTTTGAGTTCGGTATCTGGGGTCTGGTTTCGCTGATGGGCCTGGTGGGGGCGGTGATGGTGGAGCACGGCCTGGAAGTAGATTTCGAGCTGGTCAAATCAGGCGAAAGCGCGCTGCGCGACGCCTTGCGACGCGCCGCCGAGCCTCTGGTCTTTGCGGCCGGGCCTTTGGATACCGGGTCGCTCACGATACGGACACTCTGAAGGCGAACGGCCGGGTTTGCCTAAACTCTCCCGGTGAACGCTCACCACGATCTACTCTCTTATCTTCAGGGGCAAGCGGGGGAGGGAGTGAAGGACTCCGAGGGAGACTTCACTATCTCCGAAGAGAACGCTCGGAAAAAGCTGGCCCGATTTGCCCTACCCCGGGAAACCGCGTGGATCTCGAAGCTTCTTCAGGCGGCCGTCGGCTGGGGGATGTCGAGCGTTTCTATTCACCAGTCTCAAGCTGAGACCCAGATCTTTTTCGAGCCTCCCGAGCCGGTTCGGATACCGACCGAGAGAGAGGTGGTCAATACGCTTCTCTCGAGCAAGGTCGTGGCTGAAACACCCCTGGAGCACTTCTGCCTGGGTCTGCGCGCCCTGGTGGAGCAAGCGAAACTTTCCTTTCTCCTGATCCTCCACGACGGGGACTCTACCTTCCAACCTATTTACGCTGGATGGTTTTTCGCCGAAATGACCGAGCAGGCGCGCATGAATAAAAGGTTTGCCCGCGCTCCTGGGCTCACCCTCACGGTACGGCACACTCCCCTGTTGACTGCGCCCAGGATCGGCGAACTCGCTCCGAAGCACGGGCTTTCGATCTCCCAAGAACTCAGAGATTACGCCTTTTTCTGTCCCGTCCCGGTGGTGCTGGGCGGGCTTCACCTGGAAGGGGCGCTCGATTCGCCTATGGTTGCGCCTTCCAGCGTGGTTCCGCTGGTTTTTTCGGGACTGAACGGCCTGAATCACTCCCCTGGAGGGATGCCCTTGCCGCCGGACTATGAGGAGAAGCAGTTCTCCTTCCTGACCCACCCTCGCCGGGCCCGACGGTCCTACGGTGGGGCAAGGGACTTCTCGTGTGCGTATCTTTTGACAGCGACTTCTCCCTTCAACGGCCTGGTGAGTGCTTATCGACGGAGCAGTTTCAAGTGGGTACGCGACGGGATCCTGATTCAGGAGAGCTTTCTCAATGTACGCACCGAAGTATTGAGTCTGCACATTCTGGCCGATGCCCGAGGATTGAAGACCGACCTGACCGGCTTTCAGATGCTCCAGGATGATCTCTTTCATCAGCGCCGGACGGAAGTTCTGGGTTCTCTGGCTCAGAGGCTCAGGGAATGGGAGAAGAAGGTGGACGGGTTCTTTCGTGAGGATCTGGACGCGGAGTCTCCCTCTGACCTGGAGTTTGATCGGGAATTGGCCTATCAAAAGAGAGTGAAGCGGCTGCTTCGAGGCTCTGTGGCCGGCATCGCTCTGACCCTGGTCAATCCGCCCTTCGGCGTGGCTGCTACCCTGGGTGGGGTGGCTTCGGCCTATCTGTCTCACTGTTTCGCCAGGTCCCGCCAAGTTCTAGACGATCAGAAGCTCCTCAAGGAGAAGATAGAGCGTGACCTCATCGCGATAACCCGGGAGCTTGAGAGATTGGCCCACGAAGCCGACGAACCGGTTGGTAGCCTGTGATCGATCCGGTGGGGAAACGCGCCATCGAAGTGGCGTTGGAGTTCGGGGTGATTGACGCCCTGAGAGAGTCGAGCGGCCGGGTGGATGGGCTGGCCCAGCGGTGTGGAGTTTCGGTTCGAGGGTTGAAGCCGTTGCTGGCCTTGCTGGCTTCGTTGGGTCTGCTGTGGGAAAACCATGGGGAGTTTTCGTGGTCGGAGGAGGGGGAGCAATTTTGGCGGGAGTGGTCCCAGACAAGGCTGCAGATACCGGACGCGCCGGACTGGCAGGGACTGGACCAGGCGGTACGGACGGGAGCGCCGGCCCGCCCGCCCATTGAGGGCGAAGAGGATGGCGGCGATTTTTTCAGCGGGGTGGTGAGTACGCTGTTCGACCTCCACTTGCCGGTGGCTCGAAGCTTCGCGGCTCAATTGCCGCCCCTCAGGCGAGTTTTGGACCTGGGGGCAGGCTCCGGGGTATGGAGTCTGGCAGTTGCCCGAGAGCGACCGGAAGTACGGGTGACAGCCGTGGACCGCAGGCGGGTGCTCGAAGAGACCACCCGACCTTTCCTTAAGAAGCACGGAGTACTGGAGCAGTACGAACTGCGAGCGGGGAGCTACCACACGGTGGAACTGGAGGAGGGTGGCTACGATCTGGTCTATCTGGGCCACGTGATCCATTCAGAAGGCTGGGAGGCCTCCCGGTCCTTGCTGGCCCGGGCTCGGGCTGCTCTCCGACCGGGGGGCCTCCTGGCGGTGGCCGAATGGATCGCATCCGAGCCCCGCTCTGCCGACTACCACGCCTGCCTGTTCGACCTGAATATGCTGATGTTTACCCGCCACGGGTTGGTGTTTACTGCCCGGGAGATGGAGCGACTCGTCCTGGAAGCCGGGTTTCAAGACCCGGCCTGGGTGGGGAGCGGGAAGTATCCGGTTTTGCGGGCCGAAGCTCCGTCAAGGCGCTAGTTGAATTTTATGGGAGCGATCCATTTGTTTTTGGGATAGTGCTTTTCAGACCGTCAATGTGCTCATAGAAAGGTCAATCGCCTTCTTTGTGCTCCAAACTCGTTCCACCAACGATCTTCAGCGTGGGTTGGGATTGCCAGCACGCCAACAATTTGTTTCCCAGACGTTAAACCTGCCCACCGGATAGGCCGTCAAGGTGAGCGATCTGTGCTGAATTGTTCAAGTTGGATCGCTACGAGGGATTCTGAAATGTCTGCAGTATAGTGTCCAATCAAATTTGCTAAGGCCCGGGATTTCTTGGCCTTTTTGGGAGGACCCAATGCCACTCCGAAGAGTGTTTAAAATTTTATCCGTCTTTTTCCTGGCGGCCCTTGCACTGGGCTGTGGCTCGGGAGGAGACGACAATTATTTCATCTACCAGACCCCTGCTTCCGGCACGCCGGCCCGGCTGGAGTTTCAGTCGGTGCCCCAGCGCGCTGCGGGCAGTACTTTTGCCCGCTTCAGCGTGGCCATCGTCGATAAGGACGGCAAGGTCGTCACCACCGACAGTCGGCAAGTGAGGATCAGGCTGGCCGAACCCACCAACGGAGCGATCCTGTCCGGCACCACCGCGGTAAACGCCGTGAACGGTGTGGCCGTCTTCACCGACCTGTCGGTGGACAAAGTCGGCACCTACACCTTCATCGCCGAAGCCGATGGGCTCGAGAGTGCGGAAAGCACGGTGATCAACATCACCCCCGGAGGAGCGGCGCAGATTTCGTTCTTGCAGGCACCTCCGGCTGCACCGGCCAGCCTGGCCGAGCTCAATCCTCCTGTCAACGCCATCATCAAAGGCACTCCGATCACCCCGCCGGTTACAGTGCAGGTGCTCGATGCGTTTGGAAACCCGGCTCCCGATGGCACCTCCGTGACCATCGTACCCGGCCTAGACCCCACCGGCACCACCACGCTCTCGGGCGATAGAGTGACCACTGTGAACGGGGTAGCCACCTTCGACAACCTGATCGTGGAAACCGGTGGTGGCATCACCGTCTTCGCGGCGGCCGTCAGCGGCGACGTAGTGGCCATTGCCAGTCCGTCTTTTGTGGTGGCGGATGGCTATGTTTATGCTGTGGTTCCTTTGGTTGGACAGAATCTGGTCCGAGCTAAGGTCTTTCCACCAGCAGCATTTTCCCTTGAGTTTGTTGGTGGTACGGGACTCGGATTCGGAGTGATCGGGAACATAGATTTTCCTCCCGGAAGTTTTTCGAAGGTGACCGGCTTGGTCAATCACCCCACCGGGGATCTGTACGCCACAGCAAATCTAACTGCCGGAGGTGGTTTGGTTTTGCTTCGCCTGAATCCTTTGGCTACCGGCACAGACCCTAACCTGATCTCCGTAACTCCGATTACCGGAACCAACACCGGCACTTCAGTAACCGGCATGACCATGAACCCCAGCACCGGAGCCGTCTATATTTTTGTCGAAGACGGTACGAGCTCGGGCCTTTACACTCTGAATATCAACAGTGGTGCTGCCACGTTCGTCGGCGGACCGGGTGGTAGTTTTACAGTTGGCAACGCACTTGCCTGGGACCCCTTCGCCAACAACGGCGAGGGTGCGCTCTTCACCAGTGGCGGAATCGGAACCGTCAGCGGGCTCTCGCTGTTGGATCCGGCCACAGGGGCAGCCACAGAAATTCCTGGAACCAGTAGTAATCTCACTGACACCGTTTGGGATTTGACTGTGAATCCGCTTGATACTTCTCTGGTAGGGGTGCTTGATGACGGAACGGATACCCGTTTTACTCGAATCGATAAGACAACTGGCGAAGAGGTTCCACAGCCTCCCCTTTTGCCTTACACTTTGTTACACCCGATCGGTGGTACATCCATCACTGGGCTTCGAGTCCTCATCACCCCCTACATCCAAGAACCAATCCCAGCCCCATAACGCCAACAATAAATAGGCAAAAAAGCGCCCCCCGGGGCGCTTTTTTGCTTCACCCCCACGCGACTCAGCCAACGTTGACAAAACCACCCGCAAAGTCCAGCCTGAGTGGAGCGGAGCGTTATATATTCGCTCTGGATGGGGTGTGTGATACCGGCGAAGAATCACCCCGGTAGTGAACTGCCGGAAGATCGCGCAGCATCATCATGCAGCACCGTGCTGAATCCCCGCGCCGCCAAGGATTCAGCGTGCAGCGCGCAAAGCAACAAAAGAGCCCCGGGACTTCGGGGCTCTTGACTTACGCGGCCTCTAGGTGTTCGCGAAGAGGTATAATGAAGTCCGCCATCTGGTTCGGTCCGATCAATGGAAGATCCGGATACTTCAGCGTCCGGAGCCGCTCCGTTTCTGCTCTCCGGCGTCTCTCTGCCACGAGGTTGACCACTCGCTTGCCCAGTTCCGATTTCCGGAGAAGGGAAGGGTTCGAGGGTATTGTTGCTTGCTTATTATGGTTCATTTGGAGTCCTACTTTACTTAGAGTTTTGTCATCTTACAGGGTCGGCTGCAAATGTTCAGTGACATGTGTCATTTACGAGATGGAACACTGTGCCTCACCAAAAATAGACCGCCAACTCTTGAGGTGTGCGCGGACCTCGGCAAAATTCGTACCACCACCACGATCAAGCGCAAGGCGCCCCCAGCCAACGTTTACAAACCTCGGGCAAGAAACGAAGTTAGAGGTCTTCTCCGGCGAGCTACAAAGGGGTCACGCCATCCAATTTGTAGTATCTCTGGAGGCCCTCTGTTGTCTAATTTTCGAAAGCTGTTCGTACTGCTTTTTCTATTGAGCCAAACCATGTGGGTTTTGGCTCAAGAGCCTATCGATATTGAAACCGCCTGGAAGTTTCAAAGGATCGGTGCCCCTACCGTCTCTCCGGATGGGAAATGGGCGGTGGCACCGGTGACCCGTACCGATATGGACAAGGATACGATGACGGGCGATCTGTACTTGTTTGCCACCGATGGCTCTAGCGAGAGGCTATTCAGCAGCAAAGCCTTCAGCGACTCTTCGCCGGTGTTTAGTCCCGATGGGCGTTACGTGGCTTTCTTGAGCAAACGTGGCGCAGACGAAGCCAACCAACTCTACCTCTTGCCGATGGCCGGTGGGGAGGCGTTTGCCTTGACCGAGGTTCCCACCGGGGTCAGCGCGATCCGTTGGTTTCCCGACTCAAAATCGCTGGCCTTTGCCACCCGTACCTGGCCTGACCTGCAAGGATGGGAAGCGCAAGAAAAGCGTTTGAAAGAACGCAAAGACAGCAAGATGACCGCCAAGCTTTGGGACAACAGGGTGCCGGTCAGCTCCTGGGACCATTTTGTGGACGAACGAGAGACTCACCTTTACAAGATTTCGGTCGAAGGTGGAGCACCCATTTCGCTAACCGGTAAGCTGGATCGCAAGTTGCCGCAAAGTGGAGTCCCTACAGCGGCTTACGACATCAGTCCCGACGGAAAACGTCTAGCTTTCGTGAGCGACAGCGGAACCGAACCCGGGGAGATCAATTACGATATCGTGCTGGCCGAGATCGGCGGAACTTCAACCCAGAACCTGACCGAGGGGAACCCGGGCCCGGACATGGAGCCTCTGTTTAGCCCGGATGGGCGCCATTTGGCTTACGCCCAGCAGAGCATTCCGGGCTTTTATGCGGATACCGCTCGTCTGGTCTTGAGGGACCTCCAGGGTGGCCGATCGAGGGTGGTGACCTCCGACTGGGATCGCTCGATCTCCGGCATGGTTTGGGCTTCGGACAGCCGTTCGCTCTATGGATCCATCGACGACGCGGGGACGGTTCGCCTCTACCAATTCCCTCTCCAGGGGGCTCCTCGTCGTATCACTTCCGAGCCCAGTTTTAGCGCCCTTAGTATCAGTCGTGGAACTCCACCGGTTGGGGTGGCGGTGCGAGAGAGCTTTGTAGAGGCTCCCCAGTTGGTTCGAGTGGATCTCAAGAGTGGCGCTCATAAGGTGATATCGAAGACCATCAACAGTAAACTCGAGGCCGGGGTGCAGTGGGGCACCAGGGAGTCGGTCACCTACACCGGTGCCGACGGCAAGGAGATCCAGATGTGGATCAACTACCCACCCGGTTTCGACCCTTCGAAGCGCTATCCGCTCTTTCTTTTGATTCACGGTGGTCCTCACAACGCCATCCCAGATGGAATGCACTGGCGCTGGAACGCCCAGGTGTTTTCCGCCATGGGCTACGTGACCGCCTGGCCCAACTTTCATGGCTCGAGCGGGTTTGGCCAGGAGTTCGCCGATAGCATCACCGCCGATTGGGTCAGCAAGCCTTACGAAGACGTGATCAAGGCCACCGAGTGGCTGGCCGGCAAACCCTGGATCGACGAGGAGCGAATGGTGGCCGGTGGTGGCTCTTACGGGGGCTACTTGACCACCATCCTACTCGGCCGAGAGCACCCCTTCAAAGCCCTGATCGCCCACGCGGCCGTTTACAACTTGTATACGCAGTACGGGGCCGACTTTCACTATCGAGCGGCCCGCCACGGCGACTTCTGGGAGAACCCGGAGCGCTATAAGAACGACTCCCCCCATTATCGAGCCGGAAACTTCAAAACCCCGACTCTGGTCATTCACGGCATGCTCGATTATCGGGTTCCGGTCAATCACGGCGTAGAGCTGTACCAGACTCTCCAGCGGCAGGGTGTGCCCAGCAAGCTCATCGTTTACCCCAACGAAAACCACTGGATCCTGAAGCCTCAGAATTCGGTCTACTGGTATCAAGAAGTCGAGAAATGGCTGAACGAACACGCCCCTCCGGGCCCTCGGTAGTGGAGAAAAAAATGCAACGCCTCGCCCTGATTTTCTGCTTGCTCTTTCTGGTCCATCCGGTGAATGCCGAGGATATCCGTCTCACCGACGCTGTCCGGCCGTTGCGCCAGTCGGTTTTTCTGGAAGTGGATCCAAAACAGGACGATTATCGTGGGTCCACAGAGATCAAGCTCGAACTGAAGGAGGAGGGTCGGGAGATCATCCTCCACGCCCTGGACATTGAGATCCTGGAGGCCGGGCTAGAAACCGGGGGAAAGAGCCTGGCACTGACTCCTTCCAGCCTGGACCACGGGAAAGTGAAACTGAGCGCCGGGGAAGCGCTCGGGTTGGGGCCGGCAACCCTGAAGGTCGCCTTCCGGGCCCCTTTCAACCGCCGCTCGGTGGGGCTCTACAAGTACTTCGACGGGGATACTCCCTATCTGTCGACTCAATTTGAGATGACCGATGCCCGCCGCTGCTTTCCGTGCTTCGACCAGCCGAACTTCAAAATCCCGTACCAGTTGACGGTGAAGGCACCCCAGAATACCAGGGTCTATAGCAACGCCACAGCCAGCAAGAAGACCGAGCAGGGCGATTGGACGGTGCACGCCTTCGCCGAGACCCTTCCCCTTCCGTCTTATTTGGTAGCTCTGGCGGTGGGCCCTTATGAGGAGACGGTGGTGCCGAAGCTTTCGGTTCCAGGACGACTGGTGACGACCCGGGGTAAGTTGGCCCAGAGCCGGGCTGCGGCTGTGGCCACTCCGCCGATTTTGGAGGCGCTCCAGGACTACTTCGATATCCCCTACGCCTACGGCAAGCTTGACCAGATCGCGGTCACGGAGTTTGCCTTCGGGGCCATGGAAAACGCCGGAATGATCACCTATCGGGAAGACGTTTTGCTGATCAATGAAGCCACCGCCCAGCGGCGAAACCGGGAGCGCATGTACGCCGTGGTGGCCCACGAACTGGCCCACCAGTGGTTTGGAAATCTGGTCACCATGAAGTGGTGGGACGATTTGTGGCTCAACGAAGCGTTTGCCACCTGGATGGCCAACAAGGTACTGATCCAGCTTTACCCGGAACTCGAGCGCGAACTCTTGACTTATCAGAATCAGGCCATGGGAGAAGACGGGAAATTGACAGCCCGACCCATCCGCAAGCCGATCCGCAGCGACAGTGATATCATCGACGGCTTGGGGCTGAACTACACCAAGGGGGCCGCCATCTTGACCATGGTCGAGCAGTGGATCGGGGCCGATAGCTTTCGCCAGGGTATCCGAAACTACATGCAGGCCCACAAATTCGGTAACGCCGAGGCAACGGATTTGTGGAGTTCGTTGAGCGAGGCCAGCGAGAAGGACGTTTCTCGAGTGCTGAGCTCTTACATCGAGCAGGCGGGTTACCCCATCGTGGAGCTTTACCCCCAGGGGCGGGAAATGGTGGTTCAGCAACGGCGGTTCGCCTATTCCCAAACCGAGCCACCGAAGCAAACCTGGACCTTTCCCCTGGGCATTCGTTATGGGGCCGGAGATCGTCAGGCTTCACACCACTTCTTGATGGAGGGTGCTGAAGCCACGGTGGAGTTTGAGTTCCAGCCCGAGTGGATCTTTCCCGATGCCGGCGGCGTGGGGTACTACCGCTGGAATCTGGACAGGTCGGACCTGGACACCCTGGTCTTCAAGTTTCGTGATCGCCTCAGCACCCGGGAACGGATCGCTCTGCAGGCCAACCTGTCCGGGCTTTATGACGCTGGGATTCTGAGCGCGGGTGAGTATCTGGCCATGACTTCCGTGTTTCTGGAGGATGCCCATCCGGCCGTCGTGAGTCCGGCCCTACAGAGCCTCGCCTCGCTGCGGGATGTCATGGTCGATGAGGCCAACCACCCGGAGTGGAGGGCCTACTTACGGGAGATTACTCGCCCTCTGAGGCAACGATTGGGTGACTCCAGCCGGGATGGAGAGCCTGCCAAGGATTCGGATCTGCGCCTTCAGCTTTTTCGCATGTTGGCTCGGGATGTCGACGATCCCACCCTTCTGGAAAGGTCGAGAGGCCAAGCCGAGAGTTACCTGAGCGGTCGAGGGACTGTGGATCAAGCCCTGATAGGGGCACATCTTTACATGGCCGCAAAACACGGTGATGCGGCCCTGGTCGAGAGGGTGATTCAGGCCCTGAGTGAGGCCCAGGACCCTCAGCGGCGCACCGCCTTGTTGGAGATGCTGGGCCACTTTGAGGAGCCGGAGGCACACGCCGCGGCCCTGGATGCCATGCTGACTCCACTGGTCACCCCTTCGGATCTTCGTACCTTGCTAGACCTCAACGGCCAAGATGACCGGCGCCGCCAACGCTTGCAGGGCTGGATCGAGGAGAACTATGAGGCCCTCAGCCACAAAATCCCGAGCGCCTTTCTGGCTTACATCGTCTCCTCTCAGAGCGGACTAAAGAGCCTCACCGAGTTGGAGAGAGTAAAAGCCTTTTACGCCGCCCAGTCCGATCCGAACGGAGCCCTTAAGCGAGAGCTTGAAAAGGTGACCGAAGCCGTTCGATTGAGAGTAGCCGAGAAAGAACGAGGAGTGAGTTCCTTTTCACGAGCGATCTGGCTGGATTGAGTCAGGCATCTATCTGACCCTCTCATTTTTCTGCTACACTTAGTGAAGTGCTGCGCAGAAATGGATTTAGCTTGGTCGAAGTGGTCTTCGCGGTGGGGATTCTGGCGATCGTTTTGCTGCTCCTTATTGGACTGATGGTCACCGCCACAACCGGGTCCGGTTCGAACCACGAAACCGTGGTGGGCATGGCTCTGGCCGAGAGTGAGATCGACCGTTGGAAACGCGAGTCGTTTACCTTTTTGGAGGATAGCCTGGGGTCCAATCTTTCGATGGAAACGGCGGACGGCAGACCGCACGATATCGAGATGAGAATCGAGCGAATGGATACGGTAGCGGGCAGTCCGGATTTTGATGTCTTGCGGCTGGTGGCCACCATCACCTGGGAGAGCCGGACCATCGACCCCGGCACTCGTAAGCGTGAGGGGCGCGTTCGGTTGGAGACTCAAATCTGTGGGGGTGCTCGTTATTAGAAGTTCAAAAGGCGGCGCCCTTTTTATGACCCTGGTGGTGGTGGGGATCGTGGTCATGTTTACCACCGCCCTGGTGGCCACCAATCGAAACCTCTTTGGCTTTACCAGAAATTCGGTAGACCAGACCCAGGCGCTGGCCTTGGGTCGGGGAGGCCTCAACCGACTGATCGATCGCATCATCGCTGAGGGTAACTATGCCGATGATCTGGATTATGGAGACACTCAAACCGGCTATAATATCACCTTCAATACCTCCGATCCCAACCGCTCTGTCAACAACCTGATGAACGACTCGGTTTCCCCCGGCACCAATTATCTGGATGAAGCGGTTCCTCCGCACACCGCCGATATCATCGTGGTGGCCCGTTCCAACGGGGTGGTGCGCCGATTTCGTTATATCCTGAAGCGAGGGCTTGCGTTTCAGGGCGCCATGGCCGCCAATGGGCGGATCATTTTTGGCGAAGATGTGGAGCTGAAGAGCATCACCAGCCTTCACGATGATCA
>JBAYRN010000153.1:0-11437 GCA_041676625.1 Vulcanimicrobiota bacterium
GTCGCCAAACTTGCCCATTTTCCACCTCCTGAAGCGAAATTTTCCTCAAATAGATCCACTATTCCACAGAAAATTCCACTCCAGGAGGAGAAAAATGTACTGCGTTTGTCTCGGAACGCTGAATGCCAACAGGCCCTGGCCTCTCCCCATCCCCAACTCTACCCCTTACCAGAACTGGAAGAGGGCGCCCAGTTTGTGCTCCCAGAGTTTACCTTCGACCTGGACGAGGCCGCCCAGCAGAACCTGCCCACATTTCACAAAGCCCTCCGGCATGAGATCAAAATCTCTCCCCGCCTCTACTTCGAAAGGCTCGACCGGGTCGATCCCGAGTGCCAACTGGAGCGTTCTTATACGGTCTCCTTTCCGGTCGAATTGGAGACCGTCAACTGTCCCAATTCGCTGGTTCAGGGGCGCACTAACAAGCAACAATGGAAAGTTCACAATCACACCGACCGGTTCTTCCCCCCGCCGGGTCGTAAAGTGCTGGTGGACCTGGCGCTCCAGGATCAAGGGGCCGGCCTGTTGGTGACGGATGAACAGGGACACCGGCTTGCCCTTGAGGCGAGCGGGATTGTGCTAGCCGAGATCCAGCCGATTCCTCCGAAAAAATCGGTCACCTTGACGGTGTATCTCCACCCCTCCGAAGAAGCTGAACCGTACTCCAAGGCCACCCTCACCGCGGGACTTCGGTTGACCCCTCAAGGCGGCGGGGTTCCCCGACTGATCCAGCAAAACCCTACTCGGTACACCGTGGCCCTGACTCACCAGGAGTGCCCGGCCGACATCCTGCTGGTGACCCACCCCGGCAATCACGCTGAAGAGATCAAGGCCTGGCGCGAGTTGCTGAGTTCGCTGAACTTGTCGCACAACTTCTGGGATGTCTCCCTGCACGGAGAGTTTCCGTTGAAAAAGCTGGCGACCTGGTATGAAGGCAAGCTCGTGGTGGTTCTGAACACCCCCTTCCTCACTCCCCATCGAGAAACCATCTTTCCCCTTGAGCTGGCTTGCCTGAACGAATTTCGTGAGACCGTGTCCAAGCACGGCGTCTCTTACTACGTGATCGGCGAAAAAACCGATATCCTGAACCATCTCGTCCCCCAGCCGCCCGAGGTGCGGACTTTTGAATCGCCTTCCGACTATCTCCGGCGGGGAAAATTGCGAATCGCTGACATGACCGATTGGTACGCCCAGATAGCGGTGTATCGTTTTTTCTTCAAAGGAAACCCCCGCCCGGATTACCTCCTGGAAACCGCTCGCAAACTCCTGGATAAGCTCCGCAAGAAGAGCCCTCAAGATCGCTTCCACATCACCACCATCTTTGAGCCGGACGACAACCAGGGCTGGTTGCGCACTCGCCGGTGCGGGCTGTTGGAAGTGCGTCGCTTGACCGACCACGATGCTCGCTCGGTGGTCACTCGACAGGTCTACCGGGAGACGGGCCGGCAGAGCAGCTTCCTCCACTCCTCCGAAAACCTCCTGGGGCTGTTTTCCTCTCTGGATATGGACGACAAGATCGCCTTGGTCCAAAAAATGCAGGGGCAACCGGACCACGTTTTGGAGGCGCTGGCCGACGCCGTGCTCCTTGATCTCTCTGAAGAACAACTGGACCTGCGGCGAAGCGAAGTGCGTTTGGGCAAGAAAAAAATGCGCGAGGCCCTCAACCGCACCGTGGAGTTTTGCCAACACGACTTCGGCCGCGCGGTGGCTCACGAATCCGGCCTGGGGAAAGTGCTGATCAGGGTGGCTGCGGGATTGGAGTTTTTAGCCGACCGGCACTTGGCCTGGTGGGATCACCGGATCCGGTTTGTGTTCGGCAGCTCCAACAACGTGGAGATCACGAACTTCACCAGGGATGCCATCGACGGTCTACTCGACCGAACCTTTGGTAGAGACTGGCTGATCGGCACTTCGGCCTTGCGAAAGCAGGTAGAGGCCCTCATGGATCAGCGAGAAGCCGAACTGGAGAAGCAGCACAAGACCATCGCCCAGGCCGGCGGAGAGCGAATCAGCGACAAAGAAGCCGCGGCGGAAGCCCTGGTACGATGGGAACTGAGAGACTTTCTAGCAAGCGGTGCAGAATCCGATTCGAAGCTCTGCAGCCAGCAGGAGTTGGAGGAGCTAAAAGATCAGGAAAACACCCACCACAGCCGCCTGCAAATGCTGAAAAACGTCTATATCCAGGCGATCCAGGCCGGAGAGGTCACCGCGATATAGGTCCTAACATTTTCTGCAAAAGGTCCGGATGATCGGTGGTCACGGCGTCGCACCCGGACTGTACCAGCTTTTCCATGGCGGGCTCATCGTTCACCGTCCAGGCGTTGATCTTCAGTCCCGCTGCGTGAGCTTGATCGATCAGCTCAATACTGGCGAAGCGATAGTATGGACAGAGGTAGGTCACCCCGAACCTGGCCTTCGCCTGCACCGGAGAGACCCCGGGGGTGGCGTAGAGGTAGCCGGTCTTGAGAGTGGGTTCAAGTTTGTGCAAGAGCTTCAGGGTGGTGGTGTCAAACGAGATGACCACCGCGCTCTTCAGCAGGTCGTTCTTTTTGAGCAGTGCGTGCAACCGCTTCTCGATACCCTGATAACGGGCCGGTGCGGGATGCTTGACTTCGACCAGCAGGATGCAGCGCCCGTCGATGGTGTCGATCGCCTCTTGTAAGGTAGGCACCCCCGCCCTCCCCAACTCCGCCAGATTCATCTGATCGACTCTTCGGTCCAGCCCATGGGTCCGCTTCAAAGAGACGTCGTGCAGTACCACCAGATGCCCATCGGCGCTCTGATGGATGTCCAGTTCGATGGCGTCTACACCCAGCTCCAGGGCCTTTTGAAAAAGCCTGAGACTGTTTTCTTTCCCCAACGCTGCACCACCCCGGTGAGCGACCACCAGGGGCCTGCCCCAGGCCGCTAAAGCGGTTAATAAGACGGCCAGGCCGACCAGTAGAATTTTTCGCATTTACCAGTCCGCTTTCAAAAAAGGTTTGACCGGATCGGAGGTTCCGTCCAGGCGATGGTCCGGAGGGATCCCCATGAGTTCACCCAGGATGGGGTTGAGGTCGACCAGTCTGACCCAAGCCCGGGAACGGCTTCCTTTGCGAACCAGGTTCGGAGACAGCACGATCATGGGGATCCGCTGAACCAGCTCCTGCGCTCCGCCGTGGGCCCCGATCATTCCGTAGCCGTGGTTGTCGAAAAGCAAGGCTATCAGGTCGGGGGCTCCCGGACCACGCAGGGAGTCGACCAGCCCCGGATGGCGAGTGCGGGCCCACTCCAGTTCAGGCCCTTTCAGCAAAGGGCTACGGAACTCTCGGCGATAGGCGCCATCCGGTAGCAAGCGGTACACCTCCGCCACCCCCGGCAGTCGCGAGGCCATTTCGCTAAGCTGCTCCCGCTCTTGCTCGCTGAGGGGACCGGTCCAACCCAGAACAGACGTACCGAGCGACAGGGCCTGAACGTCTCCCTGCTCGATAAATTCTCGAAACTCCGGGATCGGGTTGGAGGTGAAATCGAAATCCTTCCCTTTTCCGAAGTACGAATCGTCGCGATGATTCGGAGCATCCTTTCGTCCGTGGAAATGGAGGTTTCTCTGCCCGCCGTGGTCGGCGGTTATGAGCAGGGCGGTCTCTTCCAGGAGTCCGCTTCTCTCCAGCCGACTGAGGATACGACCCAGTTCTCGGTCGGCCTGGCGCAGGCTATTCTCCAGGGTGATACCGTGCTCCAGGGCCCAGTCCGCTTCGGTGGGTGATTCGTGCTCGGCCAGCACGTGCGAGATCTTATCGATGGCCCCGAAGGAGGCCAGGATCAATGACCAGTCCGGCTCCTGCAGCATGATCTGCTCCACCACGTCGCCCACCCAGCGGTCTCCTCCTGGTCGCTCCGGGTCCACTCCCTCCACGTACCCTGTTCCCTGCAGCCCCGTAGTACCCCAGGTGTTCAATCCCTCCAGGTAAAAGCGGTTTCCGATCGGCTTTGTGAGGTAGTCCGGGACCCGCGCTCCGGCCACTCGGTGGTACCCCTGGTAAGGCCCTGATTCGAGCACCTCACCCAGACAGATGATGGAATCGGCGTAGGGACCTCCGAAGTTGTAAGCGGAGTAAGCTTTCTGGGCTACGGCGAAGCTAGGGCCCGGGTTCAGTTTCTTGATCCTGGCCGCAAGCGAAAGCTCTCCCACAACTTTTCTCTGCATGGCCATCCATTCGTGGGGTCTGAGCCGGGCCGGCATAAAGAAGCCGCCCCTGGGACCAACCAGCCCCCTCTCATCTTTAGAGATCAACGAGCCCCAGGCAAAATGCCCGGGCAGAAGGCCCGAGGAAATGACGGGATGGCTGATGACGGTGTTGGACTCCAGATGGCCCACGTAGCCGTTATCGAAGTTTAGTCCCAGTTGCCGTGCCCGCTGGAAGTTCGGCAATTGAAAGCGATCGATGTACTCGGCTCTCATATGGTCGAAAACCAGGATCATGGCCCGTCGAGGGGGAGCCGTCTGAGCAGTTCCAGGGTAGCTCAGGAGAACCAACAGAATCGTTAAAATGGTGTAGCGCATGGTGGGGGGCCGGTTCGAAACCGGGAGTTGATCGACCTTGGAGGATCAAGGTTTATTAGAATCGTGCCAGAGATCGTCCAGGCGAGCTCGCCACTCGGTGTCCCGGGCCCAAGCCCACAACATCACCTTCCCGTTGCGGAGGGCTTCTTCGGCAAGTCCATCCCGCAGCACTCCCCCTTTGCGAAACTCTCCTTTGCTCAGGTAGATCTGGGCCTTCCAAAATCTGGTCAGCAGGCTACTCCCCAGATTGCTCTCGATCTTATCAAACTCTTGTAAAGCGCAGTCGTACTTGCCCTGAGTAAAAAGAGAAAGAGCGATAGAAAACCAGCTCTGCCAGGGGTCGTCATCGGGGTCCGGTAGCTCGGGTTCGTAGGGCTCACCAGCCAGCTTGCTATAAAGGATCTGCAAGTGTACGTTGCCGGGGTCCAGGACCAATCCCCAGGTCAGGTCCTTCAGCGCCTTATCTGCTGCCCCCATCTTCTGGTGCAGTCCGGCCCTCATCCAGAGCAACCAGGCCTTCAAATCGGGACTGGCCTCCACGGTCATGGCGCAATCAAGGTCTTCCAGGGCAAAATCGTAGTGCCCCAACTTCTGGTGAGCGAGAGAGCGTTCGGTCAGTACAGAAGTCATCGAGAAACGGCGTTTAGCCTCTGAGTAGTTGAGCGAAGAGGTTAAAAAGCCGATGGAATCGTGGTAATCTCCGAACTCATAAGAAAGCTTGCCTCTCAAGGCCAGCGAATCGGCGGATTGGGGAACATGTTTTTCTGCTTTCAGCAGATCTTGCTGGGCCGGATCAAGCTGCTTTTCCCGCAGATACTTGGATCCTCGGTGGAGGTAGGTCTGATGCAGGCGCTCGGGTTCGGCTCCGATCCTTTCCAACAAGACGATCTTGTCGCTAAGCTCTTCGATCTTGCGCCCCAGCTTGCGGCGGCAGAGCATCCTCTTCTCTCGAGTCACCGCACAATCAGGGTCTTCCGCCAGCATCCTGGTGGCCTGAGAGTCCGCCTCCTCATACCGCTCGAGGTCCATCAGGGCCTGCAGCTTTAGTTCGGCCACTCGACGGTTGTGAGAAAAGCTCTTTGCAGGTTTTCGGTCCATTTCTTAAATGATATCACAATTTGACACTTTGTTTCTTAAAATGGATGAATATCCTCAAAACTCCGAGTCCAGCCCGCTGTGAAACAAGACCTGAAACAGATTGCCGGGTTCCGGTAGCTCCTCCAGCAGGCAGCTAAAACCGATGACCTGCTGCTCCGTAAGATAATCCGGGGTGCTCACAGCGACCCCGGCACTCCATAGTTTTTTGCTAAGCCACGAATGCAAAGGTTCCCATCCGGCCGGAGGAGTCGAACCGGGGACCGGCGCAGGCTTGAGTTCGTAGCCCAACAAGGGAGCGGTAGGGCGCTCGTACTTCAGCGGAGAGCGGCCGTACACGATGACTCCCACGGGAGCGCGAATACTCGTGTAGACGATGCAAGTATCCACCGGTGACTTTGCATCTTCCTGCCAGAAAATGGTGGCCCAGTAGGAGTGGTAGTCCAGGCCGTACTCCGTGATCCGCGGCACCACGAGTTCACACTTGTATCCGCCCAGCTCTGCACTCTCGGCGATAAGCTTTTTGTGCAGAGGACAGGCCAGGCGATGCTCCACGTAGGGAGCGCGCTCTAAAAATTCCAGAGTCTCGCTGATCAAGGCCATTCACCTCCGTTGATTCCCATTATGTCTTCACCCGGGTGGAAACCTCTTTCCTCAGGGCGATCCAGGAAGGCCGCAAACAAACCACTAATTCTCCATGATGAACGATGCTCTCCTGGCTCTGGCGGTGGCACCCGGGGCCGGTCTCATGTATTACTTCTACAAGCGCGACACGCACGAACCCGAGCCCCGCGATAAAGTGTTGAAGGTTATGGGCTGGGGGGCGGCGGTAAGCGTGGTGGCGGTCATCGTCGAACTCATGCTGATAACCGGATTTGAAGGTATGGCGGCTCCTGGAAGCCCCCTGGAGGTATTTTTCCACGCCTTCATCGTGGCTGCCCTGGTGGAAGAGCTCTGCAAATACTGGGTGGTGAGAGCCAGCGTCTACTCCCGAAAAGCGGTCCCGGTATCATCTGCTGGGGATAGGTCTGGCCGTCTTCGCTCACGGCGCTTACGATTACGTTTTGATGAGCCAGGAGCCGCTTCTCATCATGACCGTGCTGCCCATGATGGGAGTTTTCTGGGTGCTGGGGCTCTGGAAAGTCAAAAAATTGGTCGCTCAATCGCCGTTTAACCCAAACGCCTCCTGATGCCCACTTATGAGCAAAACTACCAGACCTGGAACCACCAGTACGATTGGAGCCGCTACGGAGGCGACGAGTGGTCGGCCCGCTGGGGAGGGCCCGATATGCAATGGTACTGGTGCCTGTTGCCCCGGATCAAACACCACTTGCCCGCCCCCACCATCCTGGAGATAGGCCCCGGGTTCGGGCGCTGGACGAAGTACCTGCTGGAGCACTGCCAGGCCATGGTTCTGGTAGACATCTCGGAAAAGTGCATCGAGGCCTGTCGGCAACGCTTCGGCGAGGAGTCCATCACCTACCGGGTAGGTTCCGGAGACTCCCTGGATTGTTTGCCCGACCGATCCATCGATTTTGCCTTCAGTTGGGAAGCGTTGGTCTACGTGGAGGCCGACGGGATCGAGAGCTACCTCAAAGATCTTGCTCAAAAGCTCAAACCGGAGGGGCGGGCCTTCTTGCATCATTCGAACCTGGCCGAATACTCGGGCTACTTCAGCCGGACCTTGAGGCTTCCTCAGAGCTGGAGAAAAGTCTTGAAGAAGAAGGGACTGCTGGACTACGACCAGTGGAGAGCCCGCACCATGACCGCCTCAAGCTTTGCCGAGTTGGCTGAAAAGTCCGGTCTTTACGTGCACACCCAGGAACTCATCCCCTGGGGAGGCAGGCGCCTGATCGACTGCCTGACGACCCTCTCGCTGCAGCCTCCCCGGTCCACCGTTCAGCTCCTTCGTACTCCCAATTTTCATACCCGCGCCTACGATATTCAACGGCTTTCGTGGCTGTACGGGGAAGGGGTTCCGTGGTAAAGAACAAACCGTTTCGGACCTGGAGAAACTGAATGTCTAACGTGAAAACCAAAACCACTTTAAGCGATGCTGAAACAGCCCCCGTGTTCGAGAACCTCTCGCTCGCGAACCGGGCTTACAACACCATCTACCCCGGTGAGATCGCCGATCGTCAACCGGTTCACACGGTCTACGGAGGGGCCCAACTTTTCCGCCCGGATCGTACCCAACGCATGGGCCAGAGCGCCCTCAAGACACTCAAAGCGTTCAGCGACGACCCCATGGATTTCCTGGACGCCATCGACCCCTATCACGACCAGGATGAAGAGTTTGCCCAAAAGGTTTACGATCGGGTGGTTCACAAGCTCGAGACCGAACCGGTAGAAGACTTCCGAATCGACTTCGAAGACGGCTACGGCAACCGCCCCGACGAAGAGGAAGACGGCCACGCCGTGGCCGCCGCCCAGGCCGTAGCCCAGGGGGTTAAAGACGGCACCCTCTCGCCTTTCATCGGGATCCGACTGAAGCCGTTCAACGAAGAACTGAAGGCTCGCAGCATCCGGACCCTGGATATCTTCGTGACCGCCCTCAGCGAAGCCACCGGTGGAAATATTCCCCAGCCGTTCTACATCACGCTTCCCAAGATCACCGTTCCGGAGCAGGCCTCGGCGCTGGCCGACATCCTGGACAAGCTGGAGTCCAAGCTCGGCCTGAAACAGGGAACCTTTCAGGTGGAACTGATGATCGAGACGCCCCAGTCCATCTTCAACGCCGACGGCAGCGTACCGCTGCAACGCATGGTATCCTCGCTCCGAGGCCGCTGCCGGGGCGCCCACTTCGGCACCTACGACTACACCGCGTACTGCCAGATCACCGCCGAGTACCAGGACATGCTGCATCACGCTTGCGACTTCGCCCGCTCGGTCATGCAGGTAGCGCTGGCCGGCACCGGGATCTGGATCTCCGACGGAGCGACCAACGTGCTGCCGGTACCTCCCCACAGGGGCGATCTCACCCCCGAACAGGAAGAGGAAAACCGAGAGACGGTCCGCAACGCCTGGGAGCTTCACTTCCATCACTGTCAGAGTTCCTTGATCAAGGGTTATTACCAGGGCTGGGACCTTCACCCCGCTCACCTGCCCACCCGCTACGCGGCCATCTTCTCCTTTTTTCTCGGGGGCATGAAGTCGGCCGGGGAAAGGCTCAAGAACTTCGTGGAGAAGGCCGCCCAGGCCACCCTGGTGGGAGACGTTTTCGACGACGCCGCCACCGGTCAGGGGTTGCTCAACTTCTTTCTCAAAGCTCTGAACTCCGGAGCGGTGACGGAAGAGGAGGTGACCGCCGCCACCACCCTTACCCACGAGGAGTTGCAGACCCGGTCCTTCGTGAAGATCCTGGAAGGCCGAACCAAGCGCTAGCGCTTTTTAAGAGCTTTTTCGAACCTGCTTCCTATAATAGGAGCATGTTCACGTCCTCAACTCCATTGTCGGGGGGTAGCCTCACCGGTCGGTTCGTCCAGCACAAGCTGAACTCAAAGCATATGGGTGGCGAGCGGACCGTAACCGTGCGCTTGCCCGACCACTACGATCCGGACAAGAACTACCCCGTAGTCTACCTGCAAGACGGCCAGAATATGTTTGACGCACGCTCGGGCTTTATGGGTCGAGAGTGGCAAGTGGACGAGACCTTTGCCCGGCTAAACGCCGGCGGTCGGGTGCCGGAAGCCGTGCTGGTGGGAGTCCATCACGGTCCTGCTCGAAACAGCGAGTACACCCACCGGCCCGATCCGAACTACGGTGGCGGGGAAGGCCAAAAGTACGAAGATTTTTTCATGTCCGAACTGATGCCCGCGGTGGAGGCGACCTATTCGGTGGATCCCACCCGGAGGGTCTTGATGGGAAGCTCGCTGGGTGGCCTGGTGAGCCTGGCCATCGGACTGAACCATCCCGCAAGTTTTGCCGCGGTGGCGGCGCTTTCTCCCTCGGTGTGGTGGGCCGACGGACAGATGCCCACCGAGACCCTGGAACGCGAGATTGGCAGCGAGCGACCTCGGATCTGGATCGACATGGGAACCGAGGAAGGTGGCACCGACGAATTCGGTAAGCGCTCCCTAGAAAACGGAAACTTCAGCGACCGCCCCCGGGGAGGAAACGGCGTCCAAGATGTGCGGGATCGCACCCGGGAGATGGGTGAGGCACTGCTCTCTAAAGGCTGGAAGCTAGACCACGACCTCCGATACCACGAGCCGCTGGGAGCAATGCACGATGAAAGCTCCTGGGCTGTGCGGATCGGAGACGTGGCCGAATGGGTTCTGCGCTAGACCTGACCGCAGTCGGCGATCACGATGTCTTTGCTGGTTTGTCCGGAGCGACTTCCTAGAGTCTCGACCTTCTTGACCACGTCCAGCCCTTTGGAGACCTCTCCGAAGACCACGTGCTTTCCATCCAACCATGGAGTCTCCACGGTGCATAGAAAGAACTGGGAGCCGTTGGTGTTAGGACCGGCGTTGGCCATGCTCAGGATCCCGGGGCCAGTGTGCTTGAGAGTAAAGTTCTCATCTTCGAACTTGTTGCCGTAGATAGACTTTCCACCGGTTCCGTTTCCGGCGGTGAAGTCTCCCCCCTGGCACATGAAATCGGGAATCACTCGGTGAAAGCCACAGCCCTTATAGCCGTAACCTTTCTCTCCAGTGCAAAGGGCGCGGAAGTTTTCCGCGGTCAGGGGCACGACGTCGGCCCGCAGGGTCATTTCGATTCGCCCTAAGGGCTCACCGTCGGCAGTAATATCAAAGTAGACAACAGGATTAGAGTTTGACATGGGGCCACCCTTTTCTAAAAACTGTTCTGCACCTTCCAATAATCGTCACTGCCTCCGCTCGCCCTTAAACTCTCCATCAGGGAGTGGGAGCGATGAACGCTGTCTCTGGCCAGAGACTCGGCGGCCTGTTGCTCGGGCGTGGTTTCCTCACCCCCGCGCGTACGACCGGGAGGTCCGCCGGTGGTGGTGCGATAGTGGGAAGTGAAGTCGGTCCGCTGCTGGGGAGTCATGGTATTCAGATTGGATGTCAGGACAATATTCAAAATCGTACCTGACGCAAGCAATTTCTGGGTATTCACATCCAGTTCGGTAAAACCGCGCACCAACTCTTCTCCCGCCATCTGCATTTGGGCCTGGGGAATGTCGTTTCCCTGAAACTGGTTCGCCTGATTGAGAAACTCCACGCTGGCCTCAAGGTCGGGACGGGTCAGGGCCACGTTGGTATGAGGGTCGTAAGCCACCACGGGGGCCTTTTGAAACAGCACCTCCATGTAGGCGGGCATCTGACCCTGAGTCATTGTCTGGGCCATCTTGTAAAACTCAGCGATCATCACCTGCCGTACCTCTCCCAGCAGCATGGGATTATTGGTCGATTCGGCCTGCTGAATCATCACCTTGATCTCCTGCAGACTCTCCAGCATCGACCGGGGATCGGCCTGAAACTCCTGAATGGCCTCTCCCACGACGTAATCCCGTTCCCTTTGAGTGAGCTGGCTCTGGGACATGAACACCAACAAATCCAGGGCCGGCCCGAGATCACTCTCGGTGAGTTGATAACCCTGGCTGGTGGCCAGAACCTGCTCTTCGGCCACCGAGGGCGAGAAAAGCAAGAAAGCCAAAAGGCAAAGTACAAAGGCGAATTTTGTGGTCATAAGTTTGGAAAGCTCCTTTGAATATTCTTAGGGCCTGTGGACATTTGGCATTCCGAGCCAAACGCAGGACATTTTTCTCCTCCTGGAGTGGAATTTTCTGTGGAATAGTGGACCTATTTGAGGAAAATTTCGCTTCAGGAGGTGGAA
>JBAYRN010000154.1:0-11242 GCA_041676625.1 Vulcanimicrobiota bacterium
AGGCTTATGATAGCACAGGCGGTACCACCTGTAAAGGGTTTCCCCAAGCAAAGGTAAATTCGTTCCAAGCTGATCCACAGGCGATCCACTCCATAGCTTTTTTGCACAGATTCTGCAGACTGGCATCCTGGGTGTCGCCATGGGTGTCGCTTCTGCCGGAAAACGTGGGGGTTTTGGGGGATTTTCGTTCTTTACGTAGATGGCTCCCAAATGGCTCCAGGCAACGAAAAAAGCCCGATTTTATCGGGCTTTTTCTTGGCAGGAACGACAGGACTCGAACCTGCGACCTACGGTTTTGGAGACCGTTGCTCTACCAACTGAGCTACGTTCCTATGCGCGCTCATTATAGGGAGCATGGAGGCAAAGGTCAACACCCGCAAATGCTGAGTTACCGGGTCCTCATCTTTTTCTCACCATGCCGCCCCCGGGGCGGCAGGCCCTCTTTCTTCCGCCTAGAAACGCCCGAGCTTATAGTCCGTGTTGTCGAGAACCCAGATCATAGTGGCAGTCGGGATTTTGCTGGTCGGTGCAACAATTCTTAGCCATGCTCTGCGCACGGAGTATCCGAAACGTGTTCCTCTGGTACCACCTCAGCGTTTTCGAGCCTGGTGGCTGATCGTGCTCGGTTTGATCTTCTTCCACAAAATGGGTACAAACCCGGTACTGGGCCCCATTCCCAGCATTCTGGGCGTGGCCATTCTCAGCATCCTGGCTCTGCGACAGTTTTTCGCGCATCTCAAGACGCCCCTCTCAGTCCACACCAAACTCGTTTGTTATCTGGCCGTTCTTTTGCAATATTACTGGGTCTACATCGAATGGTATGGGTTTTTTGTGGTCTTCATCCCGGTTTTTATGTTCTTGTATCTGCCGGTGAGCAACCTCAATCGAGAGCAATCCTCCCCCTTACTGCAGATCGGTTCGGTTCATTGGATCCTGATGACGGCGATCTTCTGCCTTAGCCATGCAGCCTATCTCGTGGTCCTGCCGGGTGGTCCGGCCTTGCTGTTTTACGTCATTTTGATCACCGAATTATCGGATGCGGCGAAGATGCTTCTGGCCAGAACCGTGGTCCCGAATTGGGTATCGCCTGTTCTCTCCGTGGTGGTAGCTGTCGTCACCGCCTGGTACGTGGGTCCGGCCTTTACGCCGTTGCACACGGAGCACATCTTGCTATCAGGCTTTGTACTGGGGGTAGCTGGAGTGCTGGGCCACATGAACATCAGCTCTCTAAGAAAGGAGCTAAGTTTGGAGGTCGGAGGTCCTATGGAAAGGGTGGAAAGCCTGGCCTACACGGCTCCCATTTTTCTCCATGGCTACCGGTACTTGGACTATCCGCTGACGTAGGAACCGATCACCTGCCCGATCGCAAGCGATGCGGTGGCCGCCGGTGAGGGAGCGTTGAGCACGTGCACTCCTCCCCCCACCTCGAGGATCTGAAAGTCGTCTTCCAGGGAACCGTCTGGTCGCAAGGCTTGAGCCCGGATTCCGGCTGGAGCTGGCACCAACTGGTCGCTCCGCAACTCGGGGACCAGTCGGTTCAGCGCTTTCACGAAAGCTCGCTTGGAAACCGACCGCCGGACCTCGCCCAGACCCATCTTCCAGTGCCGACAAGCCAGCCGGAGAAAACCTGGATAGCCCAGGGTCTCAAAAAGATCGGCAAGATTGAGATCGGTTTTGCCGTAGGCTTCTCGGCCCAGGGCCAAAACAGCGTTAGGTCCCGCTTCTACCCCTCCGTCGATCATGCGGGTGAGGTGGACTCCCAGAAAGGGAAAGCGAGGATCCGGAACCGGATAGATGAGCGTTTTGCATAGGTACTCGGCGGCAGGTTTGAGTCGGAAATACTCCCCTTTAAAAGGAACGATCTTCAGCGGCGGTTTACCCCCCGAAAGCCGGCAAATCCGGTCGCAGTGCAGACCCCCGCAGTTGACCAGCCGATCCGCTCGGATCTCTCCGTGATCTGTTTCCACTACCATTTCTCCCCCGTCCTCAACCACTCGCAAGACCCGAACCCCCGTGCGCACATCCGCCCGGCATTCCCGAGCCAGAGCAGCGGCCATCCCCCGGAAATCCACGATACCGGCTTCGGGCACGTGAAGCGCCTCCACCCCGGCAGCGTGTGGTTCAAGCTCCTGCAATTCCTCAGACGAGATCAGCCGACAGTCGACCCCGTTGGCGAGCCCCCGCTGATGAAGAGCCTGCAAGCCTGCCCGTTCGTGAAGGTCGGTGGCCACCACAACCTTGCCGCACAGTTCGTACGACACACCGTGCTCCTGGCAAAACTCCAACAGCAAGGCCCGACCTTTGCGGCAATTTAAGGCCTTGGCCGAACCCGGCGGGTAGTAGAGGCCGGAATGGATCACCCCCGAGTTGCGCCCGGTCTGGTGCTGAGCTAGACCCAACTCCTTTTCTAACACCGTAACATCACAACCCGGGCGGGCCTGCCGCAATTTATAAGCCGTGGCAAGTCCCACGATTCCACCACCGACGATGACAACTTTCATGCCGGCAACGCTACCAGATCGAAGCCGCCAACGCTATCTTTCAGACAATATTCAGGGTTCCAATGTAAAATGTCATCAAGAAAACCTTCAGGAGAATGACAATGACTTCCGCACTGACCCGCGTCCCCCACTCAATGCCCCGAACCCACGTTCAGATCTCAGGAACTCAACTGGCCCAGAAGCTGAACCAGACCGCCTTGACGGAGCAAAACGCCGATGACAGTGTGCTATTAAGCCCTCAAGACGGGTCGTTTCGCCTGGTCGACGGTGCGGCCCAGCCCAAAGAAGGTGAATCTCTCCTGCCCCTGCGCTTCGGTCCGCTGCAGAAAGCGTTCGCGACCATTGAAAAGCAACAGGCCTGGCTACTCTCTCATCAACCGGTGATCAAGAACGAGGGAAGAGAAGACGCTCGCATCGATTTCATCAACTACGGTGGATTCGTGTTCAACGGGGCCGGCGAGTACAAGAGTCACTCGGTCAACCCCTGGTAATTGGCTCCTAAAGGGGAGAGCTGACCTTGAGCACCCGATCCCGGGGATAAACCGACAGGATCTTTACTCGCACTTGCTCCCCAGGGGCCTTGAGCGCACCCCCTCCCTGGGGCACATCGACTTCCCGTAACGACTCTTTCAATTGCAGCGTGTAACGCTCCCCGTTGGCCGCCAGTACCACCGCTTCGACTTCCTTGCCCCGCTGCTTTAGGAGCAGCTTGTGCAGATAGTAGCCCTTACGATTTCGCTCCATCTTTTCGGCCTGAGATACCGGAGTGCTGGTTATCGTTATGATCTCTTCCAGTTCTTCTTTACTGTACAGAATCTCTCCAGTTTGCAGATGATGCTTGATCTGTCTTTGCAGGATCAGATCGCGATAACGACGGATCGGTGAGGTGGTCTGGACGTAAGCGTCCAAACCCAGCCCGGAGTGCAGCGACGGCTCAAAACCGTGGCTACTTCGAGAAAAGCTACGTCTGGCTTCGTAGAGATGATGAGGTTTCCACTCCGGGCGCTTCTCCAACGGCGGCTCCGGAGCTTTCTGGCTGCGATAGATGGCCGGCAATCCGTGGTCACGGAGGTACTCGGCCGCCACCCGATTGGCCAGGATCATCATCTCGCTCACCATGGTTTGAGAAGCCGAATCCCGCTCATCAGGTACCAGCGAAATTTGCTCGCCCTTCACCACGACCTCCATCCTGGGGAAGGGAAGATTGACGGCCCCTTTAGCCTCCCGTTGCTCCTTGAGCAACTCCCCGACACGGGCGAAGGTGCTCCAATAAGGCTCCCCATCAGTCACTAGCTGGTCGGCCGTGTCGTAGTCCAGCCGCCCTTTCACCTGAATCACACTGGGGTGCATGCCGGCCTCCAGGAGCTTTCCCTCCCGGTCGAGCTTGACCAGAAAGGTAAAAGCCGGGCGGAGTACTCCCTCCCGCAGGCTCAAAGCATCATCGGAAAGGAGTTCCGGGACCATACGCACTTTGAAATCCGGTAGATAGATCGAGGTCGCCCGGTAGCGAATCTCTTTCTCCATCTGCTCTAGATCCGGAGTCACCAGGGCCGAAGCGTCGGCGATGTGGATGGCCAGTTCGTGTCCTTGCTCGACCGGCCGCCAGGCCATGGCGTCATCGATCTCGGTGGTCTCGGGATCGTCGATGGAGTAACACGGCCAGTCGGTGTAATCCACCCGGATGGAATCAGCGATTGCCTGCTCTAAACGCTCGGTGGCCAACGCGGCCTCGGCCAGCACTTCCGGAGGAAAGGCGATAGGTGTCTGGTTGGCTAGAATCTCCAGATTTTCGTCCTGAGTCCACTCTCCCAGACGAACCATGAACTGAAAAGCAACGTCGAGTGCCTTCCCATCGAGTTCTTTGAGGTAGCGCTGGACGTGCTGAAAATGAGAGGCATCCTCCCCGTAGAGAGCGGCGTTTCGAATTCGCGTCTTCCACTCTTCCACGAGATCCTGGTACTCCACCGGATATTCGTCCCGACCGTTCTCCCACACCTGATGCATCCACGCTTTGACCGCGGCTCGTTCAACTTCTCGCTTGGCTTCCGTGGCCTCTCGCTGGAGGGCTTCCTCTACTTGCTCGGCCGTGCGCAACACGAAGCAATCCCCTTTGCGGGAAAATCGATACTTGTCGCTGTGAACGGCGCGATACACCAGGGCCTTTTCCCAGGCCCCCGGTTCGGAGAAGAGAAAACCTGCAAGCTCCGCGAGCTCCCATTCCCGGCCAATTTCATCGGCCAGCAGTTCCCACAGTTCCTGGGTATCCAGCTCCTGAGACTCTACGGCCTTCCGCTGCTCCATGGATTCCAGATGAGCGAGCCTCTCCTCCCGAGAGGCAGTTGCGGGAAGAGGGGTCTGATGGCTGAAAAGAACCTTCTTGGAGGCCAGACTCTCCTTCCGTCCGCTGGAAGTCATGATAGGGAGCTTGCCTTTGCTCTCTGCTTCCAAACAAAAGCCCAAGGCCAAATCTTTACCTGCTAAATACTCCACCACACTACCCGGTTGCATGCTGAACCGTTCGTGCGAGAGGCTTCAAGAGCCTGTTGGTATCAATGTCCAGAAGGCAGGAGTTAGGGGGGCCCGAAGGCTCAGCCATGAAACGCGAACTGGAAAGCCAACTGGCCGCTGCGGAAAAGGCGGCCAGAGCGGCCGGAGCGATCATCAAGAACCGATTTGAGACGGACTTCCAGGTAGCCCTGAAGGGCCCGGGCGATCTGGTGACCGAGGTCGATCGTGCCTGTGAAGACAAGATCCGATCCATTCTGGCCGAGACCCATCCGGAGATAGCCTTCTGGGGAGAAGAGTCCGGCTCCACCGATCGAAATGCCACGTACAGTTGGGTGGTGGACCCCCTCGATGGCACCAAAAATTTTGTGCACGGCTATCCCTTTGTGGCCGTCTCCATCGGGCTGATTCGAAATTCGCACCCAATCCTGGGAGTCATCTACGATCCCTTACGAAACGAACTGTTCTCGGCCGCAGAAGAGGCCGGCGCGACCCTGAACGAACGCCCCATCACGGTCAGCCGGACCGACTCGATGCAAGACGCCATGGTGGTGACTTCACTCAACTCCATGCCCCAGCACCGAATGGACCTCGTAAGCCAGGCTTGCACCTATTGCCAGGGCGTCCGGCGAGGCGGCGCGGCGGCCCTGGACCTGGCCCAGATCGCGGCCGGACGGATCGATGCGGCCTGGGAGTGGTCCCTGTGCCCCTGGGACCTGGCTGCCGCCTACGTGATCATCACGGAAGCTCAGGGCACCGTCACCCAACCCGACGGACGGCCTTTCGATCTCCACTCCGGCCAGGTCCTGGCTTCAAACACCAACCTACATCCCGCTTTTATCCACTTGATCAATCAGTAGCTGTGGGGTAATCGTTCTAGTTGACTAGGTCCATCATGAATGACTACACTGGTCATATGAAAAAGGTCACCTCAGTTACAAATCTCAAAGCTAAATTAAGTGCCCACTTATCCCAAGTGAAGCTCGGAGAGGAGTTTCTAGTGACGGACCGCGGTAAACCTGTTGCACGACTCATTCCTGTTCGAGAGCAGGCTTTAGAGAATGAAACGCTCGATCTGATTCGACGGGGAGCCGCTCATGCACCGCAAAAAAATGATTCCTTACTAGAGTTTTTGGAAATCCATCGTCCAGCCCAATGCGACCATTCAGTACTCCAAGCACTACTAGAAGAAAGGGCAGACGACAGATGAGATTCTGGGACAGCTCCGCTCTGGTCCCACTCATAATTCAGGAAACCAGTACCAATGCTCAACGACAATTGCTTGTTCAAGACCAGGATATCGCTTTCTGGTGGGGTTCTGAGACAGAATGCCACTCGGCGCTAAATCGACGCTTTCGTGACGGTAGCCTATCGATAGATGAACTGCAGTACAGTCGGCGCCTGCTCCGGGAAGTTCTGGCACGTTCGCTTGAGATCATTCCAACCGGGGCGCTAAAGGCGTCAGCTTGTCGTTTGCTGGCAGTCCATCCTCTAAGAGCTGCGGATGCGTTACAGTTGGCGGCGTCTCTCGAATGGGTTCAAGGCAACCCGATAAATCGAGAAATTGTCTGCTTGGATGAAAGACTTCGGCAAGCAGCCAAGCAAGAAGGATTTACCGTTCTACCCACTTGATCAATCAGTAGCTGCGGGGTAGCATCTCCAGGATCGCCATGATTTTTTCGATACTGGTTTCCCGTTGGGAGGGCTCTTTTTTGAGCAGACTTGCGATCAGTTCGGTCAATTGGGGGTCGAGATCCGGACGGAAATCACTCAACTTGTACGGCTCTTTTTGGAGGTGCGCCAGCATCACCGACATGGGGTCCTCCCCCACGTCGTAAGGCAGTCTCCCGGTCAGGAGTTCGAACGCCATCACACCCAGGGAGTAGAGGTCTGAGGGAGCCTCCACGATGCCGCCGGAAATCTGCTCCGGACTCATGTACGCAGGCGTGCCGAAGGCGTCGCCGGTGCGGGTGAGGTCGTGGCCGGGTTTGTTGGCCTTGGCCAGTCCGAAGTCCATGAGTTTGACCACGTCAGTGGGGGTGATCATGACATTGGAAGGCTTGAGATCCCGGTGGATCACACCCTTGGCGTGGGCCGCTTTCAAGGCCCGCAAGATCGGTACGAAGATGTGCACGAAACGGGCCTGGCTCAGAGGCTCTTTGCAGGCCTGCTTCAGGGTCTGTCCGTCGATCAACTCCTGCACCATAAAGAGGAGCTTGTCCTTTTCCCCCCAGTCCACGAGTTTCACCACGTTGGGGTTGTTGATGGAAGCGCACACCTCGATCTCTCGCCGGAAACGAGCCCGATACTCCTCTGAATCAGCAAGGTCTTCGTCGATCACCTTGACCGCCACCGCGTCATCAAGCTCCAGAGTGTGCTCGGGCAGACCCCGATACACCTTACTCATTCCACCCCGACCGATCTTGGCGGTCAGGTAGTATCCACCCAACACTTTCTTCAGCAGAGGGTCGGTATCGGTGATGACCGATTCCAGCATAGTTTTGCGTTTCCAGAGTTCTTTCTGCTTCTTGTGGGCCAGATAACGAGGCCAGAAAAAGAACGGGAAGGAAAGAATGAAGCCCAGCAGAGACAGGTCCAGAAAGAGAGCCAGGGGGGTGTTAAAGCGGTGCAAGACTTTGATCTGTTCCAGGCGGTCGTGCCAGCCGTCTTTAGGAGTGAGTTTGATCTCCCCCAGGTAGACCTCGTCTTCGCCCGGTTCGACCAGGCTGTTGAGCGCTACCCGGCGCCGCCAGGGCTCGTAGCCTTCACGCTCCAACAGGAGGTTCACCATCAAGAACTTACCGCGGCTGAGATCGTAGCGGTCCGCCACCGCCAACTGGGGAAACCGACCGAGATAATGCGGTCGCATTCCTTGGCTCGAAATCTCTTCCAAGCTCATTGCCGCGTCCGGGGGAAAAACATCGAATTTGATCAAGACCTTTTCGCGAAAAAGCGTAGTGGTGCTCATCTCGAATAGTCCTTCTTCTTCCAGGAGGGTGCGGCTCAAAAACCTGGCTTGCCTGGCGTAACCCGGGGCCTGGAAAATGAGCCGTAACGAATCTTGGGCTCCAAAATCCTGGGCTGTCACCTCGAACCGATCGATAGACTTCACGGTGCGGGGGGCAGAACTGCTGTCGATTAATATTTCGGCTTCAGGTTGCGAAGCTGCCAAAACTTCACGCTGGGCGAAAGCTGGAGCGCTCAATAGCACGAAGATCCACACCAGCCGCAAAAGAAGACTCACGGTAGACCTCTAGGACGAGTGTTCTGGGTGGAAGCTAGTAGTTGTTTCGCAGCACAAATCGCCGTTGCACGGTAAACTCTGTGACCCGGTCCGAATGAGATAGCGGTCTCCTTAATTTCAAATCCAACACTAAAGGCTGGACTTGAAACTGTGTCTTGCTACCATTTCGATCCGAAAGCGAAAACTCTTCGACGTAAGAGGAAAGAATTCTGTGTTTACCAGTGGAGTTTGTAGCCAAGCTGATAAGTTCAGATGGGCCTGGAAGGTAGGGTCGATCTTCTATTAGCTCTTCAGCAAAATCGCCCTTGAGAGCCTCTCGCCAAGAAATCTCTTTCTGGGCACCGCGGTATACGTAGAGTTGCTGAGAGGTCGTCCATCGGTTCGGATAACCAGACTGGATAGGGGTGAGCGCTAAAATATAGTCTTCCCCTGACGTTGTAGCCGACATACCTCGAGCCGAGGCCACTTCGAGATGTTTCGAAAGATGCCTGAGTACCAGGACTGCCTTCTGCTGCAGGTCTACTTTTAGGCGCGAGTCCTCGGTTCTTCGGGTGGCTGTAATGAACAACTGGGTCAGCAGGAGCATCAACATAAGTCCCACCATGGAGAATACGAGAACTTCAGCGATAGTCAGTCCACGGGAGCGCTGCTTTGTCACTTAGTTCAATGAGTGCAGGTACGTCTCGTGCAGGCTCGACTGCTTGAGGGCGCCGACCGAGTATTCGATCTCGACACTCACTCCTTTCACAATCTTTGGGTCGTAATCTGGAAGGTTACGTACCGTCACCAGAGCCAGATAGCGGATATCGTCCACCGAGAGACCATACTGTTCAAACTCCTGATCCCAATTGGCGTTTCGAGTGGAGAGGGGCTCAAAACGTGTCGGATTGTCCGGTGTCACGACCGCATAATATCGCGCTTCGTCGCTAGTCTCCGTGATCAATAAGGACAAATTGGCCCTTCGAAGGTCCTCGATGATTGACTGAGCGATGTAATCGCTCTGAAATCGGAGTTCACTCTTCTTTACCGACATATACGCACCTGGAAAGAGATTGACAATAGCCAGAACGGTCAGGGAGATGAAGAGGGTGCTAAAGATGGTCTCTACCAAAGTGAAGGCTCTTGCCTGACACGGTCTCATTGGGTGTAAGTCCCCCAATACAGGACTCTCAACGGTTTTCCCTCACTAAAGAATTCTGAAAGGTCGAGAGACCAGGTAAAATTGCTGTCGTTGTCACTGTCTCCACCACCAGGACTGGGGTCACTGGATGAATTTTCAAAGGTATATTGGGCTGAATAACGGCTGACTCTGGTCACAGCAGTCGTCTGATTGAAAGCCATCGCCGCGCTGGTGTTTACAGTTGATAATTCATCGGAGTTTAGCTCCCGCCCCCTTATCTCCTCGGCCGCAGCCTGGATTGCAGAAACGGCGTCGGCCTGACTGTTGATCGCTTGGCCGTTGATCTTGAGGCCGAGGTGTCCACCATTTAAGACAAAAGGAGCATTAGGCCCATTGGAGTCTGCCGTGAAATAGTAGTCGAGAGCTCCATCTTCCGGATCGAAACGATAGTAAGAATAACCAACGTGACTTTCACCGTCGACCCATTGATCAGTAGGTACTCTAAAGAGATACTCCGGCTGTCCAGGTGAGAGATCAGGATTGCGAAAGCTTTCTAGGTTGGCTTGCAACACTCCAGGGTCGTACTCCATGGGGATCGGAACCGGAATCCCCTCTGAATTCGGCCAATTAATCGAATGCAGAGGCAAGTCGCTGGGCACTATGAAATTTGGAGGAGGGGTGGGTTCATTGATGATCTCCAGGGACCCGAGCGATGGGTCTTCATAGACTTCCGTATTCTTAAACTCCACGGAACTGTCGTCGCCGGCAGCAACAAAAACTCCGGCCAGCCGCATGTTCTCGGCGCTCAACTGCCCCTCGGTATAGATGAGTCCGGCAAACTTAGCTTTGGCTGAAGAAGAGCCACGAAGTATGATGTTTCCCTCAGCAATGAGAGCAGCTTGATTGTCAGTATGAGCTTCACCGTCACCATGAATCTGGATTCCGCCCGTAGCGACCAGTGCCCCTTTACCCGTGACGCCCCCAGCACTCACCAGAAGATTACCGTCGACGTAAAGCACGCCACCGTTAAGTTCAATACCGTTGTCAACCGTCAGGTCTCCCACGTATTTGTTATAGCCCTCGACCGAGAGGGTTCCTGCTCCGCTCGTGACGGGCTCAAAATCCATCCCCGTAGACTCAGGGTCGTAGTCCATCACGTCAAGTTGGGGCAAGACTGCATCTATCGCATTGGTACGAACTTCTCCCAAGACAGAGGCATTCGCCTCTAAAGTGACTCCGGACGAGGACTGGAGGTCTCCATAGATCTTATTTCCTTCCCCGGTTAAAAAGACTGCCTCATCACCGATCTTGGAGTTACTCACCAGGTGGCCAGGCCTGAGATCGTCTTCGTGGATCGGGTACCTCAGATCGTAGGGGACTCCAGGTTTTACCGAAGCCACAACCAAGCCACCTTCCGAGCGAATCGAGCCCGCGGCAGCCACGGAGTAAGGAAACTTCGGAATCGTGACAATCGCGTTCATCTTAGAGGTACAGTTCTTCACCCTGGCTATCGCCACCAAATGAAAGCTCTCCTCAGGTACCGGAATCCCAGCCACACCACTGATCGGACCCTCACTCCGATTATTGGTGGAATACGGAATCTTCAGATCGTTGGCGTAGGTCTCATCGAAGGTCAGAACCCCTTCGCTCCCCTCGGGCAACTTAAAAAACATCTCGTCCGGCGAGGAGGGGCGCACGATACGCACCGTCTTGTCCGCGGCTGTGCCGCTCAACCCGAACTCCGGGTTCTCCACGATCTCTCCGATCGCTTTGGCCAGTACGGCTTCGGCTAGGTGATCGGCCTGAGTTTGGTTGCTGGTCTTGAAAGACAGGGTCAGGTGGTTGAAAGCTATCGCTACCACGGTGAAACCC
>JBAYRN010000155.1:0-10998 GCA_041676625.1 Vulcanimicrobiota bacterium
GACTTCTTTCCCCAGGGTATCGGAAAGCTCGGTCACCCGCTTGAAACTGCCTGCCGGAACTTTTCGTCGGGGACGATCGAGCCCGCTCAGACACTCCAGCAACAGGGTCACGGAATCGGTTCCAGGGTCTTCCTCCTGATCAGAAGTCTTTGAACCTCCCAGGCTACGAGCTCGCTCGCTCAGCTGGGTCCGGACGTAAAGTAAGAAGTCCTGCATCTTGAACGGCTTTTTAAGATAGCCACCGATCTGCAACTGCTTGGCTCGTTCGGTCTCATCGGGGTCAGCGTAGCCCGAAACGATCATAGTGCCGATGGAGGGCTGCACCGCTTTGGTCTGGGCGATGGCCTCCAGGCCACCGACTCCCTCCATACGGATGTCAGCGATGATCAGATCGAAGGAGTGGTCGCGGGCGGCGTCGATCGCTTTTTCTCCTCGATCGACGGCCACCACCTCATAATCATGTTCTTCCAAGACCTGCTGGAGGATACTGCGCATCTGGGGGTCGTCTTCAAGAACAAGAATTCGGTAGGGTTTCATGACCGTGAGAGCTTCTGAATGACCGGCCCTGGTTCCTATGCCCCGGCAGGTCAAATCGATCCCTGTCAGAACGCGCTTACAACATTTCACGAATTCTCACGTAATTTTGAGGTATGTAACATGAAAATCAACACAACGCCTTTTCGGGTGTTCCTCTGTGCGGTACTCCTGGGCTGCTCGACCTTCGCCTGCTCGGAGCCGGGTCAGGACCCCGGTGCCAGCAGCTCTCCAGCTGCTTCGGCTTCAGCCGTTCCGGTGGCGGCCATGAAAGTGACTGAGGTGGAGGCTGGCAGCGGCGAACCGGTCGCTGACGCTGCTGCTTTCCACGCCGAGCTCGAAGTGTGGTCCGATAAGATCGGGGGCGAACCACTGGGTAGGGGAGGCAAAGTGGACATGGTGGTGGCGGCCGAGACCGCGCAGATGCCGGGTCTTCTGGAGGCGGCCAAAGAGATGAAAGTCGGTGGAAAGTACGATATCGAAATCACCGCCCAGCAACTCTTTGGAGAAGTGCCTCCCAACGATCGGATGCAGCCCAATACGCCCCTCTACATTCAGATGACGGTGAAGGAAGCGTTTGCTACCGAAGAGTTCAAGATCGACACCGTCACGCCCGGAAGTGGCGAAAAGGCGGCCGCCGATGGTGATATCGTCAAGGTCCATTACGTGGGTCGGTTGGGCAATTTTGAAGACGGCAAAGTTTTCGATTCTTCCCGGAAACGCGATGAACCGTTTGTGTTGCAGCTCGGGGCCGGACAGGTCATTCCCGGGTGGGAGCTGGGACTTCTAGGAATGAAAAAAGGCGAGCTTCGCCGGCTCTCCATTCCCCATTACCTGGCCTACGGAGTCACCGACAAAGGGGAGATCCCCCCTAAGAGCCGTCTCTTTTTCGAAGTGGAACTGGTGGACTTCATTCAGGAAGGCAAACTGGAGTCGCAAACCGTGACAGAAGGCCAGGGCGAGGCCATCAAGGCGGGGGAAAAAGGTGATTTTCACTACACCGGCTGGTTGACCAAGTTTGAAGGGGAGAAGTTCGACTCTTCCAAGGACCGGGATACCCCGTTTTCGGTCGTGCTGGGCCAGGGCCAGGTGATCCAGGGTTGGGATGAGGGACTGGTCGGAATGAAGCCAGGGGAAGTCCGAAGATTGACCATCCCCTACAACATGGCTTACGGACCCAGTGGCCGCCCTCCTACCATCCCGCCCTACGCGACCTTGTATTTTGAAGTCGAATACCTGGGCCCGACCGCTGCGGCCACTCGCGCTCCCACACCCTAGGAGGCTGACCGGTGTCTCGGTGAGAAGATCCCGGCGATGTCTCCTCAAACCACTTCCCACCAAGAACTCCTGACCCGGCTGGCTCTGCAGGCCCGGGAGGCGAGCCGGCTCCTGGCTGCAACCTCGGGAGCTGAAAAGAACCGCGCCCTGCGGATGGCCGCCGAGCGCCTTCGCCAGAATCAAGATGCTCTCATGGAAGCCAACGCTCTGGACCTGGAGAAGGCTCGGGAGTCCGGGGTCAAAGGGTCGTTTCTGGACCGACTGGAGCTTTCCCCTGAGCGTATCGAGGGAATGGCTCGGGGGCTTGAGATGGTGGCCGAGTTACCCGATCCGGTGGGTCGGGTGCTGGCTAAGTGGGAGCGGCCGAACGGACTAAAGATCGCCCGGGTGGCCATTCCGCTGGGGGTGATCGGGGTGATCTATGAGTCCCGGCCCAACGTGACCGCCGACGCAGGGGCGCTCTGCTTGAAGGCCGGCAACGCGGTGATCCTGCGCTGTGGAACCGACAGCGTGAACTCTTCTCGCTTGATCGCGCGACTCATGAGCGAAGCCCTGGGGGAGGCCGGACTGCCGCCCGCTGCCATCGCCCTGGTGCCCACCCAGGATCGGGAAGCGGTGGGGGTGATGCTGGGGTTGCACGGACTGATCGATGTGATCGTGCCCCGGGGGGGGCGCTCGCTGATCGAACGGGTGGTGCGTGACAGCAAGATCCCCACCTTCGAGCACCTGGAAGGCAATTGCCACACCTATCTGCACCGGGCCGCCGACGAAGAGAAGGCTCTGCAGGTGGTGCGCAACGCCAAATTGCGCCGCACCGGCATCTGCGGGGCCACCGAGTCGATCTTGATCGACCGGGCGCTGGTGGCCGACCTTCTACCTCGCCTGGTGAGCTTCATGCCGGAGTGTGAATTTCGAGGCGACGAGAGCTGCCGGGCCAGTGTGCCAGAGATGAAGCCGGCCTCCGAAGACGACTGGGCCAGCGAATATCTGGCCCCCATCGTCTCGGTGCGGGCGGTGGAGGGAGTGAAGGAAGCGGTGGAACTGGTCAACCGCTACGGCTCCGGCCACACCGACGCCATCATCACCGAAGACCCGGAGGCCGCCGAAGCGTTTCTCAATGGAGTCGATAGCGCCATCGTGGTGCACAACGCCTCAACCCAGTTTGCCGACGGGGGAGAGTTTGGTATGGGAGCAGAGATCGGTATCGCCACCGGCCGACTGCACGCCCGGGGTCCGGTGGGGGTGGAGCAGCTCACCACTTATAAGTACCAGGTTCGCGGGACCGGCCAGCTGCGGCCTTAGGACCTCCTAGAGCGGCTCGGCGACGGTAGCCAGGTCGCCCGACTCCAGACAGAGCAGCAGTTCTTTTTCCAGGGGCTGGTTCTGGTCCACGGTCTCGCTCCACAGGCGGATCCGGTGGTCGTTGTCAAAAGACTTGAAGTGGTGCCGTGAAGGGTAAAAACCGGTAGGGTAGCGGCTCAACAGTTCATCGCTCGGCATGATGATGCAGAGCTGGCTCCGGGCCGCCCGACTGATCCTGCGGTAAGGGGGAAACCGGTCCATCCATCCGGGAATGGGATCGGCTGAAAAATGGGGGTAGAGCACCGGACCTGGCGCTTCCACCTCGAAGTGATAGTCCAACAGCCCACCATCGTAGTGATGGCCGGACCTTGAGCCTGCAATGCCTGATTCCCCGGCCAGCACGGTGGGGATAGAGCCGGTGGCCAGGATCGCAGGCAGAAAGTTTTGAGCGGTCAGGGGAATGGTGGTGGTCGGTACGGCGTCCCAGGGTTGGGCCAGTGGCGATTCCGAGGGGTGGGGCAAGGTAGAAAAGACGGCCCGCTGAAAACTCTGGCCCAGAAGCCTCCGATCGAGCATGTTGTAGAGGGTGGCCAGGGCCACTGAGGCCACGGTCTTCCAGGGGGATGGCGATTCGGAATTCATCAAGGCGGTGGTGAAGTTCAACTGAAAAGTCGGGTGGACCAGGCTGTTTGCGATCCTCTCTCCGGTAAAAAGCCGCTGCAAGTAGTCCCGGCAAACGGCACTTACCTCTTGCGGAGTGGGGCGGCCCTCAAAGCGTTGCTCGATGTATTCGTGAATCAGTTGCTCGTAAGTCTCGCCGTCGTGGTCGCTGGAAAGGGCGGCCAGGCGCCAGGCTCCGCTGGAAGCACCGAGAGTGGGGAGCGGCTTGGACCGGCCCTTCAAGAAACGGCGCAGAGCCCGGTCGATCCCCACCAGACCCAGCCAACGCGGACCTCCGGAGGCGGCCAGCATGAGACGAAACACGTCCGGTCCGGCCCCGGTTTCGAGCAGAGTTTGACGAGCTTGGCGACCGATGAGGCAGCGGAACCAGCGAGGCTTGATGAGGTGTGAGGTTGGCATAAGTGAGGTCTCGATCAGGCGCCGGCTGCCGGCCGGTTTACGACCGGCAGCCTATCTGCCCTTGAGACATCAGCTTCTTGATGTTGGACCCGTCCCCTGGTCGGAGCAATGAGATGACTGACAGAGTTTTCCCGAATCTATTTTGCGTCCCCCCGGTCGCTGTCAGGAAATCTGTCGGAACAGGTGGCTGACTCATAATCTTCTCTTCCCCAAAGATAGAGAATTTTTCATCGACAGTTGTTACAGTTATGTAACAAGGAATAACATGGTGGTATGTCCGAGGAGCTGCCGGATTTCCCCGGAATAGTCCCGATAGAGGTTCGAATGTATACCGGATTATCCCTAATGAACGCCCAGGAGCTTGCCGAAATTACCCGGCTGATCGGAGTGGAGGAGCCCCCCGAGTCGCGGGACATACTTTTTGATATCGTCTCCGGCTGGTTGGCCCGAACCGTGAAAAAAGAAGGACGGGCTCAAGAAGAGGTGGAGCGAGCCGTGCTGGAAGCGACGGCCAAGCTGTGGAAGATCATCGTACCCGAGGGTACCGACACCAACGACCTGGAACGCGCCCTGCGTCTTAAGATCGCTCAAGATGCGGTGGAATTTTTGACCCCTGGCTGGGCGGTCTGTTGTGCTCTGATCGCGTCCGGTCAGCGCAGTAATATCGATCTGAAGCTGGACCTGATGGAGAACGCCGCCAGTACGGCGGTGCCCTCCGGCCGTGCCCGGGCGGTAAAACGGGAGCAGTGGAGCCAGTTGTGCCGACGATGGGTAGAGATGGATTCCATCGAGGAGTTGGCTCCCTATCTGCAGGCCATCAAAGAGCGTCCCGAATTGAGGTCTGAATGTCTGACCCTCGGCCTGGCTCTGAGCTTGTTGGACGGCAGCATCGGGTTTCCCACGGAGCGTCTGTATCGAGCTATTTGTGATGAATTAGAGATCGGGCGTGGCGCCTCCGATGAGATCAAGAAGCGGGTGAGCGATCTCTACTGGAAACACCACAACGCCGCCCAACCGACTCAAACTTCAGAGAGGCAAAACACCGATCCCATCCGCACTGCGGCAGAACGTACGGTTTACGATGCCGGGGCGTTGGAGGCCCTGGCCGCCGAAGCGCGGCAGGAGCTTTTTGCTTCCCTTTTTCCGGAAGAGAAGCCCAAGACGGGATGGTCAAAGTTCGTCGGTGGACTGTCCGGCATGTCGCCCTTTTTCTCGAACAAGATGAAAAATAGTACCTACGCCACTCTAGCCCGGGTGGTCTACCACACCATCTTGAAGCAGCACGATGCCGTGGTGGCGGCAGCCCAAAAAGCCCACGCCAACATGGAGAGTGTGCTTTCTTCGAAGCCCCAACCAGCCCCTAAGGCAGCAGCCGTGGCTCCACCGCCGGAGCAACCCAAAGCCCCCGAGCCCGCACCGTCGCCCCCGGTTGATAATGTGGGCGCCGTCGGGCTCACGGAGTTAATGGTGGAAGAGAAGAAATCGTCGAGAAGTATCAAGCTGGATCTGTAATAGACCGCTTATCTGGGGAGAAAAGCCCCTCCCATGTACATGGCAAAGCTTTGTTGGAGTTCCTGCATCGACATCATCATGTCGAACATCACCGAAGACACCATATCCTGACCCATTCCACCGCCGAGCCCCATCAGGGCAGCCCCGTCTTGAGGCAAGACGCCGGGTAAGATACCAGGGCCCAGCGGAATAGCGGGGGTTTCAAAAAATCCGGGGGTTGAAAGGGGCGTTCTTGCGGTAATCATCTTGCTCTCCGATTTCGTGTAACTTTCCACAACTATATCCTGAGCAAGGAAGATGGAATATTGAATTAGGAAGGCCGAGTGTTAACGAAATGTAACAAGATGGATCTGTGGGGAGCTAGCGGTTTGAACCGGCTAAAGTTAGCGGAATGAAGCCGCTATATCCCGCTGCTCGGCGAGTTAGCGGTTTCAACCGGCTAAAGTTAGCGGAATGAAGCCGCTATATCCCGCTGCCCGGCGAGTTAGCGGTTTCAACCGGCTAAAGTTAGCGGAATGAAGCCGCTATATCCCGCTGCCCGGTGAGTTAGCCACTTCAACCGGCTAAAGTTAGCGGAATGAAGCCGCTAGATCCCGCTGCTCGGCGAGTTAGCGGTTTGAACCGGCGAAAGTTAGCGGAATGAAGCCGCTATATCCCGCTGCCCGGTGAGTTAGCGGTTTCAACCGGCTAAAGTTAGCGGAATGAAGCCGCTATATCCCGCTGCTCGGCGAGTTAGCGGTTTCAACCGGCTAAAGTTAGCGGAATGAAGCCGCTATATCCCGCTGCCCGGTGAGTTAGCGGTTTGAACCGGCTAAAGTTAGCGGAATGAAGCCGCTAGATCCCGCTGCTCGGCGAGTTAGCGGTTTGAACCGGCGAAAGTTAGCGGAATGAAGCCGCTATGTCCCGCTGCCCAAGTGTCGACGGTTCGATTCCTTACGTGGGTGGTTGAGACAAATTGGGGGCTAAATAAAAAAAGCTCGCGTTTCTGCGAGCTTCTGGTGCCGAAAGACGGAATCGAACCGCCGACACAGCGATTTTCAGTCGCTTGCTCTACCGACTGAGCTATTTCGGCATTTCCCTAAAAGGGAAACCCGGGTTTCCCCGGGTTTGTGGCGGGAGCGACGGGATTTGAACCCGCGATCTCCTGCGTGACAGGCAGGCGCCCTGAACCGCTAGGCCACGCCCCCACATAACGGTGTATGCGGTGATTGAACTTCAAGAACCAACGTCACTCGGTCCGTTCAATGGCCCTAATTATAGCAATCTTCGTGGTCGTGTCAAGGTCTTTTTTTTCAGAAAGTCCGGCAATCTTACGAGGTGTCGAGAGGGGTGATCCGGTACTCTTTTGGGAGATGCAGCAGCCCTTTCTTACCCAGTCCAGATACGTCCGCCAAGCCGGGCCAGTGTGTAGTTTTGCCCTGGTGGTGGTGGCCTGGCATCCGTATCATCGAGTCGTGGTGGAGAATGGGACGGTGGCAGAGGAGCTTCCTTCGGAGTTTTTTCAGGGGGTCAAGGACGGCATCCTGGGGCAGCTCGGAGAGCGCCCGGTGCGGGCAGTGCTGGTGGATGGGTTGCACCACCAGACGGATTCAAGCCGGCAGAGTTTTATGGTGGCCGCCCAACACGCTACCCGCCAGGCTCTCCCTCGCTTACTTCTAGAGCAGCTCCCCTCCGAAGAGCGCGAGGCCCGGCAGATCGCTTTGAGTTGGCAACGGGATAGAGCCCTCCGACTCGAACAGTTGAGCGAGCACCTTTCCCGGGAACTCGGCTTGCTCAATTTTCATTTCCAAGAAGACACCTGGTGTCGTAGAAACGCCGACACCGAGCAGCTCATCCGGTTGGTGAAGAACGCTCCCCGGGTGCCCACCGAGGTCGATTTGAGCTTGACTCTTGCATATGCTGGGCTGGTGGAGTTTCTGGGGGTTGAGAGTTGGCGAGAAAAGCCCGGGCGGCTCCCCCAGGAGTTGGCGGAGAAGAAGCTCTCGACTCTGATCGAAGAGACCTATGAACTCGACGACAGTGTCTATCGGCGCATGTCCGAAGCCGCGGCGGAGTGGGCGCTACTTTATCTCGATAGCTATCCGGATGCTGAGTCGTTGCTGGAGGCCCCAGGTCAACTCGACGACGGCACCCGCTCCGCCTTGCTCTATCTATCCGGACAGCACGGGGAGGCTGAGGCTCTGGCCAGGGAGGCTCTCGAAAACAGTCTGGGCAATCGGCGGCAGCGAAAATTTGCGTCCCGGGTGTTGGAACAACTGTCCTAGCTTCTATGACCGACCCCGAAGGACGCGTCACAGAGTATCTCTATTGCAATGATAACCGACTCTACAAGGTTATTGTGAAACGCTCCGGAGAGTCCGATCGAGTCTTCACCTATTCGTATGACACGGCCGGTCGTTTCGAATGGACCTACGATGATAGTGGAAACCGCGAATCCATGCTGGAGGTCACCACGGACCAGGCGAGCAAGTGGGAGTATGTTCACGACTACCTAGACAGGCTCGTTTCCGTCAAGCGGGCGTCCGCCGACTCGGTCGCCCAACTTCCTGCCGATCCCCTCGGTGTGACCCATAGACAACGGGAATATGTCTTCGACGAGTCTGACAACAGAGTCTACCAAGACGATTACGTCAACTCCGCAACCTACTACTACACCTATCAAAGCTACAATGACGACGATGTAGCTCGGTACTCCGATCAGCTCAAGGAAATCTTCGTCTCTAACACACCCGGAGACCGAAACTTCCCTACCAACTTCACCCTTCTAGAGAGTTTTGAACATGATGCCGACGGCAACATGACCGTGAGGCATCTAGCCAATGGCGAACTCATCAACCAACCTGGTCTGATACTGATCGACTTCTCCGAGTCGAATCCAATCAACAGGGTCGATTGCAGGACAATCGCTTCAACCCAACCGGTCTAAGAAAGAAAAAGAAGAATAAGAATGGCAACAGCTCGAGAGAGTATGGGGCTTCGATAATGACTCAGTCCTCTCGCCCTCTCACCAGCACCTCGACCGAGCCTGTCTCATACATTTTGGGGCATCATCTCATGGGCTTCGAAAAAGATGGAGACTTCTTCTACCTACTCGCGGATGCTCTAGGCAGTACTCGCATGGTCGTCGATGAGAACGCCGAAGTAGTCCAACTCTACAGCTATGACGAGTGGGGCAACCAACTCCCAGGCTCCGGACAAGGCATCCCCCAAAGTCCCAAAACCTACTTGGGTGGTCTCTCCGTCAACGATGACACGGGGGATTCGGGGCTTTATCTGATGGGGCATCGTTTCTACGACCCGAGTCTGGGCCGATTCCTTAACCGAGACCCGATTGGGTTTGCTGGGGGCGACCTCAATCTTTTCCGCTATGCAGGCGGCAATCCAACGACTTATGTTGATCCCACTGGACTGAGGCAGGTTCCTCCTGCTCCCGCTCCTATGATGCCACCGCCTACAGTACCAGGGCCTTTGACAGGAGGCCCATCACCCACCGTCATACAGGCTTGGAATAGATATCGTTGGGAGGTTATCCGAGGTACTGGAAAAGACCCGGGGCCAAATCCTCCTGGTCAACGTCAGCCAGTGAATTCTAGCCGTCCGTCTGTTGGGTCACCGAATCCCAGTCACGACCCGTGTATCTCCTGGTGAAAAAGAGCAATCGCCTATGAATTTGCGGGTGCGGTCTTTCAGCCTGGGATAGCGCAGGTCAAACTCCTGGAGCAGCTCGTCCCGGTCTTCACTAAATCGGCGATCCTCGGAGTCCCCTACGAACCAATCAATCAAGGTCGGTCAAGACGTCGTGCAGAGGCTGGTGGAACTCGAACTCGAGCCCGAGCCCGAGACGCGGACCCAGTTACTGGGTCTGAGCTACCGACTGCACCCGGTCGCCAACAATAAGAGCATCGATATCTGCCTGTTGGTGATGACTTGGATGGAAAATTCCGACGATCCACCTCTGGTCGAAGCTTGCAAGAATTTTTGGGCCGCCTATCAGGACGCCCTGGTATCTATCAGTAAATCCGTTAACGACGGAAAGGCTTATAGCGGCCTGAGTGTTTGGTGTCCGAGGCTCGGAGACCAAGTTGCCGTTAGCCAGTACTACAAAAATCTTCGATTCATAAAGACCCGGAACTACTTCATCACGAGGGTTTCTCTACAAACAATCTTGAGAGAAATTGACCACATGGTCATAGGAGAAACTTTGGAGGTCAAAAAAGCTTCTCTTAGTTCAATCCGGGAGGATCGTTCATTTGACTTGAATGCCGTGGATAACCAGGACCCAAATCCGTCGACTGAAGTCGTAGGTGTTGCGGTCAGCGAACCTGATGATGTTCAAGGAAGTGGAAATACCTCTCCGGACTACGAAGTCACTTCGGATGGACGAGTTTTTGTACGAGCGGAAAGAAGCGGTACGGGACAAAGACGAATCTATACCGTTACTTTCAAAGCCGAGGACGCTTCAGGAAACGCGAGCTTCGCCTCTGCGGATGTTGTAGTGCCACACGACAAGGGCAAAGGGAAGAAGTAGTTCTTGAGTACAAGGGTCAGGAGTCGTAAGTACGTCTTCTTGTACCTCCTGCTATCCGTTGGCTTGGTCGCAGTTCTGATCTCACTAGCAAGGGAGCCGCGACCAAGCCAAGGATTTAAATATGAAACTTTCAGACAACTATGTGAGTTGGCCTATCCCAAGGGGCAAATTAATACACCGACAATAGAGTCCGCAACAATACAACTGAGCCCGGAGAATTATCGAAAGTGGACGGACGGGGAATTGTATGTCCCCGATTCGGTCGAAAGTGGCGCAGGACTACACGAGGACTTCAATGACGACGGCCACCTAGACAGACTCGTTCCCATCAAGACGAATCGAGGCTTTCGACTTGTTATTGCTCTTGGTCAGGCTAACGGAGAGTGGAAACTGTTCGGAATAATCGATGGAACAAACCTCAGTGAAGCACAAGTCCGCGATGCTGAACTTCTGAGAACTGAAGTCGAGGTCGCCTTCAATACCTCCAAGATCCAGCAGCCCTCGAAGTAGCATCATCGGGCGAACCGTCTGCCCATGTCCGTCTTCGAAAGCGAGAGCTTTGGCCCTGAAAGGCGGGGCAGCCATCAACCTCTTTCTTCGCAACCTGCCGCGTCTCTCTGGCGACCTTGACTCGTTCTTAGGGTGTTATGCGACAATTAGAACTCCCAGGGTACGACAGCTAAAAGTGCCGGTTTTCAGGGATAATCTTCAAGCTTCCTTATTCTGATAGGGACCAAGCCAGAACCAGCGGACAACCCGCTGCA
>JBAYRN010000156.1:0-10986 GCA_041676625.1 Vulcanimicrobiota bacterium
GCGTAACGAATCATCCTTGAACCTCCTCCCTTTTCCCAATCCTGGCCCTAAGGCGGGAGCAAGCGGGCCGTTCCATCTTTGCTCACCACGATGTAAGTCCTAGTTTCAGGGGGCGGGCCTGGGAACTTCAAATGGGGGTTCAAAATTGGATCGGCCACTGTGAGGGCGGGGCCGCCCCCTCCTGGCAAAAGGATAGAGATCTCGCCGTGGTCAGAGACGACCAGTTTAAACCTTGGCTGCTTGCTCAAGCCTCGATTTCCCCAGTCGATGGCATCTTGTTTGGTCGGTCGTCCCCTTGCTCCTGGATGTTGACCATGATCGTCTCTGGAAGGTTGTTAGTTGTTCTAGTCGGGGCTGACCGTGGCGGCGTGCAGGACGCTAGCAGTGTCGCTACCAGCACCAGTTTGACCAACAACTTCCAGAAGGGCATCGAGTATGTTTTCACGCTTCGGCTAGGTGTCAATGATCCTCCACTCCCCATTCTGCGCGAGGGTTTGAACCTTGTACTCCTTGAAGCAGTAACTCTGGCAATTGAAAATGTAGATGTGGCGAAACGCACCGACTTTTCCCTCGGTAGATAGACTGCTGATTTTCACCGTCACGGAGTCTCCGCAAACCTCCACACGCGGGGCCCAAGAATCTTGGGAAAATTTCGAAAATCGCCACCCAGCCCAGAAGAGCCTGAGTCGATCCGGTGGTGACCAAGGTAAGTAGTACCACTTTTTAGACTTTAAGACTCTAGCAGCCAAATCACCTGGACTGGCAATGATGACTTCATCTCTTGATCCAACACGACTTAGTGTACGGTAAAGCAAGGCCGCCGCAAGGTAGGAACGTGGTGACATGTCTCCCCCTACGACTTGCAACACACTCTTTAAAAGCGACTGTCGAGCCTGCGCGATCCTTTCAGGCATCAGTTGCATTTCTCCGTTCAACCAAACCCAGCGAGGGTCTAGTCCTAGTGAAGCGAATGCAATCGGAGGCTGCCTTAAATGGCCTGCGAACAGCCGGAGAGAAAACACACTAAAAAGGAATAGGCCAGGGAAACTGGCGATGAACCTCTCCCCATCTATTTTCCATTCGTTTTCACCGGCCCTGTATGGTTCTCGATAGCTCCCTTTCCACGCAGGATAGGTCCGCTCTACGTGGGACCATGCGTCTTCAAGGCAAGCGTTCAGACTACCGGCATCGAATTTCGTGATACTTTTGAGACCTCGTTGCATCCGATCTTTGTCGCCATTCGTGAATTGCTGTTCCCTTGTCCTCATCAAAATTGCGCGGGTTCTAGACACAACGGGTGCCGTCAACCTGCCACGCACCTCTACGGCAGTGATTTAGCCGACGGCGGAGCGCATTGGTTACGACGCCGCCAAGTGACGGCTGTTGACAGATCCGTTCTAAGCAGTATTCCAGTTCGTCCAGGAAACGATCGCTCAAGCCATCTTCACGTTCTTGGTTTGCAGAAAAGCAAACGCACCCAGGAGAGGGACCTAAATCCCTTTCCTGGGTGCACGAGAACCTTTCGGAGTACCCAGATTTGAACTGGGGACCTCTTGCTCCCTAAGCAAGCACTCTAACCAAGCTGAGCTATACCCCGAAGCGGCTTTAAAGTAGCACAATTGGCGGCAGACTGGCAACCCCTCGGGCAAAAATTCAAGAATTTAGCTTCTATACCTCGGTAGGGGGGTGGCTTACTCGTCTGGAGGATAAAAGCCGCCGAGAAGACTCGTATTCTAACTGTAGAGAAAGCGAATACGAAAAGCGAAACGACACACGAATAGACTTAATCAGCCGTAAAAAGCTGGATGAGAAAAAGGCCCTGGGGCTTTATAACGACCCAGGGCCTTTGTTTTTTTTATATCCGGCTTAGTGCTGGTGGCCATCCGGGCCGTGGTCGCAGCCGGAGATGGGGATCCGAACGATCTTGTTTCCGTCGATCTGAGACTTGTAGAGGTGCTCTTGACCGGTCGACTTGAAGAGTTCCAGTCGTTCTTTCTCGATCAGCTTGTTGCTGGCGTACATATCCTCAATGCCGGCCATTTCCCGTAGGACGGTTTCGGCGTTGATCTCGGTGTGAACCCGATCGATGAGTTTGCCGCTGGCATCGAAGACCAGGTTGACTCCACCCTGAACGTCGGTGACTTTGTCTTCGAGGCCAGCCACGGTCACCGGGACTTCCTCTTTGTAGCGGTAGGAGACGAAGGTCTGGCCGCGGCCGTTCTTGGAGACGCTGTCAGGAGAGTACAGGGCGTCGGCCGGAAGTCCCAGCGCTTCTGTGTGGGCTTCCAAAAAGTCCACCGAGTTGGCGTTGCTCAGGCCTGCCGGTAGTTGCAGGTTGGGCACCGAGGCCCGGCGCGCTTCATCGGCGGCCAGGTCTTCGGGGGTGATGATCTTGCGGTCCAGGAAGACTTTTTTGATACCATCGGAGTACTTGCCATCATTTTGAGCCTTGTCGGCTGCGATCATCCCGAGGGCAATCTCCTTGAAGCGGGCGCGGCTGGTGGATCCGGACTCAATGGCTTGGGTCAGAAGCGGACCGGTGACCTGCTCGGCGGTTTTGAGAGCGTCTTTGGGGCACTGCTTGTCATCATAGATGGACTGCATGTAGACCGACTCAATGGTGTCGTAAAAGGCAGCCGAAAACAATCGGCTGAAGGAGTGAACCTCTCGCCCCAGGTTGTCGTCATCGCCGCGTCCCGGAGGGATCTGGCTGGGGTCCTTGTAGGTGAAGCTGTTGAGCGCTGTACGGAGCCAGATCTTGTGGTCGTCGGAGGGGTCGTCATTGTCGAAGGCTCGGGCCGCCCCAAACTCCTCAGCCAGCGATGAAATCACGTTGTGCTTGCGCAGACTTCCGCCGGTGGCTTCCATGACGTGGTCATGATTGACGGCGATACGAAGGCCCATCAGCATGGCGGCGCAGTCGCCGAAGGCTTCATGAAAAGCTCCGGTTTCAGCATCGTGGGTCCCGAAGTAACCGGGCCGCAAGCCGTCCAGGAGCGCGTGGCCTGTTTCGTGGGACACTACGTCGGTGGAGTTGGCGGTCTTCATAACGGTGTCAAGGCCGGGGGAGTGGCTGTAGAAATAGTTAGTGCCACCACCAAAACGACTGTAGTAGGCGTTTCGGCCTTCTTGTTTGTGAGGGGTCACAGAAATCTGGCTGCCCCGGGTGGCCCAGGGGATCTCCGAGCCGCGATACTCTTCAAACAGATTCAGGGTTTCATTGGTGAAGACCAGAGCGTTGACTTGAGAAATTCCGTCGCCGTGCTCGGCCAACAGGTAGTTGCCCTGGGCGTCCGGCTTGGCGTGTTCGCGGTTGTCTCGAATTTTCACGCGATCGCTCTGCAGGTTGTCTCCGACTTCGGCTTTGGGCACTTCCATGATGATGGGGCCGGAAACATAAGGGTCCTGGCTGTAAACCGCGACTTTAGCCTTGGCGGGATCCGCCGGTGGATTCTGCGGCGGATCCTGGGGCGGTTTCTCTTTGGGCGGTTCGTCCTTGGGAGGCTGAAAATTGCCCGAAATATTGAGACTTTCTTGAGGGGGCGCAGGGTGAGAGCAGCCACAATCACCTGCTACGGCCGCCGGCGAAGATGCTTTTTGGGGAGCGGGTTTCTGGATGATCTGAGGACTGGGTTTGATGGTCATGAGGACTCCTTCTAACATGGGGACCGTCGTGGCGCGGTCTCTTCTGACACAACTATCCTAAAAAATGCCTGAAAGCATGTTACCACGATGTAACAACCGGGTGGTCAGGAACCGATTTCCATCGCCTCCTCCATAATGGAGGCAAAATCTCGGCTGCTCTTGACGTAAAACTCGGGTATCTTCCGGAGCAGATAAGGGGGAAGTTCATACTGTTCCATGACCAGAGAGATCCGGGGACGGCTGGACTTCTCCACTGCCTTCACTTCGTGTCTGAGGTCTCCACGAAATTCAAATAAAAGCCCGGTTTGAGGCGTGATCCGGGGGCGATGGAAGGCCAGCAGTGGAGGGTATAAAAAGAGAGTACCCCCTTCCAGGTCTTCGGCCACGTCAAGATATAGAACGCTGACTTTGATCGGATAAGGGGGCAACTCAGGCCTGGTCCAGGTATTCAGACTGCGATCCACGTGAGGGGCCACGTGGGCCCCCTGGGCGATGCACAGTGGGTTGATAAAGAAGGCATTGGCCCGATCCGGGCTGGTCATTTCCAAAAAGTCGTGAAACAGCGGAAAATTGGCTTTGAGCCGGGGCACCCCGCTGCGGGTCAGAGCGATCGAGAAGCCTTCAGTCCCACTGAAACGAGCATTGAGGGTGGTTCCGGCCAGCAGATGATGGCCTTTGACAAAGGTTGCCATCTTTTCCACGAACTCGGAATCGAAGCTGTCGTGGCTGATCCGATATAGAGACCGGAATCGGCCCGGTTCAAATGGGGCTCTCACCCCTTCTTCTTCGAAGGGAGAGAGCCCCGATCCTAGCGGTAGACCCGCGGTGATTCCATCTGGAGTTCGTCGTACCAGGGTGAGTGGGACTCCAGGGAGTAGCCGTCTTGCGTTTTGTGGTACTGGAAGGTCCCTTTGGCAGCCAGGAGCTTATTGTCCATGAAGTCCCGAGTCTTCTCCTGCACCTCGCTGGGCAGCGATGCCAATTCCGAGGGGTACGCCCCGTGCCCCAGGCGATACCGCTCCAACTCGGTCATGATGAGCAGCGCCGACATGGTGGAGTGGAGGTGGCAGAACTCCAGTGCCATCCTTCTGAAGTTTGGTGAAAAACTGCCGGAGGTCACGTTCATAGGGTTGAACTCCACCTCGTGGTAGGGGTTGGAGAGGGCGGTCCAGTTGGACGAGCCCGCCAGTTCGTAGTTCCAGTAAGCCTTCCGTTCACTTTCCCAATAACTGAGTGGGAGTACGGACATAATTGGAGGTAAGCCGATCATGTCGAGTTCACTCCAACTAACTCGGCCATCGCTCATCAGTTCCACAAAGGCGGTGTCCGTCAGGACCATTTCTCTCTTCATAACATCGCTCAGTTCATGGCTCGGGGGAAGAGCCTCAGTCAGGACGGAGGAGAGCTTGTTCAACTGGCTCTGGGAGAATATCCCTTCGGCGAGCGGCCTTTCCAGGTCCGCAACGGCGATGTGAAGGAGGGTGAGCTTCATCACTCCCTGTAAACTGGAGCCGGGCTCTCCTTTGGCGGCCCAGCGCACTCCCAGGATCACGTAGTCCAGGAACCCATCGGTATCCCCGTTTGCCAGCGCTTCCTGCGCCAAGAGACTCAGCCCATAAGAGACCGCGCGATAGGTGAGGAAGGATGAGTTTAGAGTTTGATGACGGAAGCCACCCACCCCAACCTCACTGTAATAAGGTAATTTCAGGGCTTCTTCGAGTCGGGGAAGTTGAATCAGGAAGTCAACCTTTTGGGCCTGAAACAGAGCTTCTCGTGTTTTGTCCAATGCGCGGTAGCTATCAGGGCCCTTTTCATGAAACTCCGCCAGGGAACGTAACACCTGGTCCTTCTCGTGCGGGCGGAGATAGGCGTAGCCGTTGAGTTCGGCCGGGATGGCGGACTGGGCAGCACTCCAGGCTTGGACATCCTTTAGGATGAATTCATACGAGGGGTCTTTGATTTCCCTTGTCAGATGAGCTTGGTAGAACAGTGCCATAGCGATGGCGATTGGTCCCACGCTGAGGAGTAAACTCTGCAAGAACGCCTTCCCTGCTGTGCCCAGGCTGGGTGGGTTAAGGACCGCTGGTGAGTTTCGATAGACAACATAAATCACCAGAGTCCAGACTACCGCGATGGATATCATCGCCGGGAGAAAGGTCAGCTCCCACTGGAAGGGCTGGTAGTTGCTCCGAAATCGAGTGGCGCTGGAGTCAATGCATTCCGAGACCAGATAGGCCAAACCCAGGAAGCCTGCTGCGTGTACCGATTGGAAAAGGATAAGTTTCCCAAGGTTGGCGGCTCGGGCCCGGCAGGCTTTCCACAGGGGCATCAAGGCCTTGACCAGAAGAACCACCGTGCCTGCGGCCACCAGAAGCTGGAGGCCGGTCAGCATTCCACCGTCCTGTTCTCGGAAGCTTACGCTGAATCGGGCCAGGACGCCCAGCAAACTCGCTGCCAGCACGGCCGCCGCTCCCACGGCGAGGGCCGGAATCACGTAGAAAAGGGAGTTTGCCGCTCGAGCCCGATGGGGGGCCAGTTGCTCAAACTCTAAAAAGAAGTCACCGTTATTTTGCTCTCGGAGGAGCCACAGTGCAGAAAAGGCCAGGAGCAGAACTCCGTAGACTCCCAGTGCCTTCATGCTGAGGGCGGCAATTCCGCCTCCCAGACCCACCAGGGCCAGTCCCTTGGCAAGTCCTGAGGGCTTGAACAGCGGGTCCAGCAGTTGGACCCGACTCTTGTCAATCCATCTGTCAAACACCGGTAGCTCTTTCAGGCGCGAAGTCGCCATTTCGGCGGTCTGTCGGGCGAAGTCGCTGGGAAGAGCCACCGTTTGGGTGTCTTCTTGCAGGACCTGACGAAGGTCCACCAGCAGTTGTTGGTCGGCAGTGAGAGTGAAGTTTTCCAGGGACTCACCCTCATCAAGCAGTTCACAAAAGATATTGAATTCTGGAGTTTGGGTCATGAGTTTTGCTCCTTGCGGTAGGATTTGATGAAGCGTTGCCTGGCCTTGGCCAGTCTCGAGCGAACGGTGCCCACGGGGATGCTCAGAACTTGAGACATTTCTTGGTAGCTCAGACTACAGATCTCGCGGAGAGCCAGGGCTTGCCGGTCCTGGTCGGGGAGTTTGTCGAAAGTTGAGCGGAGCAGTTCTCGGTTGGGAACCTCCCGGGATGGGTCGCCTGGTTCGGAGGCACCGATCAGATCGTTGCGCTCCTCTAGATCGGTCTCGATCTCTTGACCTCGCTTGCGAATGATGTCGTGACAGCAACTGCTCACGATGCGAAAGAGCCATCCTTTGAAGGCAGCCGGTTCTCGTAGCTGGCCGATTCTCCGGAAGACCAGAAAATAGGCGTCTTGCAGAGCATCCTTGCTGAGTTCAGGGTCTTTGATGATGGAGAGAGCCAGATGGAAACAGGCTTTCTCCGTTTTTTGGATGAGCGCTTCGAGCGCTCCGTCTTGTCCTCGTCGCAGCGCTTCGACACAACTCTCCAGGCTACCTGAAGTTGAAGTTGCGCCTTTCTGCGTATCGTTGACGGGAATCTGGGTCATCTGGATTGATATTGTCGCCACATTGTGCCTCCTGGCCTCGTTCGGTCCGGACTTTCGAGGTTTTCAGAGATCAGACGGACGGCCGCTGGAAAAAGTTCGCGGTCGCTCAAAAAATTTTCTACCGATCCCAAATGTAACATTTCGAAAGGTTCTCCGGGGAGGGAGGCGGGCGTGAGACAAAAACTTTGCCTGAATGCCACATAGATATGAGATTGAGTTTGTGGTGCTAAGTTTTGAGGGACCCGATCAGTATTCGCTGATCGGTGGTTTGGGGGTGCGCGTTACAGAGCTCACCCGAACGATGTGCGAAATGGGTTATTCCACTCGCCTATTTTTCGTGGGCGATCCCGACGAACCGGATTATCAGGTTGAAAATGGGAAGCTCCACTATCACCGCTGGTCCCGTTGGCTGAGCCGGCGTTATCCCAACGGCGTGTACCACGGTGAAGTCGCCAAGGTGGAAGACTACGAAAAGAGTCTGCCCCAGTTTCTGGTCTCTCAGATCATCGCCAAGAATGCTGCAGCCGGAGTCTTGACCGTGGTGCTGGGCGAGGACTGGCACACCGCCAGCGCCATGAGTCGAATCGCGGACCTGCTGAAGGAACAAGGCCTGACAAATCAAGCTCTACTCTTCTGGAACGCCAACAACGTCTTCGGCTTCGATGCCATCGATTTTCCCCGGCTCTCTTCCACCACTCAGTTGCTGACCATCAGCCGCTATATGAAAGAGCGTATGCGGTCCCTCAAGCTACAGACGCAAGTGGTTGGAAACGGTATCCCCCCGAGGTTTTGGAACCGGATCGATAAGGCCCTGGGTAATGAGCTGAGGCGGATTTTTCCCGGGGCGCTCCTGACCAAGGTGGGTCGCTACCACACCGACAAGCGCTGGCTCATGGCAGTGGAATCGATGAAGCATCTGCGGGAGATGGGCGGGGAGCCGAAACTGATCGTGCGCGGGGGCCGGGAGGAGCACGGGGAGAAGGTGCGGGAGCGGGCCGGGCAGTTGGGTTTGAAATGGGCCCGCATCAACCCGCCTGATTCAGAGGATCAGACTCTCTTGCGGGTTTTGGAAGAGCACAAGGAAGCGGATATCTTGGAATTGGATTTCTTCGTGCCGGAAAAACTGTTGCGCACCCTTTACTGGGCTAGCAGCGCGGTCCTTGCCAATTCTGAACACGAGCCGTTTGGGCTGGTGGGTCTGGAGGTCATGGCCTGCGGAGGACTGGCCGTCACCGGATCCACCGGAGAAGAGTATCTTCATCATTTCCACAACGGGATAGCTTTGAGTAGCAACGACCCCAGGGAGATCGCGCTCTACGTTCAGGAACTTCAGCAGAACCCCGAAAAAGCCGACGAACTCAGGCGCAGCGGGCGCAAGACCGCCAAGCGATATGGTTGGCCGACGGTGGTGGAAGATTTCATCCGCAAGATCGAACTGGCCTCCTGGGCGAAGGGCCTCACCCTGCAAAAAACCTGATCGAGGTGTAACATAACTCGAGCCTGGGCATTATGGAGGCCAGTAATAGATTTTAGGCTCCGAGACGGTGCCTTAGGAGGATTTATGAGCGCGACTCAAACTAAAAACCACATCGCCGCCCGTAGCGAGCGATTCAAAGATCTGCAAAAAACCCTGGTGTTGGTGAAGCCCGACGCCGTGACTCGCGGACTGATCGGCAACATCGTCGGTCGTTTTGAAACCCGAGGTCTGGCTATCAAAGGCATGAAACTGATCCAAATGGATGCCGGCTTGGCCGGTAAGCTGTACGCCCCCCACGAAGGCAAGCCTTTCTACAATGACCTGGTCTCCTACATGACCAGTGGTCCCATCGTGTGTCTGTGCTTGGAAGGGGTCAACGCCATCTCCATCGTGCGTACCATGATGGGCGCGACCAACCCCGCGGAAGCGGCACCCGGCACCATTCGCGGCGATTTTTCCCAGCGCCTGGACTGCAACTGCGTGCACGGATCGGATAGCCCCGAGAGCGCGACCCGTGAACTCCCCATCTTCTTCGGGGAAGGCGAAATCCTGGACTACGACCCCTGCCACACCCACAGCCTGTAGAGCCCGGGCTTTACCTGGTGGCCACGCCGCTGGGTAACCTGGGTGATTTAAGCGAAAGGGCCCGGGAGGTATTATCCCGGGTTTCTTTTCTGGCCGGCGAGAGCAGCCAGGCGGTTTTGCGTTGGATAGAGATCCTTCGTAAGACCGCCCCTGACGGCTGGTCTCCCCCAGGGGTTCTCTCCTACCGAGAATCGAGCCGGGAGAAAGACACCGGCATCATCCTGGAAAAGCTCGCCCAGGGCCTGGCGGTGGCGCTTATTTCCGACGCTGGAACACCCGGTATCTCGGACCCCGGCTGGTTTCTGGTCCGGCAAACCCGGCTTCAGGGCACCTCCATCTGGCCCGTCCCGGGGCCCTGCGCTGCGGTGGCTGCCCTTTCGGTGTGCCCTTTTCCCACCCGGAGATTTCACTTTGAGGGCTTTCTGCCCCATTCGGGCAAGCAGCGAAAAGAGGCCCTCTCCCGGGTGCGGGAGTGCTCCGACACGGTGGTCTTGTACGAAAGCCCCCATCGACTGGAGAAAACTCTGGAAGAACTGGGTGCCCTCGCTCCTTCCCGCGAGCTCTTCGTGATTCGGGAGATGACCAAGAAGTTCGAAGAGTCGTGGTGGGGCGAGTCGAGAGAGGCCGCTGGGGCCTGGGCCGATAAGACCGTGAAGGGAGAATTTACCCTGGTTCTGGCTCCTCTCGCCCGGGAAACTGAAGAGGAAGAACTCTCCCCCGAAACCATCGACTTTTTAAAGGGACTGGGTCTTCCCGCGAAGACTGCAGCGGGGATCGTGCGGCATTTCCATCCGGGTCTTTCCAAAAAAGTGGTGTATCACCACTTCGCCAACGACTGACGATGACTCAAACTGGCTTCCGGTTCACAATCCCAATTGATTTAAGAACCCGTAGAGAGGCAGGATGATGGCCAGCACGATGGAGCCCACCAGGACCGACACGAAGACCAGCATCAGGGGCTCCAGGGCGGCCCCCAGGGCTTCCACCCGATAGGCCACTTCGTCTTCGTAAAAGGCGGCCAGTCGGGCGCACATGGAAGATAGATTTGAGGATTCTTCCCCCGCTGTCAGCATTTGTCGCACCGTCGAGAGATAGATATCGGGCTTTTCATTCATGGCCGCGGTCATCGACTCACCGTCTCGGATGCGGGCCACCAGGCGCTCGGAATCGTATTCCATGATGGGATCGCCGCTAGCTCGACCCGCCAATTGCAGGCTCACCAGTAGGTCCATGCCTGAGTCCAGCAGAGTCCCCAGCACCGCCGCGTAGCGGGCCGTACCGGAGAGAATCAGGATGTCTCCGACTAAGGGGATGGTGTGGAGCGTCCCGTGGATCATACGCGCACCGTGGGGTCGGCGATAAAAATCTCGAATAGAGAAAACGAGTAAAAGAGCGACCCCGATAAAAGCGAGCCAGAAGCCGGGATTGGTCACGGCGTGGGTGATCCAAACCACGATTCGAGTCAGAAGCGGGAGTTCCATGCCCTTTTCTTCAAACATCTCCACAAATCCCGGAATCACCGTTAAAAACAAGATGATGGTGAGCAGGCAGGCCACCACGAAGACAATGATGGGGTAGGTGAAAGCGGCTCTCACTTTGCCGATCAACTGGCCTTCCCGATCTCCCCAATCGGCCAGTTTTCCCAGGCTATCGGCCAGGTTACCGGTCCGTTCGCCGGTGGTGATGAGGGCGACGTGGATGGGGGAGAAGAGTCGGGGAAACCAGGCGAA
>JBAYRN010000157.1:0-10836 GCA_041676625.1 Vulcanimicrobiota bacterium
AGCTACCGGACTGAGCAAGCTACGCGACGTCAATTAGAGGAGGCTGCCGACGACAATTAGCCAGGCGGGCAAGACGGCAAAAATAATTGTCGTTTTCTCGGGAAAGGTAGTTGACGTTTATCAGGGCCACGCTCTCTTTCTTCCGCCTCGCTCAGTTCCGTGGAGAAACTGTGATACTAAGAGCTTTCAGCGAATCCTCAGGAGTAGAACGAACCTTGCGTTACCTCCAAGAGGAGCGGGCTCACCTTTCCAGGGAACTTCACGACGGCTTGGCTCAAGACGCCGCCGCCCTATGGATGTTTCTTCTATCTCGACCGGGCAGCCCTCACCCCAGCTCGCAGATGATCGTGAAAAGGATGTCGAGCGAAGCTCATCATTTGCTGGCTCGCTTGCGGAATCCCGTTCAAGAGGGTTCGCCCTTGCGGGTGGCGCTCGAGGATCTGATCACACGTTTCCGGAGCGAACATGGGCTGGGGGTGGAGCTACAGTTGGAGGACGGTTTTGAGGAATGGCATTCCGTGTCGCTTGTCGCTTTTCGCATTGTTCAAGAGGCTCTTCAGAATGTGGTAAGTCACAGCGGCGTGGGGGAGGCGAAGGTGGTCTTAAGAATGGCTGGCGGCCAACTGCAGGGGGAAGTTCGTGACCAGGGTAGCGGTTTTGATCCTGAGAAAGTCTCATCGAACAGCTTTGGGCTGGTGGGGATGAGAGAACGCTGCGAGATCTTGGGGGGAAAGTTTACTACGATTTCAAAAGCCTTAGAGGGCACAACCGTGAAGTTTTGGCTACCAATGGGGGGCAGGCTTGAAGAAGCGACCAGTTCAGATCCAAAGTGAATTTTTCGAAAACGTTTGGGAAAAACGGAATATCGACGCCGTCTTCGACTACTTCGACGGTAAAGCGGGGGGGCTGGGGGTGGAAGAGCCTTTGGATCCGGTGGGTTACATCGATTTCTACCATGCACTCACCTCGGTGGTTAAAGATGTCGAGTTTGAAATCTTAGACTGGGCCGAGCACGGAGAGCGGCTTTTTCTCGATTTCGTGATGAAGGCTCGTGCTCGTCGAAAAGACAAAGCCGTCTTTTGGTACTGCTCGGCTTGGGGCCATTACAATGATGGAAAGATTGCGGGGGGAGAGAACTATCTCGATTTTTTCGATCTTTTTCGACAGTTGGAGCTGGTGCCCCAAGAGGCCGTGGAGCTGGGGCTTGCGGGAGAGGAGATTCTCCAGCTCGGCAAGGCGGGTGATGCTCTGGGCAAGGAGTTTCGCCGCCTTTTCTGGCCTAATTTCGAGCCCTTGGGCGGGGAACAGCGCTTGCTTTTGCCCACCACAGCTGTGCGCACGGAACTTCCCTCGGCCGAGCAACTGGAGGTTCTCTTTCATTCGGCCACGTTTGGAATGGTCACCACCGACCAAGACGACCGGGTGATTGAACTTAATGAGAGATTTGCCAAGCTTTTGCTAAGTGAGGGGGAGCAACTTCTAGGACAAGACTTTTCCAGCTTGATCGTGGGGCAAGGTAAAGAAGCCGAAGCGTGGGCTCGCGCCTCCGTGCTGAGCGGGGAGAAACCCAGTTATCGTATCTTGCTACATTTGAGGGGTGCTCAAAGCACCGTGCGGGTGTGGGTGTCCGCCGTGCTGTTTGCCAGAAAGGGTAAAGCGCCTCTGCTCTTGCGCAGTGTGCAAAGGGACAGACTGATCGATGATCTTGTCAGTATGCAGGAGGAAGAACGGAAATTTTTGCTCACGGAGATTCGCGAGGACGTCCTCAAGCCCATTCTCGATCTCTGGAAGTTGCTCACACCGGGAGACCATTTTGGCTCTGAAGTCAGGGAGCACTGTCTGGAGATAACTTCTCGACTGGCAAAGGAATTACGAGAGAAAGTGAAGAGCTTAAGAAACCCGGTTCTCCAGGGAATTCCCCTCTCCCGGGCCTGGCCCGAGCGCACTTTGGATTCGTCACTGGATCGGGGCAACGAGACTTCGGCTCTTCTGGTTTATTGCATCGTGAATGAATGCACGTCCCATCTGGGCTCGTCTATCAGTGATCTTAAGCTGACTTCGGAGAGCGGCTTCCTGCGCGGGAGCCTTTCTATTTCGTGCTCTTCTTCAGCGGAGAGGCTCGCTCTTTTGAAAGAGCTATGTCACCTGGTGGGTGGTCGCTTCCAGCTGGTAGAGGATGCTGACAAGAGGAGTTGGGTGAGCTTTGAGATTCCGGAAATTGTGGATTAGACCCTGACCTGACTTGGTTTGGTTTCCACAAAGCTAGTAGTTTTCTAGTCCGTCGGCCACAGTGCCCTCAAGTTCCTCAATCTCCAAGCTGTCAATTGGGCTCGACAGAAAATCCTGGTTGAGACCCTCGAGGAATCTTTCTCGGCGATAACGCCCCAAAGCGTGCGAGAGTTTGAATAAGTGTACTGACATCGGTATTTCTTCCCGCGTTGGGTCCAAACTCATCCTTCCGAAGTTAAGGCCCCTCGACTCGAGGCCTCCACGGCGAGTGAGGTTCTGTCCGAGACATCAAACTTTTGGAAAAGGGCGCTCAAGTGAAATTTGATTCGACTCACCGAGAGACTTAAAGTCTGGGCTATCTCCGAATTGTTTTTTCCTGCTACCACCAGTTGGAGTATCTCGGACTCCCGCTCGGTCAGTGGGGGGACGGAGGTGGGCTTAAATTGCTTCAATCGTTCCAGCACGGGAGCGGCCACACTGCTGCAAAGGTGCGTTCCGCCGTTGGCTACCGTGACCAGAGCCGCCATCAATTCTTCTCGGTCGACTGTCTTGGTCAAATAGCCGTTGGCTCCTTGGGAAAGGGCTTCCAGCACTTCCTGGCCGCCGTCATGCATGCTCAGCATCAACACCGGCAGCTTTCCCCATCGCGCCCTGATTTTGCCCACCAACCAAACCCCGTCGTGATCAGGGAGGTTGAGATCCACAAGCATCACGTCCGGCGAAATTGTTTCTAGGCTCTTTAAGGCATCGAGGGCGTTGTCGCTCTCGCCGACCACCTCGACTCTGTCATCCACCTCCAGCATGCCGCGCAGGCCTTCGCGAAACAGTTGGTGGTCATCTACTAAAAAAACTTTCACCCCAAGGCACCCCTCTCCATATCCTTCGTGTAGAGACAGTTTGATCCTTTGAACGGGGGATGCCTAACAGGCCTGACTTGGGGTAGCCTACTGGCCTGGGAGCGACAGAAGCGATAGGACTGCCGCGTTGGCTGCGCCAATAGGTTAGCATGGGTGAAGCGGAAGATAAGGGCCTCTCACAGTCCGTAAGTTTGGTCCACCAGTGGTTCCGGCGAGTGTGGGAAGAGGGCGATCTCGATGCCATCGAGGAGTTGATGCATCCTGATAACCTCTCGGTGGGGCTTGTGAACGATCCCGTGGGGATGGAGTCCTTCAAGAGCGTTTATACCTCCTTCGGAAAACTCGTTACGGATATTGCCGTCAAGGTTGAAGACGCTTTCGAAGATGGGGATAGAGTGGCGGGACGCTGGCTGATGAGTGTGACCCACCGGGCTACGGGTAAACGAATCCACATTCCCTGCGCCCTTTTCGCTCGAACCAAGGACGGCAAGTTTCTCGAGTGCTCCAACTACTTTGACTATCTGGACTTCTTTGTGCAAACCGGCGCACTCCCCGACGATACCCTGGCCCGCTGCATGGACGAACGACGGGTGGGGGTTTACGCTGGTGCACTCGGCACCGCCACTGTGTCGGACATGCAAAGAGTATGGGAAGCCGACGAAAGCCACTTTAAAGCACTCTTTGAAACCAGTGTCGCCTCTATGGTGCTGGTGGACACCGAGGACAGAATTTTGAGCTTCAATCGAACCTTCGCCAAGCAATTTTGCGATAGCGACGCAGAGCTGATTGGCACCCCCTTTCATCACTTTGTCCACGCTGCAGACAGTGCCGAAGAAGCCCAGCTCTTCGAGCACCTCGCTCAAAGCAAGGGCGGAGAGTATCAGCTGGAACTCAGGCTGCTGCGGGGCGAGGCCGTCATGTGGGTTCAACTGTCCACCGTGGGACCTCAACAGACGTCCGAGGGGAAACAGATCCTGCGCTCCCTTCAGGATATCACCACCCAGCGCCTGGAGCAGATGGTGCGTTTTCAGGAGAGAGAGCGACGCTTGCTGGCCACCGACCTTCACGATGCCCTAGCCCAAAACCTCGCCTTACTGGTGGTTCAGATGCAAACAGCTTCGGCTTTGCAAGATCGCGACGAAGCCCGGCGGCAAACGCTGCTCGATGACGCGGTGAAACTTGGACAAAGCATCAGTAAAGAACTCTCTGGGATGATGAAGGCTTTGAGAAGCCCTGTGGTCGAGGGTGTCGAACTGACCCAAGCTTTGAGTCAGCTGTCTTTGGACCTGAACGACGAGAATTTCCAAGTCTCTTTCCATCATGCCCTGGACCGGCCCATTCCCTCTGGTCTAGCGAGTCTATTCGCCTATCGGATCATTCAGGAGGCCATTCAAAACGCTCGTAGGCATGGTCGGGCGCGCGTGGTCAAAGTGTCTCTAAGCTTGAGCGGAGGACGCTTGAAGGGAAGGGTGACAGACGACGGCTGCGGATTTGTGCCCGGCGCTTCGGGCGGTACCGGCCTACTCGGTATGGGGGAGCGCTGCGAGTTGTTGGGCGGGCGTTTGTCGTTGAGTTCAGAAGTGGGCGTGGGTACGAGTGTGCGATTTGAGCTGCCGGTGGTGGAGAGGGCGTGACGGTGCACGACCCCTCACCTGAAAAACAGTGCGCCCGGTCAAGACGGGACCTGTAGGACCAGTTCTCCAAGGTTTTGGGGCCGTAGGCTTTCACTCCAGGGTCGTCCCTCCGTTCGCGAATCCTGTATAGAGATTGCGATAAACCTCGCTCCAGAGGAGTTGGGCGCTCGCCCCATTGTCAGTGTAGAGATTTGGGAGCGTCTCTTCCCAAGTCGAGCCGTCTGTCCTGTGGACTTTCATCTTGTAGGTGACATTGCGTTCAGCTACGGAGACGATATAGATGAAGTTAGGGATGTTCTCCTCCAGCGTGCCGGGGAACCAGGGTATATCTCTGACGTGGGTATGTTCCGAGCCCCGGTGGTTGGCGTGCGTGAAGATGAGATAGTCGAAACGGTCGGGGTCCAGGGAATCGGCTGCTATTGTATCGTCGACCAAAGCCTGAATTGGATAGATTAAGGGAAAGGGCGACCTGATCCCAGCTCCGCCAACGTGGTCCACGAGGATGGCGAGATCCTCCGGGGAGTAATGCCCCAATAAACTGCCGTTCCTAAAGAATTCCACCTGTGCGATATCCGCAGAGTTGTCTCCAAGATTGAATACCGGCCATATACCGAAGCTTCCCGAGGTAACCATATACATGTAGCTGCCGCCGGCGTACTGGCCGTCCCCCAGATAATTGTTGCCGGTGATTTCGCTCATCACCAGCTCCCATCGGACGAAGCTAATCTCAGGAGCGCTTCCAACGGAGATACGCACCGTAGAAGGGTCGCTCTCTCCGTACTGATTGCGTAAACGATAGGTAAATGAGTCCTGCCCTGAAAATCCCGCCGGGGGTGAATAGACAAAGGTGCCGTCAGCTCCGCTCAGGGAGACCGTCCCGCCCTCGATCGTTGTCGATTGGAAGTCGCTCAGGTATCCGTCTCTCAGTTCGTCGTTGAGGAACAAGCTTTTTTCCGCATTCACCTGCAGATCCACGTCGACAGGTGTGTGATATTGGTCGTCTTGGGGCAGAGGTGGGACAGTATCACTGAGGGAGAGTTGAACAGTAGCGACCGATTGCCCGCCTCCACCAGAGAGAGTGTAGGTAAAGGTATCGGTCCCCACAAAGTCGGTGGGTGGTGTATAGGTAAAACTCCCGTTGGGTAGCACGCTCACCGTCCCTCCACGGGTCGACTGACTGTCATAAGAAGTGAGGCTTCCTCCGTTCAGGGTGTCGTTAGTGAATATGCCGTCGGACTCGTCGGTTTCGATGGGCTCGTTCTTGAAACCCTGAAAGGAGTCGTCAGCGGCTTTCGGTTCGCCGACCACTGTAAAGGAGCGGCTGACGCTTTCGAGGCTTGTGTCAAATCCGGGCACCTTAGCCGTGGCTTTCAGCGTGTATTCTCCGGGCTTATCTAGGGTGAGATTCGGAAAGACGGCGATCCCGCCAAGGCCGGTGAGGGCGGAACCTCCTGTAATAGAGGCGCCGGCCGGGCCGGACTCGATGGATAGAGTGACTTGGACGCCCTCGTTTAGATCGTCAAAGAGGACACCTTCCTGGTCCGTGATCCAGACCTCAGCGGCAGGGGTCAGAAAGGTGTTGGCGTCTACCTTGCTGGGTTGCACATCGAAGTCCAAGCGAAGGTCATAGGGAATAATGGTCCAGCTTACTTTCTGGTCCGAGAGAGCAAGGTCGTTGACAGTGTTGAGCACGATGGAGGATTGCGCCACAAGGTCTATAACCTTGAAGAAGCGTTGTCCACGCTCGAAGATATGTCGGGCCGTTTCCCCCGCGAGGTCTTCAAGGATGTCCTCCACCGCGTCATCCTTCATGCATTCTAGGATGAAGGCGTAGGACTCTCTGAGTCCGTCTTGGATCGATGAGGCCTGTATGAAGAGAGTGCTGATCTCCACTGCTTTACCGAAGCTTTGCAGGAATGTTTTTACGGAATTATTGTCGACGAAAATATCGCTTCCCGAAACGATACTGATCGCCGGACCGACGAGGTTTTTCAGAACGGTGCCGGTGGTGGCACTGGCAGCGTGGGCAAGATAACCTTCAGTCGAAGAGGCGGCCCCTGGGCCCCAGGCCGCGAGAGTGACGTTCTCCTTCCTTTCAAGTACTTGAGCCGTGACGTCTTCCTCTTGCGGATCGTTCCCTGAGAAAGTGACCAGTTTCCAAAGTGTGAGCCCGTCTATTCCCGGCATGGTGGCGATATGCTGATCGTCAAGCCAGAGGTCTAGCCAACGATGACGGTAATTTCTCACGAGATAGCGGCGGGACCCGTTTTTATCGATCCGATGAACCAACTCCACTCCACTTTGCCTCAGGTCCGGCGCGATGCGACCCCGGCTTTCAAGAGCCTGGCCGGCGGCGCCAAGCAAGGCCTCAAGCGCGGCGGAGACCTGCGGAGATTCTGTGAACAGCTGATTGCTCTCGAAGGTCTGAGCGATAGCGACTTCTAACTGCTTGAACTCCTTTAAGGAAGCGAGAAACTCGAAGATCTCGCCTGTGTCCGTCCGATCTAGAGTGGCAAACTCGGGAGCGAGGAAGGCGAGGCTCAGCGCGGTGGTTCTAGCGGAAAGCTCTCCTGGCTCGGAGGCGGTTTGACCAAACACGGTTGATTGGAGGTTGCCAATACCAAGTAGGCGGACTTCCCCTGTTTGGTCGAGCGCGGCGAAAGCCTGGGGCGCTCTACTAGAGAGTGGAACTCGAAAGCTACCGTCAGAACTGGCCTTTTGCTCACCGTAGGTCGAGTAGACTAGCAGATCCTCCGGTCTGACCTGGCTTTCTGGGGGAAGTACCAGTCTACCACTGAGGAAGGCGTGCTCAAGCCCAGCTAGGTCCGGCGGAGGGACATTGGCTGAAAGACCGGTCGTATCCGTTCCTCCGGGAGCGGGGCTGCCGGTAAGTAACTCGCCTCCACCCGAATTATCGGAGCCACACCCGGCAAGGAAGAGAGAGAGAGCCATTAATAGCAAAAATTTAGAAGACGACAAAACCAGACCTCCACAAATTGGTACGGAGAGGTGTTTTCCGCTTTGAACTTGCCGGCCCGTGTCCCATTCGGTCGTACTAGAGAGCTCACCGGCCTTTAGGGAGACGCCAGGTGGCCCTTTACAGGCGGTCGGTATTGCGATCCGGCCAATCTTCTCTGTCGACAAATAGAAAATGGCCCGGTTCACACAGGTGAACCGGGCCACTTGACTCAAGCGTTCATTCAGACAACTTGGCTCCCTGAGCGATAGTTTCATCGAAGTTTCCGATAAACGCCCACCAGTCAGTCAAGGTCTGGGATTGGTAGGTTAGCCCGTTGTTGTCGCCCGGAATGCTCTGCATCCAGTAGATCAGCCAACCCAGGTGACTACTGCCCCAGGCGTCGGAATTGATCGCCTTCAACTCACCGAACCCTTCGGGCTGCCAATCCTCGATATCGGACTGGACCACGGTCTGATTAGCGTAGTCGTAGTCGAACTCACCGTTGGGCGGGAAATGAACATTACCCACACGCCAATTACCTGAAGTTCCCTCAAACGACTCCCACAAACTCCCACCGTAATGTCTCATGATCGCTTCGATCTGATGACCGTGGTTGTGAACCGCCTCCGGAGTGTCCACCTGGTAGCTGTAGTTGTAGACCGTATACGACTTGTCAAAGATGGGCAGATCGGTGTTGTCGCGGTCACTGTTGGACAGGTCGCCCTCCGTGCTGGCAAAGTTCGACTCCCAGAGCCAGACATCTTCCGGGTGGTAACCCCAGATCCATACCTCCTTTATGCCACGTTGCTCGACATAGGTTTGGATGTCGACCCGAGCCATGATAGACGTGTAGTCGAAGACGGCATCGCCGGCGAAGGTCTTCGTAGGATGTACCGGCACAGGTTCCAGATACTCGATGGTGTCTTCAATATAGTAGTTCAAGCTCGGTGGAGCCTGAGAGTTGTTGTAGTAATGATAACGGCTGGCATTTTCCAGCGCCTGAATGGTCTCTTCGGTGATCCTCACCGTTTTTTGACGAACCTCGTCGATGGTGCCGCTAACCCTGTTAGAGGTTACACTTGAGTCGATATTGGTACCGTCGATGGTGGGAAAATACCGGATCAGTAGAACCGGCACATCCCATTTCGCGGCGACAGGTGCTGGAGCTACTGTAATGGCGAGAGCGGAGCTTACACCCTCATAAGTGGCGGTGACCACCACATTGCCCGCGCGTATAGCGGTGAACAGCCCATCGGGGCTAACCGTCCCCACGGAAGTATCATCCACGTTCCACGTCACCACGTTGCTGAGTGCCTCGACGCTGCTATCGGAATATGTTCCCACCGCTTGGAGCTGCGCTGTCTCATCGACGGTGAGGGCGTCGCTGACACCTGAAAGCGCCAAAGAGGTCAAACTCTTTTCCGCTGTCTGGATCTGAGCGTCACTAAGGACGAGATCGTCCCCGCCGCCACCACAACCAGCGAAGAGTAAAGGAATAAGACTGGCTAAGAGAATAACCAATCTTATTCTTAGATTGGATCTGATGTTTTTCAAGGTTTGTCTCCCTAAGATATGGACTAAACAGCCTGAAATGACTGAGACATCTCTTTGGCGGAGCTACCCTACAGAACCCGTGGCCAGGTGTGCTCTAAGAGCTGACCTAGTGGTTCGTGGTTGTGAAGTTTTCAATGACCACTTTCCGAGCGTGATCTACCGCCCCAACCTCCACCACCCGACGGCCAGAAACAGGACGTTTGGCAACCAAGCGATGGCCAAGGGCGGGAGCAGACTTCTGTCCAGGGCCAGGACACTTAGAGTCATCACGAAGTAGTAGGCAAAGAGAAGTAACAAAGCCTTTCCTAGTCCCATGGAGGCTTCGCTGGAGGCAGAGACACTCCCGAGGGCCGTGCCGAGCAGGGCGAAAACGATGCAAGCCATGGGGATGGAAGTCTTTTGGTGGGCTTCCAGTTCTAGCTTCTTTTTCTCTATCCCGGCAGGCATCGTTCTAATCAGGGCTCTTAGTTCCCCGTGGCTCATCTCTTGAGGTCGTAGCCGACGTCGTGCCAGTTCTTGGGGGGAGGCGAGGCCTTCTAGGATCGGGAGTCTGGTCCAACTCTCCCCTAGTACCATCTGGTCCAGAAGCACTCCACTTTGATCATAGGTGAGTTCACTGTATTCTTTCAAATACCAGGCTCCGTCGTGCCAGCGCACCCTTTCGGCGTAGATCTCTCTTAAGCGTTTGCCCTGCCAGAAGATGTGCACGAAAAGTCCATGGATCTCCATTTTTTCGGTGTCAACACCGTAGGCTGTGACCACCCGCTCCTCCCGATTTTTCGTCACGTAGGGGCCTGCAGAGATAGCTTTGACATAGCTTGCCATTCCGGCAGCACCGGTCAGAAGATCGTTGGACTTTCGGGCACTGGTAGGCACGGCATACTCGCTGAGCCCCAAACTCAATAGGGCCAGTAAAATTCCCACCACGAGGCCAGGGAGGGCGATTCGAAGGAAGGGAATTCCTCCCACCTCCAGGGCAGCTAACTCCTGATCTCGCTTGAGGCGACTGTATCCGAGGATCGTGCCCAGTAAGCATGCCATAGGGGCGATCAGCACAAAGATCTGAGGTAGCCTCAGAAGCAAATAGTGTCCTAAAACCGAAGTCGTCTGAGCATTATCTAAGAGATGACGGCCTCCCCCGGTCAATAGTTCGGCGGAATAAAAGAGGAGACCGAAAAGGCCAAGCCCATAAAGAGTAGGCTTAAAGAGTTCCGTGAGGAGATATCGCTCAAAAAGTCGCACGAGAAGGCTCACCCAAATAGTGCCGTTGCACATCGGTCGAATTTCTGACTTCCTCGGCCGTCCCACTTTGGAGCACCTTGCCTTCGTGAAGCACATAGGCACGGTCCACGAGTTGAAGTGTTTCCAGCACCCGGTGGTCCGTGATTAGAATTCCAATGGAGCGTTTTTTCAAAGTGAGGAGAATTTCCCGCACCTTGACAACAGCTAGCGGGTCCAGTCCCGCTAGGGGCTCGTCCATCGTAAGCTGTCGGCAACTGTGTCTGACTTGAGAGCACCTTTCTCAGCTAGAATCTGTTCAGGCGAGGAGGCCTTGAATGATGACGGCAGAGTTACCAGACGAACAAATCACCCAGCTTCGTGC
>JBAYRN010000158.1:0-10770 GCA_041676625.1 Vulcanimicrobiota bacterium
CGCCGAGGCGGAATCGGCTCGAGTGGAAGCCGAGCGGGCCACCCGGGCCAAGAGCCTTTTTCTGGCTCAGATGAGTCACGAATTGAGAACTCCACTCAACGGTATCCTAGGGCTCACCGAAGATCTGGCTCAACGCGAAGACGACCCTACGCTGCGACTGCAACTGCAGCAGGTGATTCAGTCGGCCCGCTCTCTGGCAACTTTGATCAATGGTGTGCTCGACTTTTCTAAACTGGAGTCTGATCAGGTGGTCCTGGACCATCACATATTCAGTCCCGAGGAGGCCGTGCTGGCATCGCTTGCCAACATCAACTACGAGGCCAACCGAAAGGGCCTGGACTTGCAGGTCTGGGTGGACGCGGCGGTGCCCCGAGAGGTTGAAGGCGACTCCACCAGACTCAAGCAGATCTTGATCAACCTGTTGAGCAATGCGGTGAAGTTCACCGCTAAAGGACACGTACGCCTGATCGTGGCTGCCCCACAACCAGATTGGTTGCTCTTTAGCGTAACCGATTCGGGGGTCGGTATCCCCGGGGAGAAGCAGGCAGAGATCTTTAAGCCGTTTTCTCAGGCCGATGTCTCCACCACTAGAGAGTACGGCGGCACCGGGTTGGGGCTGTCGATTTGCCAATCTCTTTCGGAGCTGATGGGGGGCCGTCTGACCTTGCAGAGTGAGGTGGGTCAGGGTAGCAGGTTCGTGGTGGAGTTACCGCTTCGTTTCGTAACCGATTTCGTGGCTCCCAATTTCAATGGTTTGAAAGTTTGGGTGGCCGTACCGAGTGCACCCCAGAAACAGGCCCTGGAACGAGCCCTGCACGGATGGGGGTGTGAATCGACCCCCGGGCCGGAACAGGCTGACCTGGTGATTCGGAAATTGGGACACTTCGGTTCGGACCGTCCCTCGGTGGTTCTCCTGGACCCCGGACAGACGGTGGGGGAGGAGTCTGGAAATGGTCTAAGACGCCACCTGATGACTCCGGTAACTCGAACCATCCTGGTGACCGCCATGGAAGAGCTTCTCAATCCTTCTCAACCTCCGGAAGTGCCCACCCCCGTTCAGGAAGTACCTGCCCCTGCTCCTCCCCCGGGCTCTTTCATTCTAGTGGTTGAGGATCACGAGATCAATCGACTGGTGATCAAGAAGATGCTGGAAGGGTGGGGCTATCAGTGCCTTCTGGCCAATGACGGCCAGGAGGCGCTGGAGCTACTGTCTCAGGACCCACGACTGGTGTTGATGGATATCGAGATGCCTGGTCGAGACGGCTACAATGTGGCTCGAGAGATCCGGGCTCTGGGTGGACCCCAGGCCCTGATTCCTATTCTCGCTGTCACCGCGCATCTGGCCAGCGATCTGCGAGAGCGCTGCCTGGCCTCCGGCATGGACGACGTCCTGGCCAAGCCCATTTCTCGTGCCGCCCTGGCTGCCCGATTGGTGAGGTGGGAGGAGTTTCTGGGAGGAAATTGTAGCCGGAAGGCGGTTCGACTCGGTGATTTTAAGGAACTTCAGAGCTGGCCAGGGTGCTTCTTGAGTCCCCTCAACTCCAAGCTCAGCACGCTTTCCGCGTTGTGTGCTTCCGGCCAGCTTGAGTGTATCCACGAATCGGTCCTGGATCTGGAGCGCCTGGCGTTTAAGGCGGGATTGTTCGAGTGGGGTGGCCGCTGCGTTGCCCTGCCGCGCCCGCTCGATCTCGGGCAAGCTCGCGAGCTGATTAAAAGTTTTCAGCAGGAGTGGAGAGCTCTGGCTCCAACCTTGCTCGGTCACCCTCATGGCACTTCGAGTAATCAAAGGGTTTAAACCCAGAGACTGGGCCAAAGCTGCCTACGCAAAATTTCTGAGGTCTACTGCCGACAGCTTTCTGGTCGACGCATGCCCGGGAGCAGGCAAGACCAAATTCGCCGTGATGGTTGCAGTCAACGAACTGCACCGCGGAGCCGCAGACCGGGTTGATGTGGTGGGCCCTTCGGTCCACATCTGTCGTCAGTGGGCTGAAGAGATGGCGGCCTGGGGGGTGCATCTCGATTCCGAGAACGACCAGGAATCCGAGGATTGCCTGGGTCGGGTCTTTACTTACCAGCGATTGGGGATGGGGCCGCGGTCCTTACGAACCGGTAAAAGGCTGCGGCGCCTGGTCATCCTAGACGAGATCCATCACGCCGGAGACAACCGAACCTGGGGAGATGCCCTCCGTAGCGTCTTTGCCAACGCCGAGCGTCGCTTACTGTTGAGTGGAACTCCGTTTCGCTCCGATGCAAACCCCATCCCCTTCGTGAGCTACACGGGAGGTGATCACGGGGTCTCAATTTCCGATTATTCCTACGGTTACGGCGAGGCGCTCCGGGACGGCTACTGCGCACCCCTCTACTTTCCCCATCACGACGGTGACTTTCAGTGGGAGCGGGGAGGGGAGATCCACAGTTACGATCTGAGTACTCGTTTGACCCGCCAGATGGGGGCGGACCGGCTCCGCACAGCTTTCGCCCCCGAAGGTCAATTTGTCACCGAACTCCTCCGGGAAGCGCATCAGCACTTACTACAATTGCGAACCGAGCACCCCCAAGCCGGAGGCATTGTGTTCGGCCGAGACGTGGAGAACGTCCGTGCTCTGGCCGAAGTTTTGGAACGAGTGAGCGGCATCCGGCCGGTAACCGTCACTAACGATGACAAGGATGCGACCGGGCGGATCAACCGATTCCGCCAGGGTGACACTCCCTGGCTGGTCTCCGTGAAAATGGTTTCCGAAGGGGTGGACATACCTCGCTTGCGAGTCGGGGTTTACCTCTCTCCGGTGCAGACCGAGATGTTTTTTCGGCAGGCCGCCGGGCGACTGGTGCGACTCGTTTCGGGGCTGGAGGACCAGGCCGGATACCTGTACATTCCTTCGCTACCCAAGCTGGTGGAGTTCGCCGCCTCCATGACCTCCGAGCGCCACCACGCCATCGGCAAGGTTCTGGGAGACGGCCTGCTGCCGGGTGAGGCCGAGGAGAGGTTGAGGACCGAACCGGATGACGAGGAGATCGCCTATCGCTTTCTCTCGGCCGTGCCTGAGCGGGCTGGAGTGGTGGAGACGTCTCCCACCGACAAGGGAGGGCAAACCTTTTTCGATTTTGCTTCCGATATGATCGATGAACCGGAACCCGTGGCCCCTGTGAACTCCGGAGATGCCCCCGAGGTGACCCGGCTCTTGGCCGAACAGAAGTTGGCTCAACGGCGCCGCGGGGGTGTACTATCTTCGCTGGTCAACGAGCTTTATCGGAGCCACAAGGTGCCTTACGCCAAGATCCACGCTCACCTCAACAGCCTGCAACGGGTCAACGGCCAGAGTCAGTGTACCCTGGAGCAGCTAGAGGAGCGGGAGGAGCTCCTTCGGACCTGGTTGAGAGAAGGCTCTCCCCCTCAAAAAATAGCCCGTTAAACGGGGGATTTGCTAGCCGAAGCGAACGCTCGAGCTATGAAGACCATAGCCGAACCGCAACTCTCTGTTTACGCTTCCCAGCGCGAGCCTTCCGCCATCCGGGTGGCCAGCATCGCCTTCGCCCAAAGAAAGGATGACACCCGAGCGGTCAATGTCGCTATCGGCAACGTCTCCTTGCCGATGCACCCGGCCATGCAGCGGTCTCTCAGGAACCTGGGAACGGCTGAGGGCGAGTTCTCCGACGGGGTGGTTCGATACACCGCCACGGTGGGCACCGACCGGGCGATCGCCGCGGTCAAGAAGATTTTGGCAGCGAGTGTACCGGAGGAGGACGTGGCCAAGCTCCACGTGCAGATCACCGATGGTGGCTCCCAGGCTATGGAGTTATTGATTTTAGCCTGTTGCGGACCGGCTGGAAGTGACGAAAAGCCGCTCTTGATCATCGACGCCGCCTACACAAACTATCTGGCCTTTGCCGCGCGTCTGGGCCGCCGGGTGGTATCTCTGCGCCGTTATCTCACTTCCGAGGGACGTTTTCCTTTACCCGCTCAGAGCCAACTGCGGGAGGCCTTTGAAAAGTACCGGCCAGGAGCGGTGGTGATCATTCCCTACGACAACCCCACTGGTAGCCTTTATCGAAACGACGATCTGAAAAGACTGGCGCAACTTTGCGTCGAATTTAACTGCTGGCTGGTTTCCGATGAAGCCTATCGGGAGCTTCACTATGCCGAGGAGGAGGCCCCCTCGGTCTGGAGCCTCTCCAATCGAGAGGTGCCTGGCATCGAAGGGCGGCGGATCGGGATCGAGACGGCCTCCAAGGTTTGGAACGCCTGCGGTCTACGGATCGGGGCTTTGGTGACCGACAACGCTCATTTGCACGCTCAATGCGTGGCCGAAAACACCGCTTCGCTCTGCCCGAGTACCCTGGGCCAATCGGTTTTCGCGGCACTCGGGGACGAGTCGGTGGAAGATCTGAAGGACTGGTTTCAAAAACAACGGACCTACTACGGCGGCCTGGTGAAGAGCTTTTATCACGACATGAAGGCGGCTTTACCCGAGGCCATCGTCTCGCAACCGGAAGCCTCCCTCTACTCGGTGATCGATGTTGCTCCCCTGGTGGGAGAAGATTTCTCGGCCCTGGACTTTGTGATGTGGTGCGCCAAAGAGGGCCGAGTGGAGACCCCGGAGGGCCCCCGAACTCTCCTGACGGCACCCATGGAGGGTTTCTACGATCGCAGCACCAACCCCGAGAATACCGGGCGCACTCAGTTCCGAGTGGCCTTCGTGGAGGGACCGGAGGTCATGAAGACGATCCCCGACCTCTTCAGCCGATTGTTGAAACTCTATTTGGAGAGGAATTGAGCCCATCCTGGCTTTAGTCCCCACTAGATGGCCAAGCTCTATTTTCGATACGGCGCCATGGGTAGCGCCAAAACCCTGAACCTCCTGGCAGTTCGCCATAACTATGAACTGCAGGGCAAGAGAGTCATCCTGCTCAAACCCCGACAAGATGATCGCTTCGGTGCCGAAGTGGTTCGTTCTCGGGCGGGTTTGAGCTATCAAGCCGACCTGCTGCTGGACGACGACACCGTCCTATCGCCCGAACTCTTTAAGGGGTTACACTGCGTGCTGGTGGACGAGGGACAGTTCTTGAGCCCGGCTGTGGTGGAGGCGCTGCGTCAGGTCACCCTGGAGCACAACGTACCGGTCATCGCCTACGGCTTGCGTACCGACTTCAGCACCACCCTGTTTCCTGGCTCGCGTCGTCTCCTGGAACTAGCCGACGCCATCGAAGAAGTCAAAACCACCTGCATGTTTTGCAACCGCAAGGCGGTTTTCAATCTTCGCCACGATGCAGAAGGAAAAGCCATCCTGGACGGCCCCCAGGTCATGCTGGGAGCCGACACCAGATATTCGCCGGTCTGCCATCCTTGCTACGTGGAGCGCACCGACCGCGCTATCGGGGCATCTACGCCCAGATAATTTTCTTGCCTTCGCTGCTCCAGTCTTCCAGCTTCGAACCGTAAGCGTCGTCGATGGCCCGGCGCTTGATCTTCATCGTGGGGGTCAGAAAGTCGTTCTCGATGGTCCATTCCTCGGAGATGACCACCAGGCTATCCAACTTTTCCCACTCTTCGACCTTGGAGTTGACGCTGCTGAGAAGGCTTTTGAGTTGCTCTTCAACTTTGACCTTGTCCAGGGTTGCTTTTTGCTGTTCGTCTCGCAGTGCTTCCGACAATTGAATCAAGGCCAGCGGAGCCTTAAGACCGGACCCGGTGACGCAACTCATTTCCACGTTGTTGTCGGCGTTGAGCAGGTTCTCCAGGGGGGCGGGTGCGATGTACTTACCCTTTTGTGATTTGAACAACTCTTTGACCCGACCCGTGATCTTCAATCGACCCTTTTCGTCGTACTCACCACGGTCGCCAGTCTTGAAAAAACCGTCTTCGGTGTAGGACTCTTTGGTGAGTTCGGGCTCTTTGTAGTAGCCTTTCATGTTGCCGGGGCTCTTGAGAAGGATTTCCCCTTCCTCGGAAATGCGGGATTCGGCACCCTTGACCAGGTTGCCCACGTAGCCCACCCGGGCTTTACCGGGTAGGGAAAGGTGAGAGTAGATGAAGTCTTCGCTCATGGCGTAGCCTTCCAGTAACTCCAAGCCCAGACCGCGATACCAATTGATCAGCTCCGGAGGCACGGGAGCCGAGCCAGTGATGGCGATCCTGGCTTGATCGAGACCGAGGCCGGTCAGGACTTTTTTCTTCACGATGCCACCGATGATCGGTATCTTGCTTAAGAATTCCAGCTTGTGAGGGGGCATTTTCTTGAAAACCCCCAGTTGGAACTTGAGCCACAGGCGAGGTACCGAGTGGAAGATGGTGGGCCTGGCCCGTTGTAAGTCCTGGACGAACGTCTCGATGGTCTCGGCGAAGAATAGGTGCACCGGAACCACGAAGCTCAGCATTTCGATGGCGCAACGCTCGAAAGCGTGTGCCAAAGGCAGATAAGAGATCATTCGATCGCTGGGATTGACGTTTAAAAGGTCTTTGACCACCACCGGCAGGGCGATGGTGCTGGCGAAGGTGTGTTCCACCCCCTTGGGCTGACCCGTGGACCCGGAGGTATAGATCAGCATGGCGGTGTCGTCGGGATCCCGCACCGGGTTGTCGGTGAGAGGCTCGGTTTCGGCCATGATTTCGTCCCAGGTCTTGTAGTCTGTGGGCGGGGCCAGGGGATAGGCGATGCACGGCATATCTTCGGGCACCGATCCTTTCTGCTTGTCCCAGGTGTCGAGCTTTCCTACAAATAGCAGCTTGGATTCGCTGTGATCAAGGATGTATTTGATGGTTTCTTCATTCAGGGTCGGGTATAGCGCCACCGAAACGTAGCCCGCCATCCAGATGGCCAGGTCGCTCATCATAAAGTGAGCGCAGTTTTTCGAAAGAATGGCGATTTTTGAGCCGGGCGGGAAACCCAGCGATTGGAGGTGGGCGGCCATCCGGCGAACCTGGTTCATGGTTTCACTCCAGGTGTAATCCGTCACCTCACCGTCGCCGATGGGCTGCGTCATATAGACCTTATTGGCGCAGTCTTTCTCGAAGCGATACACCCTTTCAAGGGCCATCTCTTTTGCAGCTGTTTTTGTCAAGGAAAAATCCCCCTTCGAGCAGTTCGGAGCGTACTGCTCCACACCGCGACAAAAGTCCTACCCACCGGGCAATTGAAAATCGGTGATGAGCGGTAAATGGTCGGAAGCTAGCCTGGTGAGGGAGTTTTTGGGAACGTATGATTGCACTACCCGGATCTCTCCTCGAAAGAAACAGTAGTCCAGGTGACGCACCGGAAAGGTACCAAACCAGGTCTTGGCGGGGTTGTGCTGGGTGGGTTGCCAGGCCCTGGAGATCATGCGGTATTCCTTACTCCGTGGCCGGCAATTGAAATCTCCAGTCAAGATCTGGGCTCTAGACTCGAAAGTGAGTTTGAGCAGAGCTTTGATCTGGGCTCGACGCTCCTTAAGGGTGAGACCGAGGTGCGTGTTCCAGATATCCAACTGGGATTGGTCCGGCAGTTCCACGGTGATTTTTTGGATTCCCCGGGCCTCTTGCGGTAGCATCTGAGCAACCGAAGGTAAAAGCTGAGAGTTGCACGACTTGATCGGAAGCCGGGAAAGGTATCCGATCCCATAGCGCCCGCCCTTCATCCGGACCAGGGGAAAGAACTCTCCTTCCGAAGGCCATAGATTTTTGAGCTCGTCCAACTGATCTTTGCCTCGGGTGCGCCGACACCCGAGATCTAACTCCTGTAAAGCCACGAAATCAGGGTCGTATTTGTGCAGCACTTCGGCTATTCGGCGCAGGGAGAGACGGCCGTCGAGCCCGATTCCGCTATGCACGTTGTAAGTCATGATTCGGAGCGTACCCGGAAGCTTGGGAAGCTTCTCCACGGCGTGGGTATCGGGATCGAGGTAGGGCCGGCGGGTGGCCATCTGATAGACTTCGTCCACCGTCAACGGCTCTTCGGGTAAGGGCAACACCGCGGGCAGATAGGCTCGCTTTTGATTACGCGCGATCAGCCATAGTTCGTAGGGGCGAGTCTCCAACCCCCGCAAGAACTTTCCTAACCTTCGGATCCGAGTAGCCCGGTCGGTGGCGAGGGTTCCGATGTGAGTGATCGGCTTTCCCTCCATCAGGCGAAAATGGAGTCTGGCCAGGTCGTCGATCTCACAAATATGCACGGCCAGGCTCACTCGGCCGCTCATCAATAGCCGGGCCCGGGAAACGGTGAATCCGGTCAGCATTCCGGCACGATATAGAGATTCCCAGAACGACTCCGGATCCAGGTGCTCGTCGATGTGATTGGGAGGTAGTTTCGAGTCGAGTAGGGGCTGGATTCGATAATTGGAAAGCAACCTTTGAAGCCTTATTTCTTCACGCTCGGTCAGGTCGTCCACGCTTATCAAGACCACGCCCGGTTGGTCGGTGGCGGCTCCGCTCCGGCTGGGCAACCAGAACTGGCGATGCAGGGGCCGGGTTAGGAGATTGAAGGTTTTGACAACTTCTGCAATCATGGCTTGTGCCTACAGGACGGGGGCGAATAGTCTCGCGATTTTTACCCCTAGTTTAAAGAGCAAGGGGCGACTGTAGTAGTCTTCCGGCCCGACTTCCACGCTCCGGTCCAGATCGTGTTGCAACATTGCTTCCATTTCCTGGCAGAACTCTTTGTCCTGGACCACCAAATTTCCCTCAAAATTGAGTCTCATAGAGCGGTTGTCGAGATTGGAAGTTCCCACCCAGCCCATGTCATCGTCGATCAACATACACTTTTGATGAGGGTAGCCGGTGTGGTATCGAAAAAACCGGACTCCACTGTGCTCCAACTCTAAGAGTGAACTAAAGGAGGCCAGATACATCACCAGCATGTCGTAGCGCTTAGGAAGAATGATCCTGACATCAACCCCTCTCAGACTGGCCAGGATCAGGGCTTCGATGACCGACTGGTCGGGAATGAAGTAAGGGCTTGCTACCCATAAACGCTTTTTGGCTTGTTGGATGCAATGCACGAAGAAAAGCACACCGCCTGGTAGACTGGAGGCGGGTCCGGTAGGTACGTAGAGGGCGTTCTGGTTGGCCTCCCGGGGGGCCGGGGTGGGCCGCCAGTTGAGCTCTGGTAGATTGGCGGTGGCCCAGTAGTAGTCTTCAGCCCACACGAATTGAATATTCTGTACGATGGGTCCCCAGGCGATGGAGTGGGTGTCCCGCCAGTTTCCGTAGAACTTGCTACTGCCGCAGGAGTCGTCGTGGACGTTGATTCCGCCGGTCAGAGCCACCTTGCCATCGACCACCACGATCTTGCGGTGGTTTCGAAAGTTGTACTGCAGCTTATTGAAACCACCTCGGGTGGTGTAGAAGGGGTGGATCTCCACACCTCGCACGCGCATATCCTCGATGTACTGTAGGCTCAGAAACGTCATGCAGCCGAGTTCGTCGTAGAGCACGTAGACCCGTACCCCCTCGTCGACTCGGGCCAATAGTCTTCGTTTGAACTCATTGCCGATCTCATCGTCACCGATGATGTAAAAGAGTACCAAGATGTAGTCCTTGGCTTCGTCCACGGCCTTAAACATAGCTTCGAACGTCTCGGCCCCGTCGACCAGCAACTTGACCTTGTTGCGACCCGTGAAGGGTAGGTCCGTCAGACGCTCCAGCACACCCATGCCGGGGGTTGCGCCTTCGGTATCGAAGCTACCTATGGCCCGAAAGGCCTGTAGACCGTCCATGAACTCTTCGACTTCACGATAGCGGTGGTGGATCAGGGAGTGATCTCGCAGGAGCTTGACATATCCGTGGAATTTTTGCCGGCTCAGTACCCAGTAAAAAGGGAGGGTGAGGTAGGGGAAGGTAAAGAGCGAGATCGACCAGGCGATGGCGCCACTGGCTGTGCGGGAGTTTAAGATGGCGTGCAGGGCCGAGGCCAGACCGAAGACGTGTAAGATCGAAAAACAGAGCGCGATTATCCAGCCGATGGAGTCCATAGGTAGGCGCTTCTGGATTTCTTGCGATAGTCCCGCGGCGCGCCAGCTATTGCTTTCCGGCGGCCCACCCTCGAAATGCCTGGCGAGCTTCGCGGCTGCCCACGATGCCGACCCGGTCGCCTTTGGCCATCACTAGATCGGGGCCGACATCGGTCTGTAGGTCTTCGCCCCGCATGACTGCCACCACCGACGCCCCGGTCTGGGAGCGCAGATCCAGGTCTTTAAGAGTGCCAGAACTATCCACCTGAAGATTCACCCATTCCAGGCGCAAACCACGAGCGTTCAGGCTGTGGCGCAATCCCGGGCTAACTTCGTAACGATTGCGCCGGACGGCGTCAACCACCGCGTGGGATTCTTCTTCTCCGTACTCGAGCAGCAGGAGAGATTGGTGGATCATTTCAAGACCAGTCTCCAGCGGCGCCAGTATCACCTGACTGACCCCCATCTCACAGGCCAGGTCGTAGTGCTCAACGTCCGGAGCCATCAATACCGTATTCGGTGGATTTTCGGTACCTCGGGTGACGTGCTCGATGATGGAACGGCTGACCAGAATATCGGAGACCGCGACAATCACCAGTTTGGCCTTGTTGAGGGCGCTCCTTTCCAGAAACTCCGGTGAAGTGGCCTCGGCGCAAACCGAATCGAGACCGGCTTCTCGGGCGTGCTGGGCCTGGTCGAAGTCCAGATCGATGACCAGCGGAGCATGGCCGGCTTCCTTCAGCACGTTTCCGATCAGTTCGCCGTGGCGCCGATAGCCGATCAGGACGACCCGTCCTTCGGCGCTGATCTGCTCCTCTCTTTCCATAAGGTCGGTCGGTTGGCGCTTGA
>JBAYRN010000159.1:0-10693 GCA_041676625.1 Vulcanimicrobiota bacterium
AACGAACTGGCCGAGATCGGGATACGGGCTAGATTGAGCGGCCCCCCGGCCGACAAGAGTGCGGTCGGCCCGGAGACCATGCTGGCCGCCGACGAGCTTTCGAGCTGGATGTCTCCCAAAGGCCTGGAAGGGCTGCGCCGGGTTAGCCTCGGCGGTGTCGAACTGAAGGTGGCCGCCAAAGACGCGGGCAAGCTGGACCGGCGTTTGCGTTCGGTGCACGAGAGCCTGAAAGATCCGAGCGTGGCTTCGAAGATCCATCAGAAGGGTCTGGGTGAGCTGGTCTTTGGAGTACGCCAGGAGGGCTCCAGCCTGAAGCCGGTGGATGTCGATAAGGCGGCCCTGGGCCCGGCTCGCACGACCAGCGCCGAGGAAGTTCTGAATATTGGTGGGATTTCCGTTCAGACCGGGCTTCAAGACGTGGAAGTTCGGAGTCCCTCACAAGAGGTGACCGTGCTCTCGAAAAACGGCCACAATCTGGTGCTGGCCAGACTGGACGACAAGCTGGTGGTGGGAGACCGCGCTTACTCGCTTAAGGATTTCCCCCTCACAGACCCGAACGGACAGCCGCAGGTTCGCCTGCACAAGGACATCCTGGGCTCTTTTCACATGGCCGGCGACAACAAGCAGTTGGAGACCTTTTTTGATGCCAATCGGGAATGGGTCCCTAGCGCGGATCGGCAGGAGGGCAGCGAACTTCGAGCGATCTCGGCTAAGCCCGGCTGGAAAACTCTCTACGACAAAATTGGTGACAACTGGTCGGAACTGACCGTGGCTCCCTCGGTGGACCCCAAGAACACCGCCATGCAGATCTTCAACCCCGCGGCCGTCCCGAGCCTGGGAATCTTCAAAACCCAATTTAACTGGGATACCCTCTTTATGAGCAAAGGCATGCAGCTCCAGGGGCAACAAAAGACAGTCGACGGCATGACCGACAATCTGCTTTACCTCTTGAAGAGCACCGGCCGGGTGCCCAACGCAGCCCGTTCGGTCTATCTCAACAAGTCCCAGCCTCCGATCCTTCCGGCTCTGGTCCGCATGTCGACTCCGGTCCGGGAATCGGAGCAAGGCTCGGCCTTCACCGAAAGATGGCTGGGCGAGGCCTACGATATCATGGGCAAGGACTACCACGGTTTCTGGAACAAGCCGGGCGAAGGCGAGCGGGGAGTTCGAGAGATCGACGGACAAAAGGTCAATCTCTCGCGCTGGGGCGGTCCCAACCACAAGTTTGCCATGGATGAGTCGGGCCTGGATACCACCTCCCGCTACTACGGAAAGACCCTGGACCTGGTTCCTCCCGATCTCCAGGCGTTTTTGTATCGATACGCCAACGACATGTCGGAAATCGCCACCACCCTGGGTGACAAAGCTCGAGAGCGGGGTGATTTTGAGGGTGCTCAAAAGCTGACCATGGAGTCTGCCCGCTGGAAGGCCGAGGCGGCTCAGCGCAAAGCCGATACCATCAAGTTCTGCTGGGATGAAGAGAGCGGGATGTTCCGTGACTACCGCTTTCAAGGAGAAGGCAAGGGCCTGCAAACAGGCGAGGACAGTCTATCGGCCGCCTACGGACCCCTGTGGGTGGGCATGCTGGATCCCAAAGTGCCGGAAGAGAAGCAGATGATCGAACGAAGCCTCGACAACATGGCGCTGTTCGAGAAGGATCACGGTATAGCATCGACCGCCGAAGATTATGGCCACCCCGAGATGCAGTGGAACGGGCCCTCCGGATGGGCACCCCACCACATGATCGCGGTGGAAGCGGCCACTCGTTATGGGCGCTACGAAGAAGCGGCCCGGATCACCGGCAAGTGGCTAGACACCATCAACACCGTGCACTCCCGCGACGGTATCATTCTGGAGCGCTACGACGTGGTGAAAGGCGATCACCCTCCCGTGCAAGCAGGGCGCTACGAAGAGACTCAAGGAGAGGGCCCCGGCTTTGGCTGGACCAACGCCACTCTTCCCTGGGCCCTGGTCGAAGTGATCGGGGGAGCCAGAATCGACCGGACCGACAATAAGCCTGTCTTGAAGATCGTTCCCCACATTCCCAGTGAACTCGAAGGTCAACCGATGAGCCTCGATTTCAAGAGTCCCGACGGACGGGGGGCCTGGGCCCTCACCCATCAATACGACTCTTCCGCCGACGCTTACAGTCTGCAGCTCTCCGGAGATTTCTCCGACACCCCCACGATGCAGGTGACCACCCCTCCGCTTTCGGACGGCCAGGTACCCCGGCTCAAGAGCAAAGAGGGAGAGGCTACTCCCGCCTACACCGTGACCCGCCAGCAGACCAGACAGGGCAAGACCCGCTACACGCTGCAGTTCGAAGGCTTGAGCGGCCAACACGACCTGGGGATAGAGTTCGGCCGACCAGCCGATTAAGGACCTGCGCAAGAATTGCCCCGTATTCGGTGATTGCAGAAATTTTAGACTCATTCGTGTCATAATTGCACATGGAAAGTGGGGAAAAGACACTATACCATGAAAGAGACATCCCGAGTTGGCTAGACGACGCTATATCACGCTGGACGACTTCGCGCACCTTGAGGCAGCCCGAAGCAATCCCGAAGCGCTACTGTCTGAACCGGGAGGACTTACCATCGATGAGGCTCAGAAAGCGCCGGAATTACTTACTGCCATCAAGCGCATGGTGGATCAGGATCGGCAACCAGGCCGCTATTTGCTATCAGGCTCAGCAAACTTCGCCCTCCTTAAGGGCGTAGCCGAAAGCTTGGCCGGCAGGGCGCTTTACCTGACACTTCATCCATTCACTCGTAGGGTGGTTTCCCCATCCTAGCCTACAACGGCACCCAGGCAGTTCGCCTGGAGGAAAAGCTCTGGGTAATTCCGATCAGTTTACTCCTGTCTCAAGAGGCCTTAGGATCCACTTTTTGCTTCTCGGTTCTGTAGCAGCAAGAGCGCTCCGCAGTTGCTGCTCGCTGGCGAATTTCTGTTGCTCGAGGATGCGGCTCTGCACGGAGACCACGAGTTCATCAGTGATATACGGCCAGGGCTCGAGGGTCCAGTGCTCTCCTGTCGGGGCAAGTTGATACACCGTTTCGTCAATCTTTAAAGACAGCTCTGACACGAACTCCTGATCGGCCACACAAAGGATCAAGGACGCCGAGTCCGCCCACAAGACTCGTTGATAGCCTCGCTCCACCGCCTCCTCGCTCAGCTCCAGTTCCCTCATCCAGCCCAGACGCTGCTCCCGGATCTGGGCCAGGTGGTCCACCAGCGGACCTTCCGCTCTTCGACTATAAAGCTCTTCGATGTGGCGAGCCACGAACACGGCAGCATCCAGGCTCTGATGAGCCGCCAACTCCACGCCCCGGGAGGTGATCTTCAGGGCTTTGTCTACTCCACTCACGGTAAAAGAGTCGGGAGCCTGTCCGTCCAGGCAAGCTTCATCCCACTCCATCCAGCCGTGATCGTGCGTGAGGGCCGCCTGAAGAATGGCCGGCCACTCGGGCGTTCGTAGCCCAGGCTCGAACTCGAGTAGCATCTGAAACGACATCCAGGCGTGAGCCCTTTGATAGACACACTCCCAGCCATTTTCTAAAGGATTGACCACCATACCCTCGGCTTCGATAAAATTTAAGGGTGGCCTGGATCGTTAGAAGGCCAGAGTTCGTCTTCTCAGAACCTCCTTGCCATGGAAGAAATGCCAGGAATAAGACAAGTACCCCGCACCGGGGTGATCTACGTGATGCACGAAGCCGGCCGGCACGGCTTTGTTTACGGCCATCCCGATTGGGCCAACCTGGGTCAGGGCTCCCCCGAATCCGGTGATCTACCGGACTCGCCGCCTCGGGTCGACACCATAAGGCTGACCCCCGCCCAGCACGCCTACGGTCCGGTGGAAGGCTGGCGCCCGTTGCGGCAGAAGGTCGCTGACTTCTACAATCAGCAGTATCGACAAGGCAAAAAGAGCCAGTACACCTACGAAAACGTGTGCCTGGCGGGCGGTGGGAGGGCGGCTCTGACTCGACTCGCGGCTTCCATCGCCCCCTGCAACATTGGTCATTTCATCCCCGACTACACCGCCTACGAGGAGCTGTTGGCAAACTTCCGCTCCTTCATCCCCATCCCGATCTTGCTCGACCACAAGCAGGGTTATCGGATCACCGCCGAGGTATTGGAAAACGAGATCGCCGGGCGAGGTCTTCGCCTGGTCCTGATATCCAACCCCTGCAACCCTACCGGCCAGGTGGTGGAGGGTCAGGAGTTGGCTGATTGGGTGGGGCTGGCTCGAAGCAACAGTTGCACGTTTGTCTTCGACGAATTCTACTCCCATTTTCTCTACACCGGGGAGCCGGGCCGGACGGTTTCAGCGGCAAGCTTCGTCGATGAGGTGGAGGAGGACCCCGTCGTCATCGTGGACGGACTGACCAAGAACTGGCGTTATCCCGGCTGGAGGCTGTCCTGGACCCTCGGGCCCAAGAGGCTGGTGGAGGCCATCGCCAGCGCCGGATCATTCCTGGACGGTGGAGCCAATCACCCCATTCAGGAACAAGCGCTGGAGCTTCTGGAGCCTGAAAGGGCGCACCTGGAGGCGGTGGCCATCGGTCGCCACTTCAAGGCCAAGAGAGACTACATGGTGGAGAACTTACTGCGTCTAGGGATAAAACCGGCCTCCCAGCCTCAGGGGGCCTTCTACGTCTGGGCCGATCTCTCTGACTTGCCTCCCTCCTTGCGCCAGGGGATCGACTTTTTCAAGCACGGACTGGAAGAGAAGGTGATCTCCGTACCCGGCGTCTTTTTCGACGTAAACCCCGGAAGGCGCCGGGCCCACGCTCGGTTTGCGACCCTCTGCCGACTATCTTACGGACCCTCCATGGAGTCGCTGGGAAAGGGTATCGCGGGCATGGAAAGGCTGATAGAGCGGCATTCCTGACTGCAGGTCTTCTGAGGCTTCAGAGGAACTTATACTGTCACCGAAATGTTCTGGGATTTCCTCTACAACGTCCGCGATTTCGTGGTGGGACCAAGCATCGACGAAAGGCGCGAAGTCCCGCGAGCTCGCTGCAACATTGCCCTGAGTTGCCAGACCAGACGGGGCGCCAGGGACTGCAATCTGAGAGATTTGAGTGCCTGTGGGGCCAGACTCGCTACCGATCGTCGATGGAGAAAAGGTGCCAAAGTCCAGCTTTTGCCTCCCAAAGGGGTCGAAGGCAGCGGCAAAGCCGGACTGGAGGCTACCGTCATGTGGTCGCGACCCGTGCTCGGGCAGTATCAGGTCGGCTTGAAGTTTGCCAAAAAGACAAATGATACCTGGGTCGGCAAGATTTTAGAGGAATTGGGGCTGAGCACTTCTATCCCCAAACAGAGACGGGCCCACGTGAGATTTCCGGGAAATTACGAACTGAAGTATATCGTGCACGGAGCCGAACGCAAGGGAGTCTTGAAGAACCTGAGTCTGGGTGGCGCCTTGTTGGCGACCCGACAAAAATTGGCGAACAACACCCCGATACAACTCTTTCTGCCAGCCCAAAACAACGCTCCCGATCTCCACCTGATCGGGACCACCTGTGGTGGAAAACAGACCGAAGGCAAGGACTTCGATGTACCGATCCGATTTGGAATGCTTCGCGAAGAACAGAAGAAGGGTTTGCTAAAGCATCTGACCGAGTTAATGAATCAAGCTCGATCCATGTAGAGTTTACATACGCCCCGGCCGTGTTTGACCGCAACCCGTTCATGTTTCGTGCCCCCGATTCGTGGAAAAATAGTAAGGATGCCGAAAATTTTTTTGCTGGACGGACCTGCCGGATCCGGGAAGTCGACCTTGACCCCGATCCTCCTCGAGCACTTCGGTCAGAAGCTCCATCACTGCAAAAGAGTGACCACTCGACCACAGCGCCCGGACGACAAGAACTACTACTACGTAGATCAGGTCGACTTTGGGAAATACCTGACAGCCGACGAATTTGCCGCTTACCGCACCTTCAAAAACGGCTACTCCTACGGAGTGAGAAGGCGTCCCGTAGAAAAGGCCGTAGCTCAGGGTCGTCACGTGTTTAGCTTGATGGACCTGGGAACAGCCGAAATGGCCCGGCGGGTGTGGCCGGATTGCATCACCATCTTCTTGATGGCCCCGCTTGAGATCTTGGAAAAACGGTTGCGGGAAAAGGGTGCCCACAGCGAAGAACAGATCAAGGAGCGCATCGACAACGCTGAGAAGGCGTTTTCCAAGGCTCCCTATTACGATTACATTATTCCTAACCGCCAGGGGCAACTACAAAAGGCAAGTTGTCACTTGATCTCGATTTTTGAACGCGAGATGGATCATTAATAGCACCGCACAAAGGACCTTGCTCCTCGGTGGGCTATTCACGGTACTCCTACTCGCCGATCAGGTGACCAAGCTGTGGGCCATTGAGACCATGGCAGGAGCGCCCCCTCGTCACTATCTGGGCGGGATTTTTACCCTCACCTACGCCGAAAATACCGGTGGCTGGGGAAGCCTGGGAGCGAACTGGAGCCCACTTGCCCGCCGGATCACGCTGATCATCGCTCCGGCGATCGTGCTGGTGGGGCTGGGCGTCTATCTGGTCCGAACGGAAAAGTTCGATTGGATTCGCTCCCTCGGCTACGTGGGCATCATCTCGGGCGGGGTAGGAAACCTCATCGATCGCTTCCGCCTGGAACACGTCGTCGATTTCCTGTACATGGGCTACGGCCCCATCGGCACCAATATCTTCAACATCGCCGACATGGGGATTCTCTTCGGTTTCATCCTGGTGCTGTACCGCTCGTGGGTGCTCTCCAAGCAGGAGACGGGGGATAGCCCGGTTGTGGAGAGCGATTCTTAGAACGAGAGGTCTTCTGACTCGATCAACTGGACCTGTATAGACTCTCGTAGCTTAGCGAGCGACGACAGGTAAAACAGGCAACACAGGATCTGATTGATGGGCAAGACCGCAAGGAGCCACCATTGCCCGGTATATACCGCCAGAAAAAAGGTCACCAGGGCGACTGGAATACTCCCGTACAAAAAGACTCGAGCAAATCTGGTGGTACGAAGCAGCGCCGCGTCGCTGAAAGCCGGGTGTCTCAATGAGAGAAGCAAGAGGTCTTCTGACGCCAGAAAAAGCAGGAAAGCATAAAAGAGCGAGCCGGTAAGAGTGCTCAAAATGCCACAGGTCAAACACACTGTAGAGGTAACGATCTTTTTACCGGTACGTTCCATTGGAGCTAGAATAAGCCGTCCCGCCAGACCTAGTATGGCGTAACTCCAAAACAGCAATTTTCGTAAGAACTGGAAGTCGTAGACCAGGTCCAGGTCGTAGCTAACCGCCTGGTTGAGGGCGTAGCTGAGAAAAGCGAGGGTCAGCAGGGTAAAGGAAAGGGAGAGGAATAACACCCCGATCCTTATTCCGCCTATAGCCTTCATACCGAACCTCCGATCCAAACGTTGCTGAACATCAAAGCCTCGAGTGCTCTCTGCATCTCGGAGATTTCCCCACATCCGGAACCCTCCCTACCAAAGTGTCACAACCTGTCTCACCCGAGTCGTACACCGGGAGTACAATAGTGCCACCAAATTCCCTTAGGAGGTTTAATTCATCATGATAAGACACGGTATCTCAGTAGCGATCGGCGTGCTCCTTCTCGCCGGAGCCGCTTGGGCCCAGGCCTGCTACCCCCAAACCCAGCAGTATCCCTACATCCAGGTACAATATAAGCCCGGCGCACAGTTTCACTACCCCACAGCCCAGAGCTACAACCCCAACTACAACTACGGTGCCCCTCCCGGCCACTACTACTGCCCCAATCATCGCCAATACCACCGTTACGACAATAGCCCCCGCAATGACCATAGAGGCTGGAAAAAGAATGACAAGAAGCACAGAAAGCATTGGAAAAAGAAGAATCGTTGGTAACGCCTAAAAGGCTCCTTGCTTTTTCCGCGAAAGGCGGGGTATGACCAGAACAATCTTAGTCCTCACTTTCTTTCTTATCTCCTGCACCGTCGGCTTTGCTCAGGATCAGTTGACCTGGCCGCCCGACGGTGCTCGCCTGCTGGGCATGGAGCCGGTGGTTCCTTTACGCTGGGAGGGAGACAAGCGCAGTCGCTACTTGGTCCAGGTCTACGCCTCGGACAAGGAAGTGCTGTCGGAGGAGGTTCAGGGCAACCGCCTGGCCGTTCAACTCAGGCCGGGACTCTATTACCGCTGGCAGGTTGCTAGACTGGAGAAGGGTGGTTCGTACAGCCTGATACCGGCCCGCAGTTTCACCTTGAGTTCCGACGTGCGGTTCAACTTTGACGGTAAGAACGGCCAGGACGGGCGAGACGGCAGCTCCTCTCGAGACTATGGCCGCCAGGGCGGGCACGGTGCCAACGGAGAGAACGGCCAGAACGGCCCCCGAGTGTCGGTTTTGCTCGAACCCGTGGCGGACGATGTGCTTCACCTCTCGGTCACCGGCCCCAGCACCACTCAGAAGTACTTCTTACTTCCCGGCTCTCCCATCTACATCTCTACCCGGGGAGGCAACGGTGGTCATGGAGGCAACGGAGGGCATGGTAGTCCGGGTTTTTTCTACCTGCAGGCCAACCGCAATTTTCAGGAGAGCGCTTCCTTTGCACCCGGCATCGGCGGTGACGGGGGGGCCGGTGGATCAGGAGGCGATGGGGGGACCGTGACGGTGAGGCTAGCGGGAGTCGCTCACCCGCCGGCTATCCAGGTGGATAACGCCGGCGGACAAGGGGGTCGGGGTGGGGCCGCCGGAGCCGGTGGAGCCGCCCCCGCCATACCCGCCTACTATCAGGGCTGGGTCCCTCCCCTCTACCAGGCACCCGCCCCTCCCGGCAGACCCGGCCCCAACGGTGCCCCCGGGCAACAGGGTCAGGTGGTCAACCCTTAGGAGCTCCTAGCGACTCCTAACGCTCGGTCAATCGCTCCAGCGTGGAGTGGAGCACGTCGGGGGCGAGGCTCACGATGTCGACCCCCATTTCCATCAAAAGAGCTACAAATTCCGGGTCTTCGGAGGCTGCCTGACCGCAGAAGCTGACCGGTTTTCCCTGGCTATGGCAGGCCTCGATCACGGTTTCGTAGGCTTTCATCATGGCCGGGTGGAGTTCGTCGAAGTAATCCGACAACCGCTCGGAGTTGCGATCCACCCCCATGGTGAGGGCGGTCAGGTCACTCGAGCCGATGGACATGCCGTCGAACACCTCGGCAAACTCCTCGGCTAGCATGACGTTGGAGGGGAGTTCGGCCATGGCCCAGACTTCAAATCCGTCGCCTCGCTGGAGACCCGCTTCCTGCATGGTCTCGACGATCTCTTCGCCTTCTTCGGGGGTCCGGCAGAAGGGAACCATCACCTTGAGGTTGGTAAAACCCATCTCCTCACGAACGACCCTCACCGCTTCAAGCTCCAACAAGAAAGCCTCGGCAAAGTCTGGATGTAAGTAGCGACTGGCGCCCCTCCAGCCCAGCATGGAGTTTTTCTCTTGGGGCTCGAAACTTTCACCCCCCAGAAGCCGGGCGTACTCCTCGGACTTAAAATCCGAAAAACGCAAGGTCACTGGTCGAGGATGAAAAGCAGCGGCGATGAGAGCAGTCGCCTGACTCATCTGAGTAAGAAAATATTGACGACCGTCCTGAAACTGGTGAGTCAGTCGCTCCACCGCTTTTCGGGTCTCCGCCGAGAGGCGCCCCGGCTGCAATAGAGCCAGGGGATGGATCCGGACCCGGCTGCCGATCATGAACTCACTTCTCACCAGGCCCGCGCCGGCCCAGGGCAGTTGAGCCGAAGAGAGGGCACGCTCCGGCATGGAGAGGTTGACCATCAATTGGGTTTTCAATTCCGGCATCCGCCGGAGACTGAACTCCTGCACCTCGTGGGGCACCTCGCCCTCCATCACCAGACCATCGGGTGACCGGGCGCAGGATACCGTGACCACTTGCCCCGTCTTCAGCACAGAGGCACACCCTTCAGCCTGCAGGATGGCGGGCAGGCCCATCTCCCGGGCCAGGATGGTCGAGTGGCTCACCCGCCGGTCGAGCTCGGTCACGATCGCCGAGGCTTTGCGAAAGGCCGGCTCCCAGTCGGGCTGGGTCTCCCGGGCCACCAGGATTTCACCCTTTCGAAATTCTTCCAGGTCGTCCCGGCTGTGCAAAACCCGCACCCGCCCGCTGGAGACGGCGTGGCCGACTCCCTTACCTTTGCAGAGGATCCTGCCTTCACCGGTCTGCTTGAAGAACTCGACCCTGGTCCGATGGGGCTGCGGCCGCTCTTGTAGGCCAAGTATCTCGAGCCGTTCGCCGTGCCCGCTGAATGTAAGCTCCAGAGCCATTTCCCGCTCTTTCTCCAGTCTGTGCAGGAGCCCGACCAGGCGAGCAGCTTGCTCTTCGGCCAGAGAAAACCGTCGCGACTTGTGGGGGTCGAGCGGGTTGTGCTGCATACGCTGCGCCTGAAAGTCGTAGGAGAGCGAAAACTCCTTGGGACCGCAATGACTGTGCACGGCCCGGCGCAGGTTGGATTTATGAAAAAAGTACTCGTCCCTGGACACGGTCCGGCGCTCCAGGTCTTCGGCGATCCCCCAGGTGGAGTAGACGGCCAGAAAATCACGAGCTCCCGATTTGGGTTCAAAGTTCAAGACCACCCCGGAATACTGGCAGGGTGAGGCGGTCTGCACGATCAGGTCGGGAGCCTCTGCCATGTAGTCGTAATCCAACTGGTCAAACTT
>JBAYRN010000160.1:0-10661 GCA_041676625.1 Vulcanimicrobiota bacterium
CGACTTCCTCGGGATGGCTCGGGGATGCGGGAGGTGAAGATTCTGCCTCCGTTAGTGGCCGGGGGTGGCTGGGAGACGGTCCGAGCAATGGCGGTCCTCGTCCCCCCTCCGGCGGAGGTGGTTGGCTCGGGGACGGAGCCGATACTGGCCCCAGCATGACCCAGATGGTGGATCACGCGATCAGCGCCGAAGACGTCGATGACTTCGTCGACGATAGCTGGGTTGATGAAGAGATCCGAGACAACGATTTCGACGACCTCGACATCCCCGAATATGCCCCTCCGGCTCCCGAGGTCGGCAGCGTCTTTCTCAAAATGCTGCTGGTGGCTGTTCTGGTCTTGCTGGTGGGTGGTGGGATCCTATTTGCAAAGAATGAAACAAAGACCCCCGAGCAGATCGCGGCTGAAGAGACCGCCAAACGATTAGATTTTGGCCGGGCTACCATGGCGGCGGGCCAGAAGGATCTTGAAAGCGGAAAGCCCGGTCTTGCCGTTCCTCAGTTTCAAGAGGCTCTAGTCGCGCTCTCCGAGGGCAAAGCTCCCCAGGACGAGATTTATCAAACCGAGATCCTGCTGGGTCGTGCGCTGATGGGGGATGGCGATTATAAAGTCGCCTACAAACATTGGGTGAGCTTGAAAGAGAGCGGCCAAGAAAAGTACAAAGCAGAAGCGCTGGCAGGTATCCAGGAGACCAGCAAGCAGTTGCGGATCGAAGCCAACGGATACCTCGCTGAAGCCAAAAAATACGCGGCCAAAGATGAGATCACTTCGGTCAAGCGCCTGTCCAGAGATGCCCTCGAATTGTACAAAAATTATGGTGGCAGTCGCCAGCAAATGGGTGATGCCCATGGTGTCATCGGACGCGGGCATCTCAACGGTCGAGAGTACGCTCAGGCTAGAGATGAACTGAAGAAGGCGATCGCACTCGGTCCGAGCCTCGGGTACCAGAAGTACTTGAAGGAGGTCAATGCAGCCCTGACGCCCACCGACTACATTCCCCCGATGCAGGTCCGCCAACAACCGGCGGTCTCTCGTCCAGCAGCGACCAGACCAACCTTCGATCTGGGCGCCCCGGACTATCAGCGCAGCTCTGGAAGCGGTGGCGGGTCGCGTCGCTCCAGCAGTGGAGGCTCCAGCGACGTCAGTGCTCCTACTCAGTCGGCTCCACCACGAATGAAAGAGATTCCGGCCCATCGTTCCACTAACAATCGTAGCTCGAGCGGAAGAATTGGAGAAAAAGGCGTTCTAAAAGGCTACTAAAAAGCTGTTTTGTTTCCGGTCAGCCTTCTAGACCACTCCGGAGGCCTGTTCAGAAGGAAGCGTGAACCCCAAGCGCGATAGAGACACGAAGAGTTTTTATCAAGGAACACAAAACAATGAAACAACCTACTTTTCTGTGCCTGGCGAGCTATTACAAGGGAGCGCCCTTCTTGAAGGCCTGTCACGAACTTGGAATCCGAACGCTGTTGCTCACCCTGGATTCGCTGAAAGAGAAAGATTGGCCGTGGGAATGCGTGGATGAGCGCTTTTTTATGTCGGACCTCTATAAGCAGCCCGATGTCACTCACGCAGTGAGTTACCTCGCCAGGGATCGTCGGATCGATCGCATCATCCCCCTGGACGACTTCGACGTGGAAACGGCGGCCTCCCTGCGGGAGCACCTCAGGTGCCCCGGGATGGGCGATACCACTGCCCGCTACTTCCGCGACAAACTGGCGATGCGGGTTCAGGCTCGCGATTGTGGAATCAAGGTGCCCGATTTTGTGGGAATCCTGAACTATGAGCAGGTCGACGAATACGCCCGCTCGGTGGCTCCCCCCTGGGTTCTAAAACCCCGTTCTGAAGCCGGTGCGGTGGGCATCAAGAAGGTGCAGTCCGCCGACGAACTTTGGAAGTATATCCACGCTCTGGGTGATAAACAGAGCTACTACTTGGCCGAAAAGTATGTTAAGGGCGACGTCTTTCACGTAGACTCCGTGGTCTATGACAAGAAGGTTCTCTTCGGCCGGGCTCACCGCTACGGAGTGCCCCCTTTCGACGTGTGGAACCATGGTGGCGTCTTCTCCAGTCAAAGCCTTGACCTAAAGTCGGACCTCAGCAAGCGGCTCTTGAAACTCAACGAGCAGATGGTAGAGGCCATGGGACTGGTTCGAGGAGTAACCCACACGGAGTTTATCCAGGGCGAAGACGGTGAACTCTACTTCCTGGAGAAAGCGGCTCGGGTGGGTGGAGCCAACATCGACAAATTGGTGGTTGCTTCCAGCGATGTCGATCTATGGAAAGAGTGGGCCCGACTGGAACTCGCTAATCTTCATAAAGAGCCTTACAAGATGGGCAAGACCAGAAAGGACAACGCTGGACTGTTGGTTTGCCTTTCCAAAGAAAAGAACCCAGATCTCAGCGGCTTCAACGACCCTGAGATCATGTGGAAAGAGGGCAAAGATCATCACGCCAGTATCCTGGTTCGCGCCAAGAGTCCCGAACGGGTTTCAGAACTGGTCGAGGAGTACACTCACAGACTTCAAGAGCAGGTCCTGGCCGTCGCTCCCCCTACCGAACAGGTTGTCCATTAAAGCCGTTATCCCCGGAGAGGGTAATCATGTTACACGCTGACGTTTGCCTGGAGTCGATAGCTTATCATCTTCCTCAGGAAGTCATGAGCATGGAGGAAACGTTCGACCAGTTGGAGCCCCTGCTGGAAAGACTGCGCATCCCTCCCAGTGGCGTTCTGAGTGCTTCCGGTGTCGAGGAACGCAGGTTCTGGCCCCGGGGCACCAGCATCGCGGAGGTAGCCGCCCAGGCGGGTGCAAAGGCTCTCCAGGCATCGGGCTTGGAGGCCTCGGAGATCGGTTGCGTGGTCAGCACTTCGGTTTGCAAGGACTACATCGAGCCGTCCATGGCGAGCCTGGTGCACGGGCGTCTGGGTCTGCCCTCGAAGTGCCTCAACTTTGACATCGGAAACGCTTGCCTGGCCTTTCTCAACGGAATGTCGGTGCTGGCCGACATGATCGAGCAGGGTCGTTTCAAGGCAGCCCTGATCGTGGACGCGGAGTCGTCCCGGGAGGTCATCGAACACACCATCGCTCGGCTGCTGTCGGACTCCACCTCGGTGGACGACTTCCGAGACAACTTCGCCGCCCTGACTCTGGGTTCGGGAGCGGTCGCCGCGGTCTTGACTCACAGCAGCATATCCAAGACTGGCCATCGCGTCACCGGCCACGTGGCCCTGGCCGATACCCGGCACTCGGATCTCTGCTTGGGTCAACCCACGGAGATGATCGTGCATGCACGGCCTCTCATGCAAGCTGGAGTCGATCTGGCCCGGCGGACCTGGACCGAGGCCGAAAACGAGTTCGGGTGGCGCCCCGACGACGTCAACCTCTTTGTTTGCCACCAGGTCGGTAAGCGCCACCATGAGTTCCTCTTTGAAAGCCTGGGACTGGATGCCGGTAGAGCCTATATTACTTATCCCTTCCTGGGCAACGTGGGTCCAGCCTCGGTGCCTCTCACCCTGGCCCTGGCCCTGGAAAGAGGACGGCTCCGCCAGGGCGATCGAGTCGCCCTGATGGGTATCGGCAGCGGACTCAACTGTTCTATGATGGAACTTCAATGGTAGGGCGGTGGAGCTAGAGTACGACTCGATATCGCATCTGGTACGCTCGGTTCGGGTGGAGCCGGACTTTATCGATATCGAGTTTTGTAGCGACTGCGGAGAGTATGAAGACGTGGTCACCGTCTCCCGCGACGCGAGCGCGCAAAAACCCGCCGTGGAGCGGTCGCTCGGAGTCTGGGTGCGCTCGCGAATTCGAGGCCTGCTCGGCCAGGTGGAACGCCAGGATTCCCTGAGTCCGGCTGAAAAAGCCAGTCTGACCTGTCTTGCCTTTGAGCAGATTCGGCCGCGCTTGAAGCTGGTCAACGGTCGCTGGGTTAGGGCCCAGAGGGAGCAGCACCCGGGGGAGTACTTCGACCGGCAACTACGAGCCAACCCCATCGTCCACAGTTACGACGTTGAGGTTCTGGTCCGGGTCTTGCTAGAAGTTTCCCGTTCCGACTCAGAACTCCGTAGTGAAGAGAAGGTCTTTCTGGAAGAGATCGTCTCCGACGCAGCGACCATCGACCGCCTCTCCCGGGCCCCTCGTATCACGGTTGCAGAATTGGCCGAAGCCTCCAGCGTGGCTGTCAAAGAGACCATTTTGATGCTGGCCTGGGCCATGGCTTACGCCGATGGGAAGTTGGACTACGAGGAACTCCTGCACCTGAATCAGCTCTGTCGCGGGTTCATGTTGCCGGAAAAGCGAGTGCGAGAGCTGCAGATGGCAGCCAAGCTCTTCCTGTTGGATCGGCACTTCCAGAATCTGAAAGAAACGGTATCCGGTCAGGCCCTTCGAGACAGTTTCGAGGTGAAGGCTCAGGAATGGGGCCTTGACGATCAGCAGTTACAGATCTTGCGCAGTTGGTACCCGGACCAGTTGACTGCCGAAAGTTAACATGTTTTTTACATCTTTTACAAAATGTTCTCTAATAATCGACCGCTAGATTTGGTATGCTAGGGGCATAATTGCAGAGAAGGTGATCGGTTTGGCAACAATAGGGTTTTTTCCACAAAGTAATTTCCAGTTTCCAGGATTCGGGGGTGTCGGTGGGTTCGGGTCACCTGCCGTCGCGCCGCCTTCGAGCTTTGCAGCCCAGACCAGCTTCTTATCCCAGGTTCTTGTTACCAGCGCCAGTCTCTTTTCCGGCTGGGGGAGCTTCGGTGGGGGATTCAGTGGCGGGTTTGGTGGGGGCGGCTTCGGACCGTTCTTCAACCCCGGCTTTAATACAAATTTCCAGAATCCCGGTTTCAATATGAATTTCCCGAACCCCGGATTTAATACCAACTTCGTAAACCCCGGCTTCAATAACCTGATTTTTGCTCCCGGGATCAACTCGGCTTTCCCTCAACACCCCGGTTTCACCAGTGCTGGTTTTAGCAATCCCGGATTCGGAGGTTTTGGAGGCTTTGGAGATGCCAACCCCGGATTTGGCTTCGGCGGAGTGGGGCATCCCGGAATCGGCAACGACCCGCTTCCCATTCATCTCTTGATGGATGGAATTCCACCCATTCCCATGTTCTAGATTTATCTTGACAAGCCCGACCTGTTGTCGTAACATCTGCGGGTCGAGGGGCTATAGCTCAGCTGGGAGAGCGCTTGCATGGCATGCAAGAGGTCGGCGGTTCGATCCCGCCTAGCTCCACCAAATTTTTAGAGAAAGGGAGATTCCACTCCCTTTTTTCTTTTTTTTAAAGGTTTGGCGCTCCAGGAGAGGAACTCAAGGTCACCCCAAGAAGGGGTTGCCACGAGCGAATCAAAACTGTTCTCGCTACTGCAATTTAGAAGGTCGGTTTACGAAATATGGCATTTCGCCCTTGTCGTTTCAGAAGTTCGGTGCTGGGAGTGTTTCAGTGTGAAAAACACATGTTTCAACACTCATTCCCGGAGATCTATAATGAGCTGTATGAGTTCTGCCTGGTCAACGTTCCAGACCGTTTCTGTTCCTATGTAGACTTCGGGTTCTCTCTCGAGGGGGAGCACCCCAGGATCTTTATAAACTGCACTCACCCTTATCAGTCTCGACCGCTAGAGAGTTTTCGAGATTGCATCGAAGAGTGTGATTTTCACGATAAAGAGGGCGAGTCGCTCGGCTAGCCGGGTTTCGACTCAGAACATTATACGAGTAAGTTTCATCCTTGACCGTAACGAGAGATCCAGCGCTAGCACCCTTTGTGTCCCGAAGCGAGTACTTCGGTTGCTTAGTCTTTGATCGAAAAAATAGCGACTACATCGCCTTCGATCACGAAGCTTCAGAGATTTTCCAGGCCTCCCTGACAAAAAGTTTGGATGAGATCTACCAGGGCCTGGCCGACTCCACGACCCGACAATCTTTCGATACTTTTATCCAGTTGTGCTCCTCGATCGGGCTGTTTGAAAACGGCGTCTTTCAAGGAGCTGCCGTCAATAATGCTCAGGACGGTCTCAATATCTTGACCGCCCCCATCGAAGTCCATTTCCAACCCACCCGCTACTCCAACCTGGAGCAGAAGCATTGCTGGGCGGGATCCGGCGAACCGCGTCCCCGAGAATTGACCATCCTCGAGGTGAAAAATATGCTGGATCAAATGGCGGATATGGGGGTCTTTAAGCTGCGGATGGACGGGGGAGAGCCTCTGGGCCGAGGGGACTGTTTCGATATCATCGCCTACGCCAACTCCAAAGGCATCAAGGTGTCCCTCGCGACCAACGCGACCATGGCGACGAAAGCCGTGGCGGCAAGGCTCGGCGAACTTGATATCTCCGAGATCGAGGTCTCTCTGGACGCCTCCAGTGAAAAGGGCTACGACTACATCGCCGGGGTTCGAGCCTACCGCAAGGCTATGCGGGGGATCAATAACTTGAAGGAGTCCGTCGACGCACCTCTCTATTTTATGTCTACCATCCAGCGGGACAACCTCACCGAGATCCCTGCCCTGGTAAAGCAAGCGGAGAAGCACAACGTCGACCGGATCGTTTTTCATGCCGTGGTACCCGCTGGCCGAGCCCGGGAAAACCCCAAAATTTTATTGACCGTGGAAGAGATCAACAACGCCCTCGACCTGGCCCGAAGGATCGGCCAGACCAGTCGGGTGAAGATCGAAACGCCGGGCAAGATCCCGCCTCCTTACGGTCAGAAGCGTCTCTTTGAGGGCTTTGGGTCGGAAGAGGGGCAGGTCTACTGCTATGTAGCCTCAGACGGTACGGTCGCTCCCTCGGGATTGCTGATCGACAGCATGCCGGGCGGCAACATCAGAGAGACCAGTCTCAAGGATATTTGGCAAAAGTCTACAGCCTTTCGAAATATTCGTTCGGCTCCAGGGAATCCGGTCTGCAATAGTTGCGACTACTTTCGCTCTTGCCGGGGTGGTTCGCGGGCCCGGACCTATGCCGTTCTGGGGAGCTTGACCGAGCCAGATCCGGTCTGTAGCATCGCCTACGAGGCCGGTCGTTGAGCCAGTCGTTTGAGCTGACCCCGCGTACCTCTTCACGACTGGAGCTTCTAAACTGCCCTGGTTGCGATACCCCCCAGGAGGCCGCTGAATTGGGCTTGAACGAGGAGACCGTTTGCAGCCAGTGCGGGGTAACCCTGTTGCTCGTTCGGATCGACGGAGTGTTGATGTTTCTGCGTGACGGCTGGACCTAGGCTCCTAACCCCCGAAGCGTAGGACAACCCTACCAGGTGTCGAACCCCGGGAAAAGATGCTCGGCTCTCCAGCAAATCGCCCGCTAATTTATTTCCGATGGTTGATCTATTCGATCTTCTTGCTCTCGGCTATGGTCGTTCCGTATCTGGTTCGCGCGCAAACGGTAGACGTGTTGCGATGCTTGTGGGTGGCGGGCGCGGTTGCCATCTTCCTGGTCCTCTACCAACTCACCAATCTCGAAAACACCGAACGACTGACCTTCCAGCGACTGGGCCTGATGATTGGAGAGACGGCCCTGGCGGTTCTCATTGTCGGGTTGTTTGGGGGAGCCACCGGACCGTTCGCGTGCCTGACCCTGCTCGCCCCGCTGTTGATCTCCATCGAGCATGATTGGAAGTACGGCGTAGCCAGCGGGGTGACCGTCGGAGCCTTTCTGCTGCTTCAGGGAGGCCTGCTGCAGCAGCAGATCATCCTGGCCGAACTGGCTGTAGTCCTACCACTCGGAGTGCTGGCCCTAAAGCAGTCTGAGGTGCTAAATCGCGGCCTCCACGAGGAGCAGGACTACAGCAAACTGGATAAAGCTTATCAGATCGCCCGACGAGAAACCAACAAACGTCAGGCTCACGAGGAAGAACTCCACAAGGAGAAGCGACGCTTCGAAGGGTTGGTCATCGTGGCTCAGGGACTGGCTCAAGAGCGAGAGCAGGAAAAGCTTCTCTCCCGCATCGTGGAGGTAGCGTGCGACCAACTCGCCGCCCGGCACGCCGTGGTCTTGCTGCTCAAGGACGGTACCCTTTCAGCCCGGGCCGAGGTGGGTCTCACCGAACCCATGGTGCGAATCCTCGAGAACTGCGTAGACCTGGAGCTATTAAAATCTCTCTCAGAATCTGGTCGACCCCTGATGTTCGGGTCGGGGGACCCGGTCCTGGAAGACCCGGCCAACGCCCGGTTGCTGCAAAAATTTTCTCGCTTGATCGATCCCCAGATTCGGCGGAGTCCCACCGAAATCCTAATCCGGCAACTCGTAGGGGTGCCCCTGGCCACCGCCCAGGACTCCCAGGCTTTCGGCCTCCTGCTGGTCTTTAATCACAACCTGGAGCAGGCTTTCACCGACGCCGAGGCCCGCTATCTGTCGGTGCTTTGCACCAACGCCGCGATCGCTCTGAAGAACATCCTCTTCACGGTTCAACTGGAGCGTTCACACTGGGAACTCATTCAGGCGCTGGCCCAGGCCATCGAGGCCAAAGACAGTTATACCTCCAACCACGTGGGCCGGGTCCGCGACCTGTCCGTGGAGATCGCCCGCACCATCGGACTGAATCGGGAGCAGACCCGGGTCCTGGCCATCGCTGCAACCCTTCACGACGTGGGCAAGATCTCTACTCCCGATCGGGTCTTGCTCAAGCCCGGTCCCCTTACCGATGAAGAGTATGAAATCATGAAGCAGCACGCGGCCAACGGAGCCCAGATCCTCCGGGGGATCCGCTCTCTACCCGAAGGTGTCGAACCCATGGTGCGACATCACCACGAAAGGTTTGACGGTCGGGGCTATCCGGATGGGAAAACCGGCAAAGACACCCCCCTGGGAGCCCAGATCATCGCCATCGCCGACTGCTTCGACGCCATGACGTATGACCGCCCTTACCGCAAAGGCTTCCCCAAGGCAGAAGCTCTCAAGAAGATGGAACTGGGGTGCGGCACCCAGTTTAATCCCAAACTCCTGTGCGCCTTCTTCGCTCTCCAGGGCTACATACCCAGGACCGAACCGACCGCTATCGACACCTACAACGCCATCATCAACAAGCTGCATCTAGGGGGCAGAGTCGGGGATTCCAATGAAACGATGGTAAATACTCCCCAATCGACAGGGGCTAACCGCTCCGGACCAGAACAGAAAGCAAAACCTCTGCTAATGGAGCGGAACTAGGACTCACGTGGCTTACAAATCAACCGTCCCCAAGGAAATCACTGAGGCTTTTAAGGCCGGTCAATCATTCTTACTGGTAGCTCATATGGGCCTGGATGGAGACCATCTCGGATCCATGCTCACCCTGGCTCGAGCCCTGCGGCAGATCGGAAAGAAAGTTCGTTGCTATTTGCCGGAAGTCGTGCCGGAGGCATACGAGTTTTTGCCGGACCTGGAACTGCTGGACAAGTCCCTCTCCGCTGAGCTTCCCGACACCCTGGTGACCCTGGAATGCCCGGACGTTCAACGACTGCCGCACGGTATCGATATTCCCGCTTTCCAGGCTAAAGGGATCAAGGTGATCAACCTGGATCACCACCCGGACAACGAAAACTACGGCGACGTTCTTTGGATCGAACCGGAAGCTGCGGCCCTCGGAGAGATGATCTTCGACCTCCTGATCGAGCTGGGAGTTTCTCTAGACCGGGAGATGGCCCTGGGGATCTACACCGCGATCCTGACCGACACCGGCTCGTTTCAATACTCTCGAGTGACCACACACACCCATCTGCGGCTGGCTGAAGTCATGAAATTCGACCTGCCCACCGACGATATCTCCAGACGGCTTTTCAAGGAAGCGCGCCCCAACGTGGTGCAACTCCTGGGTTCCGTACTTTCCCGAGTGACCCTGACCGGCGACGGACGCCTGGCCTACGCGGAGCTTCCGCTGTCTGAACTGCAAGAGCTTCAGGTGGACGATAGTGAAACCCGATTTTTTATCGACGACATCGACCGCGTGAAAGGCCCGGAAGTCGTAGCCATCTTCCGGGAGATGTCCAATTCCCGGGTCAAAGTGAGTCTGCGCTCTCGCCGAGCGGCTATCAATGGAGTGGCCGCTCGATTCGGTGGGGGAGGGCACGCCAAGGCCGCAGGCTGTGTAGTGAGTGGCTCCTTGAGCGCCGTTCGAGAGCAGGTTGTATCAGCCGTGATCGATTCACTGAACTAAGGCCTTTTTTTCGTGACTAGAAGCTTTTCTATCGCCACGCTCGGCTGCCGGGCCAACCAGGCTGACTCCGAGCGACTGCGCGCCATCCTCTCTGCTGCCGGGTTCGAGGAACGCCCCTTTGGACAACCGGTCGACTGTGCCATCGTCAACACGTGCACGGTTACCGCCGAGGCCGACCGAAAGTCGCGGCAGATGTTGAACCGCGCTCTGCGAGTGCTACCTCCGGGCGGGCAAGCGGTCGCAACCGGTTGCGCGGTGGCCGAGCGGGGAGGTCTGAAGGCACTACCCCGGGCCGCCTTGCGACTTCCTCCGGACCAGCGAGAGGAGATCCTGTCTCTCTTGGACGTGGAGGCCTGTCCCGGGAGAAGCCCAGAGAGCGCCGTCTCCAGTAAGACCCGAGCCCTATTGAAAATTCAGGATGGCTGTGATCAGTTTTGTACCTTTTGCATCGTGCCCTACGTCCGGGGTCGCAGCCGCAGCGTACCCATCGATCGAGTCGTGCAACTGGCCCGGGAATTTGAGGCCGAAGGATAC
>JBAYRN010000161.1:0-10611 GCA_041676625.1 Vulcanimicrobiota bacterium
GGCACCCGAATTCTATCGTCATCGATTTTCGCTTACGTATTCCCGATACGCGCACTCAAATCGATTTAGATAGAAATTGCGTCTGGCCACCCTCAACCGAACTCCAAAGATTGACAGAGCACTGGTCTTGATGTACGTCAAGGAATAATTCGCATCTCTCTGGCAGATTTGGAAGGTGATTTCAATTCTACCAAGATAAGGCTGCTATATGCGACATTGTGTTCTAATGGCCGGAATCGGTCTTCTATTTTTGCTGAGTGGCTGTCAGACAGCCGAGCGCCCAACGACCAGCGGTACTTCGCAACCCGGTACCGCGCAGAGTACCGCTACACCCACCGGAGAGGAAGTCGCGGTTCTGACCACCGCTCCGAACGTCCCGCCTCCCATCACCCGCAAGGCCCCCACCACGGTGGTGGTCGACCTTGAGGTGGTGGAACTTGAAGGCCAACTCGCCAACGGAGTTACCTACACTTTCTGGACTTTTGGCAGTCAAGTTCCGGGCCCGTTTATCCGCATCCGGTTGAACGATACGGTCGAGTTTCACCTGAAGAATCACCCCTCCAGCAAGATGCCGCACAACATCGACCTCCACGCCGTGACCGGACCGGGCGGGGGAGCTGAGGCTTCTTTTACGGCGCCGGGTCATGAGACCGAGTTTTCCTTCAAGGCGATCAATCCGGGTTTGTACATCTATCACTGTGCCACTGCTCCCGTTGGCATGCATATCGCCAACGGGATGTACGGTTTGATCCTGGTAGAACCCGAAGAGGGACTGCCCAAAGTCGATCGTGAGTTCTACATCCTGCAGAGTGAGTTTTATACCGAAGGAAATTACGGAGACCCGGGACTGCAACCGTTCTCCATGGAGAAAGCCCTCGATGAACGCCCTCCCTACGTGGTTTTTAACGGCTCGGTGGGCGCCTTGATCGAGGAGAACGCCCTGGAGGCAAAGGTGGGAGAAACCATCAGACTTTACGTCGGAAACGCAGGCCCGAACCTCATCTCCTCCTTTCACGTGATCGGAGAGATCTTCGACAAAGTCTACGTGGAAGGTGGCGACCTGATCAACAACAACGTGCAATCTACCGTTATACCGGTAGGCGGGGCGGCCATCGTGGAGTTCAAAGTGGAAGTGCCTGGCTCTCTGGTCCTGGTGGACCACTCCATCTTTCGAGCCTTCAACAAAGGTGCCATCGGCATGATCAACGTGCAGGGTGAAGAGAACCACGAGGTCTACACCGGCCAGCAGAGCACCAAGGTCTACTTGCCGGAAGGCAGCGCCATCCAGACCATGCCTAAGTCTCAGGCTCCTAAAGTCCCTGGGGCTCAAAATAAGGAAGAGCGGATTAAACGGGGAGAGACCGTCTACAAGCGCAACTGCGCCGCTTGCCACCAGATCAACGGGCAGGGGCTCGCCACGGCGTTCCCTCCTCTGGCCAAGTCGGATTACATCACCTCACCTGAGATCGTGACCAATGCGGTGGTCAATGGATTGAGCGGAGAGATCACGGTCAACGGTCAGACCTTCAACAGCGTTATGCCGCAACTGCAACTGACTGATGAGGAGATCGCAAACGTAGCGACTTATGTTCTCAATAGTTGGGACAACATCGGCGGTGAAGTGACCCCGGCCGACGTGCAAAAGCTCAAGAAGTAGGTCATGCACTTATTACTCTTGCTATTGAGCCTGGTGATGGTGGCTCCCACCTCCGCGGACATGATCCCGGTGGGGGGTGGGAGCTACCTCCCCCAGTACACGCTCGATGGGAAAGAGGTTGAGGTCAAGCCGTTCTTGATCGGCAAGTATCCCGTGACCAACGCGGAGTACCTGGAGTTTGTACGCGAGCGCCCGGAATGGCGCCGCTCCAAGGCTAAATCGCTGTTTGTGGAAACCGCTTATCTCTCCCACTGGAAAGGCGACCTGTCTTTCGATTCGGCCCAGGCCAATAGTCCCGTGATCAACGTATCCTGGTTTGCTGCTCGGGCCTATTGCCAGTGGCGCGGTATGCGACTTCCTACTCAAGATGAGTGGGAATTTGTAGCCCGGGCCAGTGAGACTCAACTCGACGGCACCTCAGAGCCTGGCTATCAGCAGAGGATCTTGAGTTGGTATTCCAGGCCCAGTCAAGACCCACTTCCTCCCGTTGGCACGGTATTCCGTAACGTTCTGGGAGTCAACGACATCCACGGACTGGTATGGGAGTGGGTGGATGACTATAATACTGTGATCGCCGCTACCGGCGACTCCCGCAACAAGGGAGAATTGGATCGGAATCTGTATTGTGCCGCCGGTGTGAACAGCGCCACCAGTCCGAGCGATTATGCTGCCTTTATGAGGTATGCTTTTCGCTCCAGCTTGAAGGGAAGCTACACTTTGCAGAACCTGGGCTTTCGCTGTGCGGCCGATTTTCCCAAAGGAGGACCTGAGCGATGACGAAACGAGTTTACCTATTTTTGCTGTGCACTCTTTTTCTAATCCTTACCGGCTGCAAGGAAACTCCTTCGCCCGAGACTCAAGAGCACACGCCTGGTCCCCTTCCGGAGAACTCGCTCTACCAGCTTGAAGGGGAGTGGGAGACGGGAGCGGGAGAGAAGGTTGCTCTGGCGGATTTTCGAGGGAAGGTGCAGATGCTGTCCATGATCTACACCACCTGCCAGGGTGCTTGCCCCCGCATCGTGGCGGACATGAAGGCCTTGCAGGAAGCGATGAGCGAACAGACTGGTGGGGAGATCGAATTTCTCCTCGTGACTATGGACCCTGAGAACGACAACCCAGAAGCTCTCCAGCGCTTTGCTGAGGAGCAGCGGCTCGGTCCTGAATGGCGCCTCGTTCGGGGGAGCGAGAACCAGACCCAGGAAATCTCTGCCGTGCTCAACTCAAAGTACCGCAAGCTTGAAGGCAGTACCGACTTCGCCCACTCTAACTTGATCACCATCCTCAACAAAGATGGGGTGATCATTCACCAGCAAGAGGGGCTGGGGGTTCCGGTCGAGGGTGGGGTCGAGGTGCTGGAGGGACTAGTCACCGGAACAGCTCCCTGCTGCCAATAGCGTTTCCCATCTTTTGATCTAGATCAAAGTTGTGGCCCCCGGAAAGATCTAACCTTTCCTGGGGCCCGCTTCGATCATAAGGAGCAATATAGATGAGTAAACGCACCATGAGCAAAAATCAAGGGCACTGGGTCCTGGCCCGGATGGGGAAGAAAGTTCTTCGCCCCGGGGGGAAAGAACTCACTGAGAAGCTGATAGGCCGGCTCGATATTCTGCCGACCGACGACATCGTGGAGTTTGCCCCGGGACTCGGGTACACGGCAGGCATCGCTCTGAGCCGGGGGCCGAAATCTTACACCGGCATAGAGTTCAACGAAGAAGCGGCTTTGCGGCTGCGCCATACATTGACCGGACGCAATCTGAGGATCGTGATCGGGGATGCCGCTGAATCGACCCTGGAACCTGAATCGGCAGACAAGGTTTATGGTGAAGCTATGCTCACCATGCAAGCGGACAACAAGAAGTCGGCCATCATCAGAGAAGCCCATCGGATCCTGCGGCCCGGTGGGCTCTACGGTATCCACGAGTTGGGTCTGGTCCCGGATGGCATCTCCACAGAGAAAAAAGCCGAGATTCAGAAAGACCTGGCCAAATCGATCCGGGTCAACGCCCGACCCTTATCCCGGCCGGAGTGGACCGAACTCCTGGAGCAGGAGGGCTTCCGGGTACTCTCCATCGACACGGTGCCGATGCTACTGCTGGAGCCGAGGCGCCTCATTGAAGACGAGGGCTGGAGACGAGCCATGAAGATCGCCTTCAACGTGATGATCCACCCTAAAGAGCGCAAGCAGATCACCGGCATGCGCGAGGCTTTCAGACGACATCGGAGTCACATGAACGCCCTGGCGGTGGTGGCCCAGAAGCTCTAGATATCTAGAAGGCGTAAGAACTACCTCAAGTTCTCGAACCGGTTGATGGTGAGGAACTCCCCACTTCGCCCTTGCTTGATGGTCATCTGGTCGATGTTCATGCGCAGTTCATGGAGAAGGGGCATGATGCGCTCATCGGTGGTGCTTTGCTCCTTGCGAATGAAACCGCTGAGCGAGGAGCTCTCTTGTGAGAATTCGCGCCCTTCTTCCAGATGACCCAGCAGGGAAAGCTTGTCGGTGCTGGTTCGGCTCAGGCTCTCCGAAGAGGCCTGGATGGTGGCTTCGAAAAGCTCCTTGGCGTGTCGCTTGACCGAGGAGCTCATCTCCCCGGGCACCATGGCAACACAGGCGTAAAGCGGAGCCAGGGTACCCAGTCTTTCGATTTCGTCGACCAGGGGATTGGGTTGGTATGGCTCCTTCAGGCCGAAGCGATGATCGGCCAGGGACAGAGCGCGCTGGAGGTTGGAGAGTTCGTCGTAGCATTTGCGGCCGTCCTTGACTTCTCTCTGGGTGTTGAAAAGGGTTTCGGTGGCGCCGTCGAGCACCTGCAGGGCCCGTTCGCGGAAGCTGTCGACGAAGCCCTGGTTTAAGTCAGACCTGGTCACCAGATCGACCAGATCGGCTCCTGCACCGGGACGAGATAGGCCCTCATTGGTGGGGGCTCCTTGCAGGTGCACCCGAGCCGGGATGGCCGGGGCCGATCCCGGTTTGGATAGCTCACCGTAGTTGACCAATTCGTGGCGGATGACGTCCTTTTTCCACCAGAGCGCACCCTCCTGGACTGTCACCTTCTCGAATTCTCTAACCGAGGCGTTTCGAGAAAAACCTCCGTCGATCTCCGGAGCGTAGGTCAATCCGCTGAGAGCCTCTCGGATCCCGTGAAGCTCCGGAAGCACTCGTTCGTCCACGGTCACGGTCTCTTGCTTTCCGCTACTTTCGCTGCTGGAGTGCGAGACCGAACCCGAGCTTGTTTTGCTGTGGCTCAAGGTCAGCAGTCGATACGCTTCCTGATGCATGCTGCGCTGAGATTGAGACTCGGACTTGATGGACCACTGGAGAGACTCCTTGATGTGGTCCTTGAGACTGACCGAGAGGGGCCCGGGAACCATGGCCACGCTACCGTAAAGGGGCAAGACCTGACTCATCCGTTGGACCACCTGGGCCAGTTGATTCTGGTCTTCCGAGATGCCGGGCAGCTCTCCATACAGGACGTAAGATTGAGGTTCCACGACCCGGTGCCCGTCCAGCAGCGACTTACCACGAGGGAGGACCGAGGCGGTTTGTCCTACATCGCCCTGAAACTGTTCGAACCCTTCGCTCTTTTCTGCGGTCGCTTTGAATTTGTCTTTAGTGGTCTGGCACTCAGCCTGAAACCGTCCCTGGTAAGACCGTAGAGCGCGTTCCACATCACTGAGCTTATCATAAGCGAGCTTACCCTCGCTCACCTCCCGCTCAGGCTTGAAAAAGGTGTCGATCGCCTGGTCCACGGCCAGCAGAGCTTCATTTCGAAACTGCTTGACCGTGTCGGCGTTGAGCGGGGCCTTCCGCATCATTTCATTCAGGTTGGTATAAGATTTAATCTGCATCGAGCGGTCTCCTGGATTAGAGAATAACCGCCTTCGATCACAAGAGCGTTAAAAGCCAGGCCTTTACTTGGGTAGGAACACCCGGACGTTACTTCCCATGCTGGTGGTCTGCTGGCGAACTTTGTCGCTCACTTCCCGCCCGTCGCCCAGGGAGATGGAGATGTGGCCGTGGGTCCTCCCGGCACTGGAGGCGCCGGAGCCACCACGATCCCAGACCACCACGGCGCCGGCCGGAAGCTTGGGTAGGTCCTTGGGAGAGACTTTGATCTCGCGAAACTTCGGATTCTTGGCCAATTGATCGGCCGCCATGTAGGCGCTGGCGCCACCCACTCCTTTGACACCGGCTCTCTCGAGAGCCTGGCGAACCCACTTAAAGCACCAGCCTCCGGGGCCATTGGCGTTCTTCTCGGCGTCTTTCGCCAACGCCTGACCCCAGGGTGCTACGGGACCGAAGTCGGAAGAAGTGGCCATCGGTGCCGAGGAACCGCTGAGTGCACCTGCGCCTCCGGAGGCGACCGAAGATGGGGACGGGGAACCACCCAGAAAGTTTCCAATACCATTATTAAGACCTGACGCACCTCCTCCGAATTGGGGCATGCTGCTGACCATCGACTGCATCTGATTGGCCATAAACATCTGGCTCATCATCAGCATGACCTGCATCATCTGGCCCAGAAGGGAGTTCATCAACCCTTGCTGCGTAGGCATGCCGCCCAGCGGGCCGGGCATTCCCTGGTAGGCGTTGAAGGGTGAATACCCCATCGAAGTTTGCTGCAGTCCGTACACTGATTTTATTCTCCTTGAAAACCGAATATCTTGGATTCACAATCTCACTCGGAGGTAGAATGGCGAAGGAAGATCTTGAAAAAATGTTGCCCGATTGTTAACAAACTCTGCCGCTTCCTAAACAACCAGGGACTTTGTAACATTCCGTTTACCTTTGCTGCCGCCCGGTGTCCTAGGGTCGAGGGGATATGCAAAAACGGCAAGGATATCTGCTGCCACTGGCTCTGGTCTTTCTTTTTGTACTCCTGATGCTCCAGGTGGGGATGGTGCAACTCCAAATGTACGCCACTGAAAGCGCCTTGAACGAAGAGGAACGGCTGGCCTTTCAGATCGGCACGGAGACGGTCCACACTCACCTCGGCCTGGCTGTGGAGAGCGGTGAGAGTTCGGGCCCGGTGGATCTTTCGGAGGAGACTCTGGTCTATGAAGTCCCTCGCTCCGACTTACTACTTTCGGCTTCCTGGAGAGACGGAACCAGCCGATATCGGCCTCTTCCCCGAGATTGGGCCACCTTCGACAACCTCTCCCGCAAAGGCCCCGGGATTCCGGAGTTTAGCTTCGATAGTAAGGGCAAGGACGATAACGATGATCCGGTGGCCCTGGGTCATACCCGGCTCCGGTTGGATGCATCCAACCGTAATTTGCGGAGTACCGCGACCTTCTCCCACACCTTCCCCTACGGTTTGTACGCCCCCAAGGGAAGCATAACGGCCGCCTCGGTTTCAAGTTTCAGCAACCCCACCCTGTACGTGGCCGACGAGTCGATCTCGGAAGAGTCCGGCCGTCCGGTGGACATCCGCGCTTACAGCAATATCCTGGTCAGCGATTTTTATTCCTCGGGACGGGCTATGAGCGAGATCGGTACCGTCAGGCTTCCCAAGGATCAGGATGCTCCGGGTGTGATCGGGCTCAGCGGCCGGCCTGGACCGCCCGACGATTGGGCCAACCTGACCGAAGCGCTGCAAAAACTGGGCAGCAATATCGCTCGGGGCTCTCTGGACAAGACCCCGTTCTTCGATGATCAGATCTTTACCCTGGAGCACCTGAAAGAGATCTTCGACGGAAACACTCGAAACCTGCTGACCATCTTCAGCGTGGGACAGGCCTGCAAGGTACCGTTTTTCCCCATCCCGGCGGTCCAGAATTCAGCCCCCGTCATGGCGGTCTTCTACATCCATCACCCCTACCCGGTGGACTTTTCCGGGGTGGCTCGGGACACCGATGACAGCAAGCGGTTGGCCGAGATCGGAAAGAAGATCGAAGCCAAGAAGGCCGAGCTTGAAAAGACACGAGCAGAGCTAGCAAAGGAGAAAGCCAAGAGCAATCCGGACGAGCGAACCATCAGGAGGCTGGAAGGAAAGATCTCGGATCTGAAATCGGATCTGGAGTCCCTGGAAAAGAGTGCCCGGGAGCTCTCGAAAAAGATCGAAGACAAGAATAAGGATTTCAAAAAGCGTTTGAGTCGGGCCAAGATACCGACGAATGCCGTCGAGGATAATCGGCAAGTCATCAACGGTTGGTCCTACCTTTACGTCATAGGTAATTTGGTGGACATCGTGCTTGACCTACTCAAGGGTAAAAACCCCCTGGGCGACATGTTTTCTCCCTCTCGAGTCGTCCATCTGGGAGGGGTCGACCCTGAGTGGAGCTGGGGGTCGGGGAAGATTGAGATGAAGGCCAACCTCACCGTACCGCCTGGACGGACCCTCAAGATCGCCAAGCCAAACCTCACGGTGAACGGAGACATCTTCCTTCAGCGCGGCGCTTTGCTGGTCGTAGACGGCAACCTCACGGTCAACAGACCTGCCTCCTGGTCGGACTTTAAAGGAGTGGACGCCAGCGATATTCCCGGCTACCCGAAAGGCCGGGTGACCATGGAAGAGGGGTCGGCTCTGGTGGTGACCGGGGATCTGAGCATCAATGGAGGCAGCTTTCACGAAGGGTCGGTGCAGATCTGCTCGAGCTACGGGCCGAGTCGAGCCATGACCCGCTTGATCCAGGCCGGAGGAGATATCACCACGCGCTATGGCCTCTCCCCGGTGGTCACGGTGGGCGACCTGGTGGATGAACTGGCCGGCGACTTGAAGTTTTTGAAGGGTTTCAATGACGAATTTTTCGTACCACTTCTAGAAGATGTTTATCCAGTGTTGGGAAAACTGCCGAAGGTGGGCGCCTGGCAGTCCCGACCGGCCTGGTTTGCCAAGTTTGCCACCACCATCGAGTATTTTCCGTTTCTGGCCACTTTCGGAGCCGGGGGGCCCTGGCCCATCCCCTTGCCTTATGAAAACTGCCTGCGCAAGGTCTTTCACTACGTCTCCATCATGTACTCAGCAGAACTGAACGCCATGGTGGGGGAAAACCTCTATACCCAATCCACCTTCTGGTTCTTTGGGCGAGGTGTGACTCCGGTGCTCCTCAAGGTGTATCCGGGCCTGATCAAGGACGACTTCAAAGACTTAAAGTGGGAGAAGATCGTGGCCAAATCGTTCGGCGATCAAGCCCTGCGGTTTCTCCGGGACGACATGCCCAAGTTCGCGGTCAACGTGGTTCAGAACCTGATTTCAGAGATCGTGAAGGCCATGGTCAAGTCCCTGATACCCTTCCGGCCGCCTACTTGCGGCGGGGAAGGAAGCGACCCGGCGGAATCCATCGAAAAGATGGTGGAGAATTTCTTTAAGAATACCCTCAAAAATTTTGGCTCGCTGGCCGCGATTTCCCTGGAAAGGGCGCTCCTGAGAATGAAAAACGAGATCTACGACCACCTCAATAGCGGCAGCGACAAATACTCCTTGAAGAGGCAACTGCCGGGGATCGCCGTGCTGGCCGGCAACAACCTCAAGGTGGGTGTGGATGGCGGCATCCTGGCCTCCGGCCTTTTCGTGGCGGCAGGCGACGTGACCATGGACTGCGACGAAACCGTGGGAACGGTCATTTCTACCGGCGGCCACGTGAGGGTCGAGAAGTTTTTCCACTACCCTTACTTCGATCGTATTTCGGTTTATGAGCCCAAGCAGAATGTGTCCATCTGGGAGAACGTAGCGACCATCATTGCTCCTGAAGGAAAACCCGCCGGAACGGTGGGCGGCACCTGGGTCAAGCGTCTGGGGGTGGGAGCACAATGAATACTCGCGGCTTGACGATGATGGAACTGCTGGTCGCGATGGTCGTTCTGGCGGTGGGAAGTTTCGTGGTGATCCAAACGTTTTCCCAGAATCTTCGGCACTCCAGCCAATCCAGGCAGAGGATGCTGGCAGCCCTGGTGATGGAGAACCTGGTGGAGGAAGTCCTCGCTCACCCCTACGGCGCTTCCCGCCCGTCGCGTTGGAACGATGGAGAGGTGAACCTGACCTTCATCGTGGAAGGACGGCCCCAGGTTACACGGTTTTTTTGCAACGTGGAGGCAAACCCGGAGCAGGGAAACGGCTCTTTCTTCGGGCGCTCAAACCAGGGCGCGGACCTGCTGGACCTTTCCGTCGGCTGGAGCGAATCGAGCGGCCCTGGTAGCTCCGCCCAGGAGCGCAAACTGACATTGGAGCTGGTGGTGCGAAGAGAGTTATGAGAGCACGCGGTCATACGTTAGTGGAGATCCTGGTCGCCTCGTTTCTGGCGGTGGTGGTGGCGATCGCCGTGGTCCGGGTCTTCTGGTTCGGGCGAGGGGTGGAGCGCCAGGCCCGCTCTTCCTACCTCATCAGGCAAGACGCTGACGTGGCTTTTCGGCAACTCCAGTCAGAACTCAGGCTGACCCATCTGGCTTCCATCCGGCTCCATACTGACGACAACGGATGGGGCATGGCAAGTCCGTTGCTGGGTGGATTTGATAAGGAGAGCTTTGAGTTCAGTAAGTATGGGGTGGCGGTCTGGAAGTCGTGGGTGCACTTTTCCGTGGTACCCACCGACGAGAACGTAGGAACGCTGGTCCGTTGGGAAGTGCCGTATCGTAAAGGTCCAAACCTACCGCTTCCTCCGCCTTCGCTCGAGAATACACCCTCGGAGAGTAAATGGTCCATCATGCCCCGAGTGGTTTTACCGGGACGAGGTCCGGTCGCTGATAGCTCCGGCCTGCAGACCTTTGGAGCGGTTGAGAAAGGGGGAGGTTTGCAGCTTCGCTTTCTGCGCAGCGAAAACGACCAGGATACCTTGAGCGCTATAAACCCCAGCGCTTACTCCGACACCGACCAGTACGGATGGACGGCCGGAAGTACCGAGTTGGTGGATCTCAAGCTGCAAGTAGGAGAAGTTTCGGGGGAGTCCGGCAAACTCAGTCTCTACACCTTGAATCTTCGAATCAAGCCCAGAAATTGAACTAGGGCCTGTGGACA
>JBAYRN010000162.1:0-10552 GCA_041676625.1 Vulcanimicrobiota bacterium
CCAGCAGTACCCCTATCAGCACCAGCAGTACCCGTACCAGCAGCCTCAGTACTATCCCCCGCAAAACCCTTACTACCGCTAGAGCTAGCCTCTGAGGTGGCCGGCCACCTCGGTGCGGTAGGCCTTCCAGGCAGGAAGCGTGCCGGCCAGGGCGCCCAGGCCGACCATCGCGGCCGGTCCCCAGAGGAAAACCGGATGGAAGCTCCAGACCTGGAGCACCACCCCGGTCTGGGCTCGGATGATGGAGGAAGCCGCTAGCAGCACCAGCGCATAGACCAAAAAGCCGCCGAGGCTACCCAGCAATGCCAGCAGCGACGACTCCAGCACCAGCAAGCCGAACAGGTTTTTTCTGGGCATGCCGAGGGCCCGCAGCACCGCAAACTCTTTCTTTCGGCTGCTCAAGGTTTGAACCAGATTGGCCAGGATGGAAGCGCCCGCTATGACCAGCACGAGATAGGAGACGAGGGCCAGCACCCGGTGTGCCCATCCCATCTTTTGAAAGACTTCCGCCACCACCCGTCCGATGGGGAAGGCCAGGGTGGCCACTTTGCCCTGCCGGTTGATCTGTTGCTCCAGGCTAAACCCGATCTGCGGATTGGCCAGATCGAGCAAAACCGCGCTAACCTCTCGGTGCTCGGTAGGAATGGGGTGGCCAGATTCGGGCACGAATGTTTCTCCGCTCCCCCTCAGGATGTGCCCCTCCATTCGAAAAATCCCCTCGATGGGAATGAAGATGACGCGGTCCACCGGCGTATTGGTGGGCTCCAGGATACCCACCACCAGGTACTCCTCGTGGTGCTGATGGTCTTCGTCGAAGACCAGCCCGTGATACGGACTGAAGGTCGAACCAGGCTGCAAACCGGTCTGCCGAGCAGCGAAGCTTCCCACCACTGCCTCCCGGCGCTCGCTATCGAAGAAGCGGCCTCCGGCAGCGAGTTTCCAGGGAGGGGCGTCCTCGGGTGGGTCGGTGAAGTACTCCAGAGTGGTGCCCACCAGGCGAAACCCCCGGTAGTTGTCTCCCACCGCTACAGGCACAGCGCGCTTGACTCCGGCTCTTTCTGCGGCAGCTTCGTAGAGAGTCCAGGGGATGTTGCCCGGGGAGGTCTCCAGGTGAAAGATGCTGTTGAGAACCAGTTGGAGTTGGCTCCCCCGGGCTCCCAGCACGGCGTCGTAGCCGTTTCCACCTCCCACGAAGGCGGCCTGAGCCTGGGCGTTGATGGCAAAGACGGCAAAGGCCAGTCCCACTGCCAGGGCCGTGGTGAGGATGGTGATCCCGTTGGCCAGCCGATGGCGTTGCAGACTCCGCAAGGCCAGATGCAAGAGGGAACCGCTTTTCAAGGTCCCTCCTGGAAGTGTTCGCGATAATCGATGATCCGGTCGAAGCCCTGGACCGAAGCGGTGTCATGGGTTACCACGAGCAGCGAGGCGTCGTTGGCTCGGCAGGTTTCTCGGAGCAGGTCCAGGACTTCCCGGGACCGCGACTCGTCCAGATTGGCGGTGGGTTCGTCGGCCAGCACCAGAGGAGGGTGGTTGACCACCGCCCGGGCTACAGCCACCCGCTGTTGTTGCCCCACCGACAACTGCCCAGGAAAGCTGCTGAGTTTCTCCTCCAGGCCCATCTCTACCAGCAAAGCACGAGCCTTGGAAAAGTTGGAACCACCCGCGAAGGTGACCGCGGCTTCCACGTTTTCCAGGGCGGTGAGTGATTCCAGCAGATGAAAGGTCTGAAACACGTACCCGATCTGCCGGGCCCGAAATTGGTCCAGCTCAGTCTCCTTGAGGGCGGTGATCTCAACCCCGGATACAAAGATCTTGCCGGAGTCCGGTCTCAAGATCCCGGAGATGAGATGCAGCAACGTGGATTTACCGGAACCGCTGGGTCCGGTGACGGCAACGTGCTCTCCCTTCTCCAACGAAAAAGAGCCTTCGACCACCGGGTGGTCGAAGGACTTACGGACGTCTTGTAACTCCAGCAGACTCAAGGAATCTTGCGGTCAGAAAACTTCACAGATTCTGGCGGGCCAGTTGAGCCGCTCCTCCGGCTGTTGCAAGCCCATGCAGGGCCGCACCGCTCCAGCCGCCGACCAGCCCGAAGGCGGCGGTGTTCAGGCCGACCGAGACCACCGATTTGAGCAGGCTGGTGTCCTGGCCGAAGACCAGGTCGGTTCCTTTGGAGTTGAGGTTCTGCAAGAGCCCTCCGCCGGTGTAGCCTAAAAGCCCGCCCACCAGGCCTCCGCCGATGATCCCCACGGCTTTGGCTACCGGGTGCAAGGACTCGGTGAATTCATTGCCTTTTAGGGCGAACTTGGCAGCCAGCCCGAAGGCTGCCAGTTTGGGAGTCAGGGCTTCGTTGGAGCGCTCCAGGTAGTCCGCGGTCTGCAGGTGCCAGGGGTCTTTGGGGGGCTCTTGATTTTGCCTGGGCGTCGTCCGGGGAGTCTGCGCCTGGGGAAGGCGGGTGGTTTGGATGTTCATGATTTGATTCTCCTATCGTGAGTGCCTAACTCAGTTCCATGGTCAGGGCTTGGTGGACGTTGAGCCGTCCTCCCGAGGCGGTCTTGCCGTCCAGCGATTCGACCTTGTCGGTGCCCTCCTCCAGGCGTCGGCGCAGGTCTTCGTTGCTGATGTCCGGGTAGTGGGAAGCCACCAGGGCGGCCGCTCCGCTCACGTGGGGGGTTGCCATGGAGGTGCCGGAGTAGGTGGCGTAGCCTCCGCCCGGCACGGTGGAGAGTATGTCGACCCCGGGGGCTCCCAGATCAACGTTGCGCTTGCCGTACTGCGAGAAGCTGGCAAGTCCGTCGTTGTGATCGGTGGCCGCCACGGCCACCAGGTTGTCGAGCCCGTAGTTGGCCGGGAATGAAGGCAGCCAGTCGTTGTTGTAGCCGCTGTTGCCCGCTGCCACCAGGTGCAGCGCCGAGGAGGACTGTTCGAAGGCCTCTCGGATTCCCGAGTTGGGTACCGGACCGCCCCAACTGTTGGAGGTGATGCGGGCCCCCATTTTGGTGGCGTACTGCACCCCCCGGATGATGGCGGCCGAATCCGTGCTGCCCTCGTCGTTGAAGATCTTCACCGCCATCACGCTGGCGTTCTGGTTGACCCCCACCACTCCGATGCCGTTGTTGCCCACCGCGGCGATGGTGCCGGCGCAGTGAGTGCCGTGCCCCTGCCCGTCCATGGGGTCACCGTTGTCGGAGTAGGCGTTGTAGCCATGGACGTCGTCGATCACGCCGTTTCCGTCGTTGTCGATGCCGTCGCCGGGAATCTCCCCGGGATTGACCCACATGTTGGCTTTCAGGTCGGGGTGGTTGTAGTCGATCCCGGTGTCGATCACCGCGATCAGGGGACCACCCTGGGCTTGATTGCGACCGCTGTGGATCTGCCAGGCTTCGGGAGCGTCGATATCGGCATCCACTTTTCCACCGGTCTGGCCTTCGTTGTGGAGGCCCCAGAGCTTGCTCGCGTCCGGATCGTTGACCGCCATAGGGTTCTGGCCTTGCTCAAAGGCGTCCAGTCGATAGATATGGTTGGGGGCGCTGAACTCTACCCGGGGGTCGTCGGCGAGCTTTGCCATGGCTTGCTCCACCGACACCCCTTCGGGCAGTTTGAGGTGCATGAATTCGCCGGTCTCCGACTTGTGGACTCCCCCCGGAGTGTCGAACTCTCCGATGACCTTCGCCCCCAACTGGTCGACCACCGAGCCGCTTTCACCGGAAAGTTCGAAGCCCGGGCGGGTACGCAGGATCAGTTCACCCGGCTTGTACTCTCCGATGGCCGCGCTGTCCTGTGGAGGGGCTTGTGCGGGGACGGGATCAGCCGATTGAGGGGTAGCACTTCTCAGCCCGGAATGGGCGAGGGGAAGATGGGATCGTATCATCATAGTGGGTCGAGTCTCCTGAAGCATTGAGTAAGTCTAAGTGAGACTCTACCTGGTGGAGGAGACGATGTTTTCAACAAAACGTTAACGTGTCGCGCACTGAAAAAAAACTAAAAAAATTTCCTAGAACCTTACTTTAAGACTTTTCGGTACCGCCTCGATGAGAAAGGGCGGTTCTCCAGGCCAGGCGTCTCCATCCAATTGTAGTTCTTCGGAGGGGTCGGTCTCCACCTCGATGCGAGCCGCCTGGAAGTATCGGACTCCGGGAAGGCTGGTGTGTTTTCCGCTGCGCATGGCTGTCATCTGACGCATGATCGCCAGGTAGTTGGCTCGGGGAAAGATACAGACGTCCAGCAGGCCGTCATCCACCACCGCCTCCGGGGCTGGGATCAAACGGCCTCCGTAGCTACGGATGTTGCTGATCACCATGATCCAAAAATCCATCTCGATGGTGTCGCCGTCCAGGGTGAGTCGGACGTGCCGGGGTACCGAGTGATAAGGCCGGAGCTTCTCGGCTGAAGTGAAAAAATAAGCCAGGGCGCCGAAGCGCCTCTTGCGCTCGGCCGGCAAGCGATGGGCCACGTGGGCATCGAACCCGATCCCGGCAAAGCACACAAAGTGTTGATCGCCGATCTTTCCGGTATCGATCACCCGGGGCGGCTGTAGCAGCAAGAACTCACAGGCCTTGCGTGGCTCCAGGGGCACCCCCATCTCCCGGGCCAGTACGTTTTCCGTGCCTACCGGGACCACGCCTAGGGCGGTCTCGCTCCCTACGAGGCCATTGGACACCTCGAAGATCGAACCGTCTCCCCCGGCTGCGATCACCAGTTCATATCCATCGGAGGCGGCCTTGCGGGCAGCTTCGGTGGCGTTGCCCGGACCGGTGGTCTCGTGGATCTCCAGTTGAAACTCGTCTTGCTTGCTGAACACTTCCCGGATATCGGGGAGGGGCGATTTCTTGCGCCGCCCTGCATTGGGGTTTATGATCAACAAAGCTCTCACTAGAGGAGAGCTTTGGCACCAGAGGGTGGTTTCCTATTTGCTCCAGCGGACTCCGGTCACTCGCCAGCCGTCGTTGGCTTGCACCGGGTTGCCGTCCTGGTCTACCACTCGGCTGTAAGCGCCGTCAAAACCCTGGGGCGACTGTTGGGCACCCCGAAAGAGGTGCAGAAACGGGTTTTGATGGGTTTGCCGCATGCGGGCCTGGGCCACCTCCATCCAGCTCATCACGAAAACGAAGAGAGCGATGACCAACAGCATGAACTGGCCCGAGTAGAGCCCGTAGAGAGCCATCAGGAGGGCCGACCAGCGGGCCACTTTGGCGGCTGTCTGGGTGGCTTTGAGGTGCCCCTGCTTCTTGCTCAGCAGGGCTCTCAGGATGCGCCCACCGTCCATGGGGATGGCGGGGATCAGGTTGAACCCCAGGAGCACCAGGTTGATGGTGATAAACCAGCCGGTCAGAGCCGAGAAGAAGAAGGCTCCTGCCGAAACGGGTTGAGCCAGCAAGGAGAGCTCCAGCAAGAGCGCCCCTGCACCTGCCAGCACCAGGTTGACCGCCGGCCCGGCCGCCGCGATGACGATCTCGGCATTGGGGTTCTGGGGCAGGCCTTGCAGCCGCGCCACTCCACCCAGGGGAGAAAGGATGACGTCTTTAGTACGAATTCCGTACTTGCGCGCTGCCAGGATGTGACCGAACTCGTGCAGCACCACCACCCCGAAGATGATGGCCGCTAGAGCCAGGCTGAGCAAAGCTTGAAACATGCCCCCCTGCAGCAGACCTGAGATCGCAACGAAGGCCAGGAGCAACAAAAACGTGCCGTGCATCTTGACCTCAATGCCAAACATTTTTCCTATCGAACGGGTTCTTAGCATAGATTCCTTCTTCCAGTAACAACAGTATCAGAAACCTCTTGTTTTCCTATTTGGGAAAAATTTGTTTTCTGTTAGAGATTATAGGAAGAGTGGGTCTACTCCAGGATGCTTATGAGACGTTCCCAGCACTCCCGCCGGGCCCTGGACTGGCGGGCCATCCTGCCTCCCAAAAGAAGCCGGAAACCGGTGGAGCTGTGGCTGATCGTTCGCTCGGTGGTGGGTAACCCGGGCAGGCCCAGCGCGGGCCCCAGGTCGTACCCCACCCGGGGAAAGGTCTGGTGCGCCGTATCGGATTCTCGGCCGTGGAGCTTACGCCGCTGGGCTACCAGTTCGCTGAAGGCTGCGCTGGGCCAGATCTGGTCGTCGGAGCCGGAGAAAAGGTAGAGAGGGCACTGGATCTTCTCCACCGCGATCCGGCCCCGATCCCGGTTTTCCCGGTCGGCCACGGCTTCGGCGTAGACCTTGCGGGTGGTCAGAAAGTTATCGCCCCGGGGCTGCAGGGTGGAGTGATCGCAGACCACGTGGGGCAGGACTTCGCCCTGGATCTTCCAGGGGCTAAAGCGAAGCCCGCTACCGGCAAAGCAGATCACGTTTCGCAGCCCGGGCAGCCGCTGGGCCAGCTCCATCCCGGCTTCGCTCGAGCGCCCCGAACAGACCAGAGAAAACGGCTCGTCACCGACCTGCATCTCACTCAGCAAGGGATCAAGATCTGGGGCATCGCTCTTGACGTGCCGCTCGTTCACCCGAAAGCCTCGGGCCCGAAGCATGGAGACGCCGTGCTCGACGGAGGTCTCCCCGTTGTGAAGAAACCAGAGTAACGGACCGTGTCCTGTCTCGGCTCCTGAAGTAACGCGAGTGGTCTCACCGGACCAGACTTCCCGGTTTCCATCGAAGAGTTGAAAGGTTAAGTGGATGCGGCCGTCTTTGGGGAGCACGAATTCGTGGGGTTCGTCTTCCAGGCAACGCATGCTGTAGAGGGGGCCTTCGGCAGCGATTCCGTAATAATCGTCTCCCGCGCCGGCCGTGGTTTCGGTGGAAAAACTGGTCTGGGCCGAGACCAGATAGCCGTTTTGACTTTGCCAATGCCGACCGGCCCCGTCGCGGCACGTGGTCCTCAACCTGACCTCGGTCACCGGGATGAACCCTTCGCCGGAGATGACTGGAGGGGGATCGCACCAGAGGGTGCTCTCGTGGGATAAGGAGACTTTCATCAAAATTTTCAGCCTCGACCGCTCAACCAGGTGGCCTCCAGGAGCCACTTCTGTTCCTCTTTGAGCTCCTCGGAGGTGAGCCGCCACTGCCAGTTGCCCCCGGCCTCGGAGGGAGTGTTCATGCGAGCTTTCTTGTCTTTGGCCAGGACGTCTTGAAAAGGCACGATGGTCACGCGGGCAACCGAGCGCATGGCCAGCCGCACCATGTGCCTGACCGCTTCTTCCGTGGGCATCTCGGTGCTGAGTCCTAAGTAGTGACAAAAGAACCGGCGCTCGGCTGTTCGAGCTTCGTCCTCGTACCAGCCCGCGGTGGTGTCGTTGTCGTGGGTGCCGGTGTAGACCACGAAATTGGGACCGAAATTGTGAGGAAGAAAGTCGTTGGTGGGTTCGGAGAAGGCAAACTGCAGCACCTTCATCCCGGGGAGTTCGAAATCGTTTCGGAGAGCGTGGACGTCGGGGGTGATATCTCCCAGATCCTCGGCCACGATGGGGAGGTTCGGAAACTCTTTCTTGAGTCGCTTGAAGAGCTTTTCCCCCGGGGCGCTCTTCCACTCACCGTTCTTGGCGGTCTTCTCGCCGGCCTTGACCGACCAGTAACCGGCAAAGCCCCGGAAGTGGTCGATGCGCACCATATCGTAGAGCCGTAGGGAGCTTCGGATACGCTCAAGCCACCAACGGAACTGAGTACTCTCGTGCTTTTCCCACTTGTAAAGCGGGTTGCCCCAGAGTTGGCCGTCTTCGGAGAAGTAGTCCGGAGGCACCCCGGCCACGTGGGTCGGGCGCCGATCTTTGTCGAACTGAAAGAGTTCAGCGTTGGCCCAGGCGTCGGCTGAATCCAGAGCCACGAAGATGGGGATGTCGCCCAGGATCCTGACTCCTCTGGCTTTGGCTTTAGCCCTCACGGTGGCCCATTGCTGATCGAAAAACCACTGCACCACTTTGTGAACCTGCAGTTCGTCCTGGTGCTCGCGCGCATATTCTTCCAGAGCTTTCTTGTTGCGCTTGCGCAGAGGCAACGGCCAATCTTGCCAACTCTTTTGTCGGGCTTCTTTGATCGTCATATAGAGGGCATAGTCGTCGAGCCAGTGTTGGTGGGCCTGGCAAAACTCCTGGAACGACTCTTTCTGAGCTTTTGAGGCGCGTTGCTCGAACGACCCCGCGATCCGGTAGAGCACCGGCCGTCGCACTTCGTACAGGTTGCAGTAGTCGATCTGGTCGGGAGCAGCCTCAAATTGCGATGCTTCCAGCTCCTCTTTCTTGGCCAGCCCGTCTTCTAGCAGGCCTTCGATGGAGACCAGGTACGGGTTTCCGGCGTGGGTGGAAAAACTCTGATAGGGGCTGTCGCCGTAACCGGTGGGACCCAGCGGTAAAACCTGCCAGACGGATTGGTGGTGGGACTTGCAGAAATCGAGGAAGACATCGATCTCCTGGTGGAGGGTGCCTCCCCCTGAGGACCCTGGCAGAGAGAGAGGGTGAAGCAGTATACCGGCTGAGCGTTTCATGGGAGAAGCGTTGAACCTGAGCGCCCACTATCCTTTCAAGGGGGGTATTTCAGCCGCTCGGGCTTCTCCTCATAGGACAGCCTGTAGTAGTCGACCATGCTCAGTTGGAGGGCAGCCTCTTCGTCCACCAGGGCGATGGTGTGGGGGTGGAATTGCAGCACCGAGGCCGGACACATCGCCGTCACCGGGCCTTCCGCCATATAGGCCAGCGCCTGGGCCTTTCGGCGCCCGTAGGCGAGCAGCAGACAAAGCCTGCTCTCCAGGATGTTGCTCACCCCCATGGTCAGGCCGTGACGGGGCAACTCCTCGCCGGGAAAGAGCTCTTTGTTGGAGGCCAGGGTGGCCGATGCCAGGGTCTTGAAGCGGGTTCGAGAGGCCAGAGAGGAGCCGGGTTCGTTGAACGCAATGTGGCCGTTCTCTCCCAGGCCCAGGAGCTGAATGTCGATGCCCCCGGCTCTCTGGATGGCCTGCTCAAAAGCCTCACACTCGGCCTCTGGGTCCGGGGCCAGGCCGTCCAGGAGGTGAATGTTCGAGGGGGAGATCTGGACGTGATTGAAGAGATGCTCGTGCATGTAGTAGGCGTAGGAACCCGGATGGTCCGCCCCTACGCCCACATATTCATCCAGGTTGAAGGTCTTGACCTGGCTGAAATCGGCTCCGCGAAGGTTCTTGTACACTCCCTCCATGGTGCGTCCGGTGGCCAGCCCCAGAACCTGGTCGGGTTTCTTCTGGAGCGCCCTGCGGATAATCCCAGCTGCAGCCGAGCACACCTCTTCGGGGCTTTCAAAAATGACGATCTCCATTAGTATTGGTCCAGGGCTTGATAGATGTCGTTTTGGAAGTGGTCCAGGTAAGAACGTACGTAGTCGCGGAAGCTCAAGGATGGGTCGTCCAGCAACGGCAGCATGTCCAGGGCGTACTCCAGGTGCGTGACCGAGTCGGACTGGTAGGCGTCGAAGAAGGTGGCATTGGCTCGCTTGCGGCCGCCGGTGGCCAGTTCGTATCGCTTGCCCCCGGTGATCTGTGAGTCGTAAAGGCCCACCAGCGAGTGGGTAAGCCCGGAGTGGGCGCTCACGTCCATGACCACTTTGCGGGAGTCCGGTATCCAGTCCAGCCCCCGCCAGACCTCGCAGCCCAAGAACTTCTTGGGGCGGTGCCCCACCCGTCGGGCCGCTTCGACCACGCAAGTGGCGATGGCGATGTGGGTGCGGTGCTTGTCCACCAGGTTGTGGGTGTACAGCACCTCGGGGGTGGTCGATTCCAGCAGTTTGACCAGGTCCTCGACGAACTCCACTCGCTTATTCTCGCGCACCTCGGCGCTGGAGTACATGAGCGATACCTGGGCCGAGTACTCACCCACCATGGCTGCTGCGCGCTGCTCCCGCAGACGCACCTCGACCATCTCTTGATCGGAAAAGTCGGCGTAAGTTTCGCCCCGTGGGCTGCCCGAACCGTTGGTCACGGTGACCCCGGTAAACCACTGATCCTCTTTGCGAAAGGCAGCGAGGATACCATCCCAGCACATGATCTCCAGATCGTCGGGGTGGGCACCGATAGCCAGATGGGTGGTACGCTGCAGTGCCTCGCGCCGCCCGATCCCCGACGGAACAAAGACCTCGGCAGCGGGCTTATGCCATCCAAACTCCATGCCGCCGGAGATTCGCGCCGGCCGTGGCTGCAGCCTTTTTGTTGGGGGTGGTTTTCGGGGGGTGCTTTGTGGCTGGTGGGGGGTAGGGGCTGTGGCGGTGGCGCGCGGGTGCTTCAACGCGGCGTGGTGCTGTACCCACAGTCGCACCAAAAAGGCAGCAATGTTGCTCACTTTTCTGCGCAAGCCTGGACCTGGTGCGCGGCCGGTGGCGCTGGGCGGGTGCTTCAGTGTGGCGCTGAAGCATGCTTCGCTGCGGGGGCGAAGCACGGGGTGCCTGGCGGGTGCTTCAGCGTGGCGTTGAAGCATGCTTCGTTGCGGGGGTGAAGCACGCGTGGCGGGGCGGGTGCTTCAGCGCGGTGTTGAAGCATGCTTCGCTGCGGGGGCGAAGCACGGGGTGCCTGGCGGGTGCTTCAGCGTGGCGTTGAAGCATGCTTCGTTGCGGGGGTGA
>JBAYRN010000163.1:0-10508 GCA_041676625.1 Vulcanimicrobiota bacterium
TGAGTTGGATCACGGTATTCTGTTTCATAGCGTTTCCCTTTCGGTTGTTGGTTTGATCGTTAACAACCAGTGGGAGGCGCTACTTTATTTCACCTGCCGTACACCAGATTTGACTATAACTCTATTCCACTCGACGAGAAGGCGAAGAACCTCACCGAGCTGCTCGAACGGGATGCGCTGTAGTGCCTCTATGTAGCGCATCGGCTCCGAGGGGACCTCGGACTGGCCCAGGACTTGGTGATAGCCGAACTCGATATCCTCGGCGGCAACCTTGGTGCGTTCGTCGTTCTTGAGAGACTCCGCAGCCGCCGAAGCGACCTTGATTAGAAATTCTTGGAAGAGTTCATCGACGCGGTCCAGAGCATCGCCGCCGACCTGGGAAGCCCCGGAGTGCTTCTGCAAGACATCCTTTACATAGGAGTTCTTCACGAGTTTTGTGGCCATCTGGGGCGGTTAGGCGAGAGCGGAGGAGGCTCCTGGTAAAAGGGTAGAGAGGGTACCAGAGAGCGGTCTTGCGATTATGGTACTAGATACGATCGATGACGAAGCTCAACAGTAGTTCCTGAGTCTAGACTTTGGATTCAAAGAACTCCCTGACACTCCAGAGCTACTATTTGTGCCTGTAAGTTTTATTGAACAGCTCGAACTCGGACCGAAACACTTCCAAGCTTTAATTTCCAGTAAGCCTAAAGGAGTCGAGGACGTGGACGGTACTAAGAAATTTAGTTTCTCCATCGAGAAAGGGCTTCGGCGATCTCCGGATCGGGATGAGAGGTGGCTCGCAATGCTTCCAAGAGTAAGGCGATACAGGCTCCGGTAGCCTTGAGTATCAACATATATGACGTGGAAGATCAAGTTTTTCTGGCCAGAACCTTCACAGAGGCCGCGTAAGCATTGACGTCATACCTCTTCAGCACCTCACCGAGGTCTTGATGCACGGGCTTGGCGCTGGGAGAACCGCAGCACGAGCTTGGGGCGCAGCAGCTGTCTGATTCTTCCACCGCGGCGTAGGCGGTGAGGTCGGCCCCGCTGTCGACCACCGCGACATCGGAAAAGCCGGCCTCCTTGAGACCCTGCTCATAGTCTCTGATGGAGATAGCACCAGCGATGCAACCTACCAGGGCGGCAGCGCTTTGAGCGAGTTCAGATGGGAGTTCTTGTTTGAGAGCGATATCGGAGACGGCTACCCGTCCGCCCGGTTTCAGGATTCTGTGGATCTCTCGGAAGACTTCGTTCTTATCAGCGGCCAGATTTATTACACAGTTGGAGATCACGAGATCGGCGCTTCCGTCGGGTAAGGGAATGGCATCGATTTCACCCTCCAGGAACTCCACGTTCTCGAATCCGCTCTTCTCGGCGTTCATTCGTGCAAGCTGCAGCATCTCGGGAGTCATATCGATACCGAAAACCTTGCCACTTGAGCCCACCTTTTGAGCAGCCAGAAAGACGTCTAATCCTCCACCTGAACCGAGATCAACAACGATCTCTCCTTCTTGAATATGGGCGATGGCCATGGGGTTACCGCACGATAGCCCCATATTTGCTTCAGCGGGAATAGAGGCTAACTCTTCAGCGCTATAGCCGAACGCTTCCGCCACTGCGCGAACGCCCGATTGAACGGTGGAAAGACCGCTGAGTGCGGTCTGTCCGTATTTTTCGCGAATGATGTCGGTTGTTTCTTGCATGATTTTTCTCCTTAGGAAGTAGCGGGAAAGTGCCTACGGGTCCGGTTGGCCAGGGCCACTAGCGAGAGCATCACCGGAACCTCCACCAGCACTCCTACCACCGTGGCCAGCGCGGCACCTGATGTTAGACCGAAAACGCTGATCGCCACCGCCACTGCGAGCTCGAAGAAGTTGGAGGTCCCAATGAGGGCGGCCGGGGCCGCCACGTCGTGAGGGATTTTCCACAGATAAGACCAGCCGTAGGCGATAATGAAGATTCCGTAGCTCTGAATAAGAAGCGGCACGGCGATCAAGACGATGACGAGAGGCTTGTCGAGGATGGTTTGGGCCTGAAATCCGAAAAGTAAGATCACGGTTCCTAAAAGACCGAGAATCGTGAACGGTTTGAGCTTACCGGTGAACTCAGCCACCTTGATCAAGTCGCCCCCCTGGTCCAGGCGTTTTCGGGTCACATAGCCCGCGGCTAGCGGAATCACCACATACAGGATCACGGATAGAAACAGAGTGCTCCAAGGTACGACAATGTCGGTCACCCCGAGCAGGAAGGCGGTGATCGGGGCGAAGGCAAAAACCATGATGATATCGTTGAGGGAAACCTGGACTAAAGTATAGTTGGCGTCTCCTTCGGTCAACTGGCTCCAAACGAAGACCATGGCCGTGCAGGGCGCCACTCCCAGCAGAATCATACCGGCGATATATTGTTGAGCCGATTCCGGATCGACGAGGCCGGCGAAGACATAGTTAAAGAACAGGACTCCGAGAGCCGCCATGGTGAACGGTTTGATCAACCAGTTTACCACCATGGTCACGCACAGGCCCTTCGGTTTCTTCCCCACATCCTTGAGAGAGGAGAAGTCCACATTGACCATCATGGGGTAGATCATTACCCAGATGAGCACCGCCACCACGAAGTTGACGCTGGCGTATTCAAGGCCGGCGATGAACTGGAAAACCGGTGGAGCGAGTGAGCCCAAAAGGAGGCCCGTCCCGATACATAGGGCCACCCAGACCGAGAGGTATCTCTCGAAAAATCCTAGAGGAGAAGACTTCTCTTCCATCACGACCCTCCGAGCGGTTTTTGGAGAGCTTTTTCGAGTTGTCCGAAGGTGGCCATGATCGCCTCGTGGCGTTCTTTGAGAGCGGCGTGAAGTTTGGCTTGTTTCTCGTGCTCTTTGCGACTCTCGTCGTGAGAACTCTGGTCTGTTCCCGACTCCTTACTACTGTCCAGGGAGTGCTGGTGATGGGCTATCTTCTGCTCGTGAGCAACCATTTTTCCTTTGTGCTCGGCATAGAGCTCTTCGTGCTCCTTGAGTTGTTGAGATATGGTCTCCAAGGATGCCGTCATTTGGTCGTGCTCTTTGTGCCACCGATCCAGGTCTTCCAGCCAGTGGACGTGTTCTCTGTTCCATTGGCGATGTTCTTCTTGACTTTTCATCTCTTATTTCTCTTCAGCTTCTAGAGATTCCGGAAGGGTCTCCACGAAGGCTTTGATCTCGTCTCGAACACGACGGTAAGCTCCGAGAGCTTCTTCCTCGTTGGCGGCGGTCTTGGCCAGGGCGGGCGGGTCGTCGAAACCGTGGTGCACGACTTTGCCGCCGCCCAAAAAGACAGGGCAGGTTTCGTGCGCGTTGCCGCAGACGGTGACAACGTAATCGAATTCCTGGTCCTTGATATCGTCTACCGTCTTGGAATGATGACCGCTGATGTCCACGCCCGCTTCCTGCATGACCTTGACGGCGTTGGGGTTGAGGCCGTGGGCGAGGGTGCCGGCGGAATAGGCTTTGATTTGGTCGGATTTGAGGGCCTTGGCCCAGCCTTCCGCCATCTGGCTGCGGCAAGAGTTGCCGGTGCATAGAAAGAGGATATTCATGTTTTGATTAGCTCCTGTTTGTTCAGTATGGGTGAAACCCTCTACCCGCCAGGGTTCCACCGCGTAGCGTTGAGATCGTTCGGCGACCTCTTTAATAAACGGCGCTTCGGCGGCTTGGCGAGAGAGGAGGACGGGATCGGTGACTTTGAGTGGGCTGAGGCTCTGGTTGACGACCCAGGCGAAGGGGTGAATCCCCGCTCTTTGCAGGTCAGACTCCAGCGAGGCGGCTTCGTGAACGGGAGTCGCCTCGGGCAGAGTGACGAGAAGAACCTTGGTGAAGTCGGGGTTTCTTAGATGAGGTAGTAAATCTCGAACCGCTTGGGGGCTGGAGCCGGGTTTCTTGAGAACCTCCTTGTGATAGGCCTCGGCGGCGTCGAGTAAGAGAATGGTGTGGCCGGTGGGCGCGGTGTCGATCACCACGAACTGCTCCCGGCCTCTAGCCACGGTACGGGCGAAGGCTCGGAAGACGGCGATCTCCTCGGTGCACGGCGAGCGCAGGTCTTCTTCGAGGACGGCTCGTCCCTGCTCGTCCAAGTCTGCTCCGGCGGTCGCCATGACCTCCTCATTGTAAAGACGGACTTCCTCGCGGGGGTCGATTCTGGCGATCTCGAGATGGGGGGTCTTTTCCTTGACGGCTTGACTCACATGAGCTGCCGGGTCGGTGGTGGTCAAGAGGACTTTGTGGCCCTGGCGGGCTAGCTCCACGGCCACGGTGGCGGCCACCGTGGTTTTTCCCACCCCGCCTTTGCCCATGGTGAGGACGACGCCCTTGGACTTCTGGGCGATCTCTTCCACCAAACTTTTAAGTTCGGGTCCTTCATAAACCGGCGCCGGAGGAGGCTGGAGTTGGGAATGGTTTTTGCCTTCGAGGAGAGCCCGGAGTCCGGCGATCCCCACGGGCGACCAGGCTCGCAACGGGATCTCCCTGTGAGGGAGACGGCTCAAGGTGTTTGGCATCATGGCCAGGGCGCTCTTAGCGTTATCTTCTCGCGCTCTTGCCACGGGGTCGTCTCGGTCGGTGGCCTGGAAGACTCCGTTGACCACGAGAGTTTGGTTTTTCACTCCTAAGGAGGCAAGCTCCCGGCTTGTCCTTTCGGCTTCATTAAGGGCACTCGGCTCGGGTCGCGCGACCAACACCAGGGTCGTGGTCTCGGCGTCTTCGAGGGTCTCTCTAGACTTGGCGTAGAGCACCTGTTGCTTTTTCAGGCCGGCCAGCGGTCCAAGGCACGAGGTGCCTCCCACATTGCTGTCGATAAAGCTCGTCCAGGCCGCAGGAAGCTCCAACAGTCTCAAGGTATGGCCGGTGGGCGCGGTGTCGAAGACGAGATAATCGAAGGCCTGAAAGAGGTCAGGGTCGCCGAGAAGAGCGGTGAATTCGTCGAAAGCCGCTATCTCCAGAGTGCAGCCTCCGGAAAGCTGCTCTTCCATGCTCTGAATGGCGCTTTCCGGCAAGACTCCTCGATAAGGACCGACCAGACGCTCTCGGTATTGCTTCGCTGCTTCCTCCGAGTCGATATTGAGGGCACTGAGACCGGGCACGCCGGGGACTTCCCGGGGCCGCGATCCGAGTTCCACGCCCAACACCTCATCCAGATTGGAAGCCGGGTCCGTGCTCACCAGCAAGACCTTCTTTCCATCGTCGGACAACGATATGGAGGTGGCACAGGCTAGCGAGGTTTTCCCCACGCCGCCCTTACCGGTGAAGAACAAGATCTTGGTGGGATTCTCAAGGAGCATGCTAGCAACACCCTTTGGGTCCGCAGCACCCTCCGGAAGCGGCTTGCTGAGTTTTTTCTTCAACCTTGACTTCAAGCCATTCGGCAAGCTCTTCACGGTCGGGGTAAGACTTGGAAGATTTGACCTCGCCGTCGATCATCACCACTGGAAGAACGGTCTCTCCCTCCTTTTGCAGTAGCTCTCGAACGGTCGTGTTGTCCACGAAGGCTCCCGCTTGCTGGGAGAGGTTGTAGCGAGAGACGGTGACGCCTTGCTTCTTGAGCCAGTCGAGATCGGCGGCGAACTTGGCCAGGGCGGGGTCGACGGAGGTACCACAGACACCTGTGGAGCAGCAGAGAGCGGGGTCGTAAACGGAGAGCGATTTCATTTGGAGTTACCTTTCCTTTTTAGAGACTGGAGACGAGAGAACGAAGCCTTCTTAAAGTGCGAGGACTGAGACAGTAGCAGACCCTGGGGCCGTCTATCTCACCTCGAATGATTCCGGCGTTCTTCAGAACTTTGAGATGTTGCGAGACAGTGGACTGGGAGAGGGGAAGTTCGTTCACGATATCGCCACAAACACAGGTGTTTCGGCGCGCGAGAAGACGAACGATCTGGACCCGGGCGGGATGACCCAGAGCCTTGGCAAGTACCGCCAGCTCTTCGTCGGCTTCAGAGCCTTCGACGGGTCTAAGATCTGATTCGGGAGATTCGGGTTTTGGAGAACAGTCCGCTTTCATCGTTTTTTTACGATAAAAGTTCTTGAAAGAGAAGTCAATGATAAAAGATGATCGCCCTGATCTTGCCGCTTGCCTCAAACACCTCGTCGAGATCGTCGAAGATCTCAACCAGCGCACGATCGGCCTGCGGGTTCTCACCGGCAAAGGTGCCAACATCGACACCACGACGGCCCGCCGGCCGCCTCATCTTCGGAATCTTCGCCGCCGAATACGAGCACGAGTTGATCTCCGAGCGGACTCGAGCCGGACTAGCGTCAGCTCGAGTCCGCGATCGCAAACTTAGGCTATAGCCTAACCTGACACCCCGATCGCGGCGCTTTCCGTCAAGATAGGGTCGTTTGCATGCTTTTTGGACACCGGAGCGAACGGGTTCTAAGTCTATTTTGACACCTGGAGGCTTGGAATCGTGGGAAAGAACGTTGGCTATGTGCGGGTGAGCACCGGAGCTGGATAAAGTGTTCACCGATCGGTGCTCGGGCGGCAGTGTGGAAAGGCCGGCTCTACAAGAATTCGGTTCTGATGGACAAGTCGAAATGTTTAGATTATTCTTTGTTATGATAGCTTGACTAAATTTAAAAGAAATAAACTAAACGATCTCTTCAAGAGTCTCCCTGATGGTGTGCCTGTCACTTCTGGTGATCTGGCCACCCTCGACATATCCGCGAGCCTGGCGGTTCAGTATGTCCGCGCGGGTTGGTTGACCAGGCTTTCTCGGGGGGTTTTTAGTCGACCAGGCCCACTTGATCTTCACGCCTGCCTGCGCTTTCTGGAAGGCCGGATGGAAGGTCTGCATGTCGGCGGTAAAACGGCGCTAGACTGGTACGGCATACGCCACAACCTCGCCCATCGGAGGGTGTTGCGTCTTTACGGATGGGCTTCGGGACCCTTGCCGGCCTGGTTCACGGAGAACTTCCCTGAAAGTAGTTACCACCGGCTTAGACTCTTTGATGAGTCGCCGACCGCGCTACTGCACGTCTTGCCCTATCAAAACCGCGAGGAGGCTCCGCTGGTCTCGACTCCTGAGCGAGCGACCCTGGAACTTCTCAGTGAGGTGGGAGTCCGGCAGCCTCTCCAGGAAGCCCAAGACATCTTGGAAAGCGCGCCACATTTGCGAGCCTCTGTACTCCAGGAGCTCCTGGAGCGATGCCGCCAGGTTAAGACCGTCCGCTTGTGCCTGACGATAGGAAGCGATCTTGGGCTCCCATGGGCCAGCAAGCTTGATGCTAAAAGACTCCCCAAAGGTCGCGGTCGTTGGGTTGGTCAGACGAAGGAAGGCTTTTTGATCTTATGACACCGGAACATCTTGCCACTGCGCGCCTGATGCTCGAGGTCGCATCCCAAGTCTTTGAAGGCGAGGACTTTGCCCTCAAGGGAGGGACGGCCATCAACTTCTTTCTTCGTGACCTACCTCGCCTGTCGGTTGACCTGGATCTTGTCCTCACGGACTATCGGCTCCCGCGAGAGGAGGCCCTTGAGGTCATTCGGCTGAGGCTGATGGAAGCAAAAACACGTTTAGATGAGCGCGGCCTCAATGTGCAACCGCTGACCACCAAGGACACTAGCGAAACGAAGCTGTTGGTGCGCCGGGGCGAGCACGCCGTCAAAGTCGAAGTCAACACGGTGATTCGCGGATCCGTGCATCCCCCGCAAAAAATGTCGATGAATGCGATCGCCAGCGAGACTCTCATGTCCGAGCTTGAGCTGCCATTGCTTTCACCCGCGGACATCTATGGAGGGAAGCTGGTCGCTGCCATGGACCGCCAACACCCACGCGACCTATTCGATATCATGGAACTCTTCGCGCATGGTGGTATCACACCAGAGATGAGACAGGCTTTCGTGGTCTATCTTGTCAGCCATAACCGCCCCACTCACGAGGTACTCTTTCCCTTACCCAAGGATATCCGTTTGGCGTTCGAAGAGACGTTCTCGGGGATGACGAGCAGCCCCGTTACTCTTAGTCAACTACTCGAAGCCCGCGAACGTCTGTTTCAGGAGCTTCCCGCCTCATTGGACGAGAGGGAGCGGGAGTTCCTCAGAACTTTCACGCGAGGCAACCCCATCTGGTCTCTTCTCGATGTCCCCCACCTTGAGCAACTGCCGGCCGTTCGCTGGAAGCTTCAACACCTTCAGAAGCTGGCCCGAAGCAACCCGAGGAAGTTTCAAAAGCTCGAAGAGGCTTTGGTGAAGGGTCTCCTATGCGCATCCTAACCGTAAGCGAGGCATTGCCAAGCCTAGCCTTTCGCAGTGCCGGACCTGGGGGAATAACGAGACATCTACACCTGGACCGACATGAGGTTATCGTGGATGCCTTGCCTGCCGGAATTGAAGCCTTGGTGGCCACCGGCGATCTTCAATCTCGTGAGGTGTCAACCGCTAACCGCCTGCTGGGCGAAGCTGCTGCCGAGCAACTTCGTCGAGAAATGGCTCCCGAGCGCCTTGGCGTCCTGTTAGCGGGAGATTTTTATACTAGCGAGGGCGCCAATAAATTGGGAACCAGCGGCGAGGTTGGTGATGTTTGGCGTGCTTTTGCTCAGGACTATCGTTGGACGACGGGCGTGCTTGGTAATCACGACCGTCTGAAGGAGCCCGTAGCTGGGACGACCCTATTGGACGGCCAGGTCGTAGAATTCGATGGGCTACGCATCGCCGGCGTAGGCGGCATCATCGGGAAAGCGGGTCGCCTGCTGCGACGTGACCTGAAATCCTACCTGGAGACCCTAACCGAGGTCCTCTCCCGAGAACCTCATATCCTTGTGCTGCATGAAAGCCCCGCCGGTGACTCGCCGAAATTCCGCGGCAACCCCCACATCACAGAATTACTGAGCCTTTCCTCACCGACGTTAGTGGTGTGTGGTCATTGTCGCTGGCCTTCTCCGCTAAGAGAACTCGCCAACGGCACTCAGATCTTAAATGTCGATTCTCGGCTTTGCCTACTGCGTGCCAAGCTCACGGCTGTCTAGACCCGCATTTTCGGGGGGCCAAAAGGCGAATGTGACCTCCGAGAATCCGAAAACAGCCTATGGTTCCGGGGCAATCCGCAAAACGGAAGCTGTGGCACTATATCGCAGCTACCTTTGTGGTGGGCCGTGATCAAAGCTGGCTGGCTCCTGTCGATCGGAGCGTTGCGCAAACGAGCGTTTGTGCAACGAAAAGTGCGCTCACGCCGGGAAAGGGCTGGCGGCTTGCAAAAACGTATTGCAGAATTGAAATGATTTGCAACAGGTTTTCGCAGCAGTGCTTATAGGCTACGCACGGGTCTCGACCCAGGATCAAGAGTCAGCCGCCCAGGTGGCCGCTCTGGAGGGCTGCGGGTGCGAGCGTATTTTTCAGGAGAAGGCTTCTGGGGGTCGTTGGGACAGACCGAAGCTGCGCGAGCTGCTGGGTCAACTTCGTGACGATGATGTGGTCGTCGTGTGGAAGCTGGATCGGCTCTCTCGTTCTCTTAAAGACCTGCTGATGCTGATGGACCAGATCGAACAGGCCGGTGCCGGCTTTCGAAGTCTGACCGAATCGATCGACACCACGACGCCGGCGGGTCGGATGATGATGCAGATGATCGGAAGCTTCGCCGAGTTTGAGCGCGAGATGCTACGAGAGCGGACGCGTAGTGGTCTGGAAGCGGCGCGTCAGCAGGGCAGGGTGGGCGGCCGCCGACCTAAACTCTCGTCTGATCAGCAAAAGGAGATCTTGCGACTGGTTGCCTCAGGTGAGAAGACAGCTGCAGACGCCGCTCGGCTGTTCAAGGTCAGCTCGTCGACCGTCTCACGACTTCTGCAGAGAACTCTCGCTACATAACGTTTAGGGTCCCCATTGCGAGAATCAAATCGTACCACCTATATGAGACACCTCGAAGCCCGATTTTACAGTTGCCGGCGCTCGCGCTATCGGATGTAACGTTGAACCACCCTCTTACGGACACTTTCGGGGGAGTAATTGTCGAAGTTAGAGAGAAGCCGCCCGATCAGAGCCTCGGATGCACCCTCCCCCCCTTATTTACGCAACCGAGGCTCTCTTTTTGAGGGCTTCAGCTTTGCTGGAGTCCAACGGGGGTCGGGGGACGGATCCCCCGGGGACGAGGCGGCCAGTTCGCGGTGGACCTGAAGCTTTACCGCGGCGCTCACTCGCGATCTGGCCGCCGGTACTCCGGTTGTCGTTTGCACTAACCCCACGTGATGAGCCGGCCTTTCGAACCCCACCTGGTGGGTCTCCTCGCCCGGCCGGCGCTCAACAGCCGGCGCCCGCAGGGCAGATCGTCTTTGAGCCTCAAAGACGATCTCTTCCGAGCTAACAGTCTGTCACAAAGCTAACCCGCCTTCGAAGCCCACACCATAAGTCTCGCCCAAGCTAGACTTCGCCCCCGCGGTTTTACAAAACCAGCGGGGGCGACCGCCGGGATGGGGAGCGAGAACTAAGAGAAGGCCCACCTCTCGGTGGGCCTTCAAAGCTCTCTGCTGACGTATCTTCTACCTGGCGTAGACCCCGGGGTCTACGCCA
>JBAYRN010000164.1:0-10194 GCA_041676625.1 Vulcanimicrobiota bacterium
GTGAGCAACGTGATCGAAGAGATCGCGCCCGAGCTGATCGGGTTCTCCTGCCTGGATCAGATCGACATCGACCGCCGCATGATAGAGATCGACGGTACCAAGAATAAAGGGCGTTTGGGAGCCAACGCCATCCTCGGTGTATCGCTAGCCAACGCTCGCGCGGCCGCCGAGTCGTTGGGCTTGCATCTATTCCATTATCTGGGGGGCCCTTTTGCCCACCAACTCCCGGTGCCCATGATGAATGTTCTCAACGGTGGTCAGCACGCCGACAACAACGTCGATATCCAGGAGTTTATGGTCGTACCCGCCGGGATGCCCACTTTCCGGGAAGCCCTGCGGGCCGGAGCTGAGATCTTCGCCCACCTCAAGAAGGTGCTCAAAGACCGAAACCTGTCCACCGCGGTAGGAGACGAAGGTGGGTTCGCCCCTTCCTTAAAGAGCAACGAAGAGGCGCTCGATCTTTTGATGCTCGCTATCGAAAAGGCCGGCTACAAACCCGGAGAAGAGATCTTCCTGGCCCTGGACGTAGCCTCCACGGAGTTTTATCGGGAAGGCTCTTACATCTTTGAAAAGAGTGACAAAGAGGCGCGCAGCGCGACCGACTTGATCAGTCTGTACGAAGACTGGGCCAAGAAATTTCCCTTGATCAGCATCGAAGACGGAATCGCCGAAGGCGACTGGGACGGCTGGAAACAGATCACTCAGCGGCTGGGTAGTCAAATGCAACTGGTGGGCGACGATCTGTTTGTGACCAATAACGACCGCCTGCAGCGAGGCATCGAGCAAGGCATCGCCAACTCCATTCTGGTGAAGGTCAACCAGATCGGCTCTCTCACCGAAACCTTGAGCTGCATCCAGCGAGCCCAGAGGGCCTCGTACACCACCGTGATCTCCCACCGTTCCGGCGAGACCGCCGATACCTTCATCGCCGATCTGGCGGTGGCCACCAATGCCGGTCAGATCAAAACAGGATCGCTTTGCCGCTCCGATCGCACCGCCAAGTACAACCAATTGCTGCGCATCGAAGACTTCCTCGGGGACGCCGCCGACTACCCTGGCAAGAACGCCTTTCGCTTGTTACGAGGCGGGCAGCTTGTGCACTCCTAGGCTCTAGTTGAGGGCCTTTACGCTCATTGCTCTCCTGCTGGTGCTTCTGGGCCCGACCTGGGCTCGGGAAGCACCAGCGCGGGAAGTGGTCATGGGCCGCAAGCTTTCATGAAATTTTAAGCTCGCTATGGCTAAATGTTCCTTGAGGGAATCTAACCAGGAGAGCAACGTGAAGGTTAATAACGCAAACTCTGCCCAGGGCCGAGTAAAGAAAACCAAAACCGGGGGGGCCAAGAACGTAAAGCAGGAAGAGGTTAAGCAGGACAAAGTCTCTTTGACCTACTACCCCCAGGGGCCGGACCTTCTTTCTCGTTCCACCGTGGAGTTCGACGGTCCGCTCAAGGCCGGCCCGGCCGATGACCGGTTGCGAGTCAGCGTACCCCGGAGCTTTCCGATAGCCGAGCCCGACTCCAACGGAAACTTTCACTACGCCGCCGACGACCCCAACTTCGACTCAGTCAATACCTACGCGGTAGCCCGTCAAACCCTGGAGATCGCCGAAAAGTATAGCGGCCGTAAGATCCCGTGGTCGTTCACGGATAGCCTGGATCGGCCGGAGATGATCATCCATCCTCACGCCGGCAAGAATACTGCTAACGCCTTTTATTCCCGAGACGGTGGTTCCATCAACTTCTTCAGCTACCTGGATGAGGGCCGCAATGTGCACCGCACCGGTATCCACTCAGACGTGGTGTCCCACGAGCTGGGCCATGCCGTGCTGGACGCCATCCGCCCCACCTACATCACCTCTTTCAGCGTACCCTCCGGCGGCTACCACGAGTCCTTCGGAGATATGCTGGCCATGCTGCGAGCCCTCCACGAGCCGGATGTCTTGGATCACCTGAAAAAAGAGACGAAAGGCGACCTGGCCCAGAGCAATATCGCCACCAAACTGGCTGAGGAGTTCGGCCAATCCCTGGTGGGAACCCCTTATCTGCGGGACGCCGTCAACAACCACAAGTTTGCCGATCAACACTTCCTCACCTACACCGGCAATAAAGAAGATGGAGCCAACAGCTTCGGGACCGAACCTCACGCCTACGCAAACCTCTTCACCGGTGCCTTCTACGATCTCTTCCAAAAGGTCTACGAAAAGGCCGCTGAGGATCCGGATTTGACCTTTCACCAGGCCGTGGCTCAGGCCAGGGACACCATGGGGAATCTGCTCTTCAGAGCCACCGAACTGGCTCCCGTGGGCAACCCCGCCTATCCTGAGATGGCCATGGCCTTTCTGCAAGCCGACATCCTGGACAACGGTGGAGAAAACTCCAGCGAGATTGCAGAAGTCTTCGCCCAGCGCAACATATTGCACAAAGAAACTGCCGGAGAATTGATCGCCAATGCCCTGGACGACGTTCCCAAGGTACGCTTGAGAAAAGCCGCCATGGAAAAAGCAGGCGCCCTCGACTTTCTGGCCGATAAGCGGGAACAGTTGGAACTACCCGAAGGCGAAGAGTTCGAGTTCGTGAGCGCTTACAAAAACGATCGCGGCGAAGCTTACCTGAACTTCTCCAGCAAACGTCTCGGAAAGCTGGATGATCCGGACTTCGGTATCAATGAAGGCTCACGCTACGAAGGGCTCGGCGGCTTGACGCTGTTGTTTGATAAGTCGGGCAAGTTGGCAGCCAAAAACTACGATCCCATCACCGACCGGGAAATGAGCGACATCAAGAACTTCATCCGGGAACGAAGTATGGCCGGACAGTTCGCCGCCTACGACGGAAACATGATGGGCCGAAATCACGTGAGTTCGTGTGAAGATGAATGCGATCACAACCACTCCCACAGCCTCCTGTACACCGTGAACAACGATGGGCAGGGTACGGTCCTGGGCAAAGCACCTATCGTGTTCTGTCAGCCGGTTCCGGATTGGAATCAGCAGGCTTGAGGTCTAAATCTAGTCAGGCTTGGAGTCCTTCTTCTTCTTGCTTCTTTTCTTGGTAGACTTCTTGGCCGGCTCTTCGGTAGGTTCCGCGGGTTCCGGTTGAACCCGGGGGGGAGCCGGCGGCTCCGGGGTGGCTTCGAGCGGGGCCGGTTCCGTTTCGATGGAGGGCGGGGGCGGGGTTAAGTTCTGCGCTGGTCGGGCGACTCCCGGACTCTCCCCTTCGGCGTCCGGTCCGCGCACCTCCCTGAGCTCCTCGGGAGTCATCTCTTCGACCACCAGGAAGTTGGTATGAAACCATTCGAACAGAGCTTTCCCCATGGCCGCTACCGGGATCCCCAGCAGCATCCCCCAGATGCCCGCGATCTCACCCCCGGCAAACGCCGCGAAGAGCACGAACAACTCGGAAACACCGATGGCGTTGCTCATCAGCTTGGGCTGTACCGTTCGATCGATGAGAACGTTGACCGCGTTGATGGTGAGGAGAACCACAAAGCCGAAGCCGAGGTCGTTTTCTGGGAGATACCCCAACACCCCACCCAGGATCGAAGTGGCGATGATGCCCACCACCGGCACCGGATAGGCGATCCCAGCCACAAACGCTACCAGGCCTTTGTAGGGAAACTCGTTGCCCGTGATCGCGCACAGGATCACCAGGGAAACGAAAGTGGCCACCATGCAGGCCAGGGAGGTCAGAATGGTGGCGTTGAGATACGCGCCGAAGATCTCGTTCATCTTCACGGAGAGGGAACGGACTTCATCCCGGTACTGTTTGGGAAGTTTTTCCAGAAAGGCCTCACCCATGCCGTGCCAATTCATGAGCATGTAGAGGGAGACCAGAAAGGCCGTGCCTACCAGAAAAATTCCGGACAGAAGTTCTCCCAAAAAGGAGCCCAGCCAGGTGATCCCTTTGGACACCCAGACCCCGATCTTGGAAGCGCTCTCCTGGATCAGTTCGGTGGCCTTTTCCATGGCCTGCTCCCGATACGCCTCGGGCACCTTGGCCAGAAACGGCTCGGCTTTCTCTCGCAGGGTCCGGGGGAGTTCCATGGGATCGGAGATGGTGTCCTGGAGAGCTAGCAATCGCTGGACCTGGTCGGTGAGGTGAGGGAGCGCCCAGGACCCGGCTGCCACCATGATCCCGATCAGGAACGCCGTGATGATCCCCACGGCCAGCCCTCGGGAGCATTTCTTGATGGGTCCTAGCTTCTTTCCCTGGAGAGTGTCCACCACGGGATTCAAGAGATAAGCGATCAGCCAGGCCAAACTGAAAACGATCAGGGTATTCGGGATCTGGGCCAGCGCCCATAGGAAGAGAACCGCCACCACCGCCCACAGCAAATGCTTCCAAACCGGGGTTGGCAGGGCGTTGATCTTGACACCTATCAAGTTTTCAGTTTGTTTCATCATTATCCGGGCTCCGATCTGATCAAGAGGCCGGTATCGAACTGATTGGCCAGCTCCACAAAAACCTCCAATAATTCAAACTCTTCTATGAAAGCTTCGTCGGCTGAAAGACTCTCTGTCACCAACTCTACCCCAGGATCATTGGGGAGACCCCAACTGGGATAGTTGCCCCGGGTCACTTGAAAACTGACCGTCTCGCCGGAACTGGAAAGCCCGAAGAACCCCCGGTCTTCCCGCCAAAGCTTGCTGAAGGTGTGGGGGATCGGTGTGCCGTGGGTGGCCTTCACTAAAAGGCCGTGCCGGCTCAGATAAACCTGGTAACCATCGTTGAAATCCAGCAACGCTGGTGGACCGTTTCCATCCCAACCGTAAAACTGCGGGCGCACGCCCGGGTCGTAAGTCCCTTCGCCATACGGCACCCCTTCCAATCGAGGCTGGGCTACCGGCCAGCTCTTCTCTTTCAACTGCTCCCGAGTCCAGGGGAGGGCTTGGGCCAGTTCTCGGAGTTGCTCGGGGTAGATGGGAGTCCCGTCGGTGGGAACTTCGTTCCAGGGAGAGTCGGGGACCAGTTCGTTGAGACCTCGAAAGAGAATATCGAAATTATTGACCGGCCCCCGGCACCCCTCCAAGCCCCCAAAGACCGACAAGGGGCAAGGTTCGCAGTAGTCCAGGATGTCTTCCTGGCCTCGAAAGGCCAAGGCCTGGCGCATAGCTTCCCACTGAAACAAGGGTCGGCCGTCGGTGTAGTAGTCTATGATCAGTTCCTGGGGTTCCCGGCAAGGCCGCCCTTGCACGGCGAAGATGTCGATGGCAAGCTCCCAGGGTTTGGCGTACGGCAGCGGCAGCATGGCAGCCGATTCGCTGACACCCAGAAGGCCCCTCCCCTACTTCTCGCAAAGGCCCGACCTATGAAAATTTTCGCCATGGCCGATTTCCACCTTTCCCTCTCAGGAGAGAAGCCCATGACGAAGTTCGGCGAGCATTGGGAGCAGCATCCAGAGCGGATCGCCGACACCTGCAGAGAGTTGATCTCCGATGAAGATCTCTTTTTGATCCCGGGGGATCACTCTTGGGGACTGAGGCTAGAAGACGCAGAGGCGGACCTGCGCTTCATCGAAAGCCTGCCCGGCCGGAAGATTTTGTGTCGGGGAAACCACGACTACTGGTGGCAGGGCATCGGGAAAGTGCGCGAGCGTTTTCCCGGCCTGACCTTTCTCCAGAACGACGCCGTGCATTTCGGTGACCAGGTCTCCTGCTGCGGGACCCGGGGTTGGTCCTTACCCTCCTCACCGGGTTACAACAAGGATAAGGACGAAAAGTATCTGCTGCGGGAAGTGCATCGATTGAAGCTCTCCCTGGAACAGCTTAAGCCCGATGCCCAATTGAAGATAGCCCTGATCCACTACCCTCCCCTTTACAGCAACGACCTGAACACCCCGTTCTCCGAACTTTTGGCAGAGGCCGGCGTGGACCTCTGCGTGTACGGTCACGTTCATCTCTCCAAATCCGGTAGATTGGACGTCTCGGTGCTCAACGGCAAACACCGCAAGGTACTCTTTCAACTGGTGTCGTGCGACACGCTGGGGTTTGTGCCCTGGCAACTGGATCCGCGCAAACTCAAGAACTCGCCGTCCTTTCTGACGGTGGAGGAGAAATCGCTATGAAGAGTGCCCTTCGAAAGTCCTATCTGGAAAAGCGTAAATCGCTCCCAACCAACCAGGTGGCCGACAAGAGCCGGGCCGTTTTCGACAACTGGCTAGCGCTGCTGGCCGCCGGAAAGCCGCAAATGGTGCACACCTTCCTGACCATTCGAGCCTTTCACGAGGTGGACACTTCCCTCTTCATCAGCCACCTACAGGAGCACCACCCCGAGACCCGGATCGTGGTACCCCGGGTAGGTTTCGAAAGCAACGAACTGACCCATCATCGGTTCCTCCCCCACGACCTGGAGGTCAATTCCTGGGGCATCCCCGAACCCAAAAGTTCCGCACCTCGCGTGGAGCCCAGCGCCCTGGACATGGTCCTCGTTCCCATGCTGGCCTTTGACCGGCAAGGGCACCGGATCGGTTACGGCGGAGGCTACTACGATCGGTTCTTGGCCCAGCTAAAACCAGACTGCCTGCGAGTGGGGTTGTGCTTCGACCTGGGTCTTTCCGAGTCGCCTCTCCCCAGCAAACCCTATGATATCACCTTGAACTGCGTGGTGACCGAGAGTGTGGTCCACCACTTCGGGACACCCTAATTCCAATGGAAAAAAAGCGCGCGGTATTCAAACGCTCCGTCCGTAAAATCTGTGAAGACTCTCCAGTCCGCTGGGTCAAAGACAGCCTGGTGGCCGAAGAGCCGTTCACGCTGGTCTGGCAGTCCTCCGACGGCCGGTCCGAGCGCCTCGCCTCCACCATGCGCACCCCCGGAGACGACCTCTCATTGGCTGCCGGACTGCTATTTTCTGAAGGTGTGCTGCTAGCCCGAAGCGAGCTACACACCCTCTCCTTCTGTGGGGGTGGTACCGCCAACGAACTCAATCGGCTCAAGGCCCACCTGCGCCTGGACGCCGATACCATCAGGGGGCGTTTGCAGCACCGGCCTTCGGCCTCTCTGCCCCAGTCGGCCTGCGGGTTGTGCGCGATGGACGATCTCTCCAGCCCACAGACCCTCCTGGAATGGGCCGGCTCCCGCTATCGAGGGAAACCCGTGGTGCCCAACTCGGCTCTGCTGCGGGCCGGTCTGCAGCGCCTGCAGACCGGCGCACCTCTATTTTCCCGGACCGGAGCCAGCCACGCCACGGTACTGGTGGGGCCCGAGGAGAGCTTCTCGGTCCACGAGGACGTGGGTCGCCACAACGCCTGCGACAAAGCGATCGGCTCTGTGCTGCTACTAGAAGGGGAAGACAAACCGTTTCAGCTCACTGCTGGTACGGGAGTACTGGTGAGCAGCCGATTGAGTTTTGAACTGGCCCAGAAGGCGCTTGCCGCGGGGGCTGCCTGGATGGCCTCGGTGGGCGCCCCCACCCACCTGGCGGTGGAATTGGCCGAGCGATGCCAGGTTCCCGTCTTTGGTTTTTTGAGCGACCGGCGTTTCAACCGCTACGTTTGATAAATGAAATGCTGTATAATACCCCCATGTCGGAAGCCGTATCGGAGAAAGAACTCACCTGGGATGATTATCGAGCCCTGCCATCCGATCAGATGGTCAAACCTATCGGTTCCACGACGCCTACACGGAACGCGACGCCCTCACAAGCCCGAGCTTCCCCAACCTCTCCTTGAACCTCACCGAAATCTTTCCCGATTTCGACCCCTCGCAGGTACGGGAAGACTCCTCGCCATACAGGTCTTAAAACTTGAAAATTTTATACAGTCCAAATGGAGTATGGACTATAGGGCATTTCCTCTCTATAATGCGATTCGGGAAGGTTACTGCATAGCGGCAAACACCCATCTTAAACCTCGGAGGTTTTTGTATGTGTATGCGAACTGAGATTGCCGCAATGAGTAGTAAGCGCTACGGCGTAACCTTTTCTCTGGCGGCCACCTAAAAGTGCTCTTGCACGGTGGCCAACCTGATCAAAGGGTGGGCACCGGCCAGAAACACATTCCACCCTTTCTCGATACCCCTCAGCTCGACCCGGCTTTGGCGTTGGTGCATCTGTTGCCCGTACCCATGGAAGCCACGGTCAGCTACGGAGGCGGTACCGCGCTCGGACCCAGAGCCATCCTGGAAGCCAGTTTTCAGCTCGAACTCTACGATCGAGAGTTCGATTGCGAACCCGGGCTCCTCTACGGCGTGCACACCCTCAACGAGATGGAACTCTCATCCGATCCCGCCCGTGCCATCCACCAGATCGCCGAGCGAGTAGCCGATGCCTACCGAAGCGACAAGCTGCTGGGGGTCCTTGGAGGCGAGCACAGCCTCACCTACGGGGTCCTCAAGGGACTTCTCTCGAAAAGACCGGAGCCGCTGGTGGTGGTGCAGATCGATGCCCACTCCGACCTGCGAGACCAGTACGAGGACTCCCCTTACAGTCACGCCAGCGTGGCCCGGCGTATGCTGGAGTTGCCCCAGATAGAGCAGATCCTGCAGCTCGGCATCCGCTCGCTCTGCACTGAGGAAGCCGAAGTGATCCGAAACGAGCCGCGAGTCCGGACCTGGTTTACCGAAGACGTGCACAACGGCAGCTTCGTGGATGAACTCCGCCAACGAGTCCGGGGTAAAGACCTTTATCTGACCGTAGACGTGGACGGCTTCGACCCCACCCTGATTCCCTGCACAGGCACCCCCGAACCCTGGGGGCTGTCGTACATTCAAGGGGAGCAAATCTTTAGAATCCTTGCCGAAGAAGCGCGCCTGGTGGCTTTCGACTGTGTGGAACTTGCCCCGGTGGCCGGACAGCACGCTTCGGACTTTATCGTAGCAAAGTTGGTCTATCGACTGATGAATCTGTTCTTAAGGAACAAAATCAATACACTCAAGGAGGAACAATCTTGATGGAACACGCTGGTTCGGTTCGCACTTTCATGCGCCGCCACTTCAAACACTTCAATGCTGCGGCTCTGGTAGACGCGGCTGACGCCTACACCCGGCACTTAGAAAAGGGTGGAAAGATGCTGGTCACTCTAGCCGGTGCCATGAGCACGGCTGAATTGGGTATCTCGCTGGCCGAGATGATCCGACAGGATAAAGTGCACGCCATAAGTTGCACCGGGGCAAATCTGGAAGAAGATATCTTCAATCTGGTAGCCCACGACCACTATCGGCGAGTACCGAACTGGCGCGATCTCACTCCGGAGCAAGAGTCCGAACTCATGGAACAGGGCCTGAACCGGGTGACCGATACCTGTATCCCCGAGGGAGAAGCCATCCGCAAGATTGAAAATTTGCTCCTGGAAGAGTGGATCAAAGCCGACGTGATGAGAGAGTCTTTCTTTCCTCACGAATTTCTCTATAAACTTATCCGTTCCGGGAAGCTGGTTCCCCAGATCGACCCCAAAAATAGTTGGTTGCTGGCGGCCTGCGAGAAGAATCTACCGATCTTCGTACCGGGTTGGGAAGACTCGACCACCGGAAACATCTACGCCGCGCGCTGCCTCGACGGCACCATCGAAAATGTGCACACCGTGAGATCCGGGGTGGAGTACTCTATCGCCCTCACCAGTTGGTATCTGCGGCAAACTTCGCCCTGGGGATTCTTTCAGGTGGGCGGAGGTATCGCAGGTGACTTCCCGATCTGCGTGGTTCCGTTGATCCGCCAGGACCTGGAAGCCGACGTGCCGCTCTGGTCGTACTTCTGTCAGATCTCCGATTCTACGACTAGCTACGGAAGCTACAGCGGAGCAACCCCCAACGAAAAGATCACCTGGGAAAAGCTCTCGGCGGAAACCCCGCGCTTCATCATCGAGTCCGACGCCACCATCGTGGCTCCCCTGGTCTTCGCCTACGTCTGCGCCGGCGTAGAACCCGAACCGGAACTCGAACTCAAGATCGAGGTCCGGGAGCCGGCCTTGAGCCGCAGCGCATAACTCAATCAAGAAGGGCAGTGGAAACTGCCCTTCTTGCTTGAACCCGGTCGACGGGATTCCAAAGTGCGGATATGGTCTCTCCCAGGCCTATCGGGTGCCCTACCCTAACCCTAGCCAGGTCCGATAGGCCGACCGGGAAGCCAGACCAAGCACTGGGCTAGGGCCTGTGGACATTTGGCATTCCGAGCCAAACGCAGGACATTTTTCTCCTCCTGGAGTGGAATTTTCTGTGGAATAGTGGACCTATTTGAGGAAAATTTCGCTTCAGGAGGTGGAAAA
>JBAYRN010000165.1:0-10100 GCA_041676625.1 Vulcanimicrobiota bacterium
TATTGTCCATGCGAATACCTCATTTCACCCGAATATGACCCGATATTGGGGCAAAATTTCACTATCCGCCTGGCCAAAATGCCCTTCGCTCTGCTCGGTCCGACTACTCCGACAAGCTCCTAGGGTCTGTTGCTCGGCTGTTTTGGTCATGACGATAGGGCCTCTCCGACCGGGGCAGAAACCCCGGGCATGATCAAAATAGTCATACTAACTCTTCTTCTCCTGCTTTTCCAACCTGCCACCGCCCAACCGGAAGCCGAGTGGGCCATCGTGATTCATGGCGGTGCCGGGGCCAAGGCCGAATCCATGTCGGCCGAAGAACTGACCGGCTTGGAACAAGCCTTGCTGGAGTGCCTGAAAGAGGGTGCCGAACTCCTGGAGAACGGTAGCAGTGCTCTGGACTGCGTGGAGGCTGTGGTGAGACTCCTGGAGGACGACCCCCACTTCAACGCCGGCAGAGGTGCCGTCTTCAACGCTCGGGGAGAACATGAGTTGGACGCCTCGATCATGGACGGGACGACTCTTTCCGGTGGAGCCGTGGCGGGAGTGCGCACGGTAAAAAATCCGATCTCGCTGGCCCGTGGAGTCATGGAGAACACCCCTCACGTTTTGCTGGTTTCCGAAGGGGCTGAAGAGTTCGCCGGTCAGGAGGGTGTGGAAAGGGTGCCCAACAGCTATTTTTCCACCCCCGAGAGGCGGGCCCAATGGGAGAAGCGCAATCAATACAGCAAAGGAACCGTGGGGTGCGTGGTGCGGGATAAGCAGGGAAGGCTGGCGGCCGCGACTTCCACGGGGGGGCTCACCAACAAGAAGTGGGGAAGAATCGGGGACAGCCCCATCCTAGGGGCGGGCTGCTACGCCGACAACCAGACCTCCGCGGTTTCTTGCACCGGGACCGGAGAAGAGTTTATCCGGCGTGCCGTGGCCTACGACGTGGGGGCTCGCATGAAGTACTCCGGCCAGAGCCTGGAGCAGGCCGCAAAGCAGGCTCTGGACAACCTGCCCCCGGACTGCGGCGGGCTGATCGCGGTGGACGCCTCCGGTCAGGTGGTGGCGATCTTCAATACTCCCGGTATGAGCAGGGGGTGGGCGGTTAAGGGAGGTGACTTTTATATCGGGGTAGGGCCTGAAACCAGGCGAATAATAGGCCGCGGGGCCGGAGGACTATCCGACGCGGAGTGAGAAACTAAACAGAATAAGACAAGGAGGCTCTGTGAAGCGAAAAATATCATCTTTAGCACTTATGTTCCTTTCCATGGCACTGACACTCCATCTGACCGACAATGCGTTGCGGCGGGCCCAGGAGTGTCCGCAGATCACAGATTCGAGTGCGGCGAATAGAACCGCCCTTCACGCCGAAACATGGCTTCTTCCCAGCGGAGGCTTGGGCGCGATGATCGAGTGCGAGCCCAACGGAATCAGGATCGTGACGAGCCTACCCGGACACGCCGGAGCCAAGTCGGGTCTGCGGATCGGGGATCGCATTGTGGCCATCGATGGTCAGTCGGTCAAGGGTTGCAATGAACCCTGGGCGATCAAGCAACTGCGTGGCAAGATCGGCACCAAGGTGGTACTCGATGTAGAGCGCGGCGATGGACTGACTCAGCGTTGCTTCCGAACCGAGGTAGAACGACGTCACATCGACACCCAGTACTCGGTTTACTCGCGCCTCCGAGACAACGAGTTGACCATCCGCGTTCTGTGGCTGGCCCCGGAAACTCCCGACCAAATCGCCGAGCACCTGGCTCAACTCAGCCAGCGCAAGGTCGATCGTGTCGTTCTTGACCTCACTCACCTCTCTAACGGAGACCTCGAGAGCCTGACCGAAGTTGCCTCAATGTTTCTACCGGAGAACACCTTGATCGGGCAATACAGCCAGATCTCTCTTTGCGAAACTCAAAAAGTTGAGATCTACACTCAAGGAAATCAGTTTTCCGACCAGCTCACCGCCGTTGAGGTGGGTCCGTACACCGCCCGAACTGGAGAGTTGCTGGCCCGTGCTATCGCCGAGAACCTCGACGTTCAGGTGATCGGGAAAGAAACCGCCGGATTGGGTACTCTCGACAACCGCACCATCCGTAGTCGTGCCTCCAGGGCGGGTTACGGAGTGGAACTGTTCGACGCGCAAGGAAACTCCCTCGATGGGAACCCTCTGAAGCCAGATTTCTGGAGTTGGTCCAACCTGCTGAGCCCGGTTGCTACCGGTCTGGACTAAAGCTAACACAGCATAGTAAGAAAAGCGGGACAGCAGACACTGTCCCGTTTTTCTTACTTGAAAAACTTTCCTGACCCAGGTTGGTTAGACCGGTTTATGAACAATTGTGCGAACCCTTACGTCTTGGAACTCAACTCTCTGGATGGCAACAGTTTCGTCGCCTCTCAGCAGGTGGCGGACCTTACCCGCGAGGCTTCGGTGTCGGAAATACTCCAAAGCCTGGGAGCAGATTGTTTGGAAATTCGTTTTACCTCCAGCGAGTAACAGGCTTCTGGCCTGCCCTCCACAAACTCCCCGACCACAATGTACAAGACAGCTCAGATCATCGTGGTCGGTAGTGAATTCTTTTCTCGGGACAAGACGGATACCAATTCAATCTGGTTGACCGAGGAACTCGAAAAGCGTGGAGTGCGGGTGCTCAGCAAGAGTATCGTGGCCGATGACCTGGAAACTCTCACCAGGGTCATCAAGCAGGGCATGGAATCAGCCGATCTGGTGATCTCCACCGGGGGGTTGGGGCCCACCGAGGATGACCGCACCAGAGAGGCGGCTTCGCTGGCCCTCGGTCTGGAGTTGGAGTATCACCCCGAGATCGAAGCTGAGTTACGGCGCCGGTTCCAGATCCGGGGGCGAACCATGGCCGAAAACAATCGCCGTCAGGCTTATGTTCCCCGGGGGAGTCGAGTGGTGGAAAACCCCACCGGTACCGCTCCCGGCTTTCTATGCGAGACAGGGAACCGAGGATTTCTAGCTCTGCCCGGTCCACCTCGGGAGATGCAGGGGATGTTCCATAGTTTCCTCGGCAGCAAACGAGAGGCGCTGGGCGGTGAGATGGTGATCTATCGCAGAACCCTGCGGGTGTCCGGATTGGGCGAGTCCGACATGGATCGGATGATCTCCGACCTCTATCAAAACGTCAGCAACCCTGAAGTCACGATCAACTTTACTCCCCACAACCTGGAGATCCACCTCACCACCAGAGCGTCCAACGGAGAAGAGAGCGAGCGTCTGTCCAGCCCCATGCTGGAACTCATGAAAGAGCGACTGGACGGTTATCTGTTTTCTGATGATGATCGAAACCTGGCCGAGGTGGTGGTCTCCATGCTCCAGGCGAAGCGGTTGACCCTGGCTGCCGCCGAGAGCGTGACGGGCGGTCACTTTGCTCATCGCATCTGTAGCGTCAGTGGAGCCAGCCAGGTCTTTTTGGGCAGTCTGGTGAGCTACACCGAAGAGACCAAAGAATGTTGGTTGGATGTGAGGCGAGAGACTCTGGAGGCGCACAGCGCAGTCTCGGAACAAACCGCCCTGGAAATGGTCGAAGGGGTCAAAAAGAAAACCGGTGCTGACATTTGCCTTGCCTGCACCGGCTTTGCCGGACCGGGTGGTGGTACGGAGATAGACCCGATCGGAACGGTATACATAGCCTTTTCCACCCCTGAAAGGACCACGGTATCTCGCACCGGCATCGCCGGGAGTCGAAATCTGATGAGAGCTCGAACTACCCAGACGATGCTTTATATGCTGTTCCGATATCTGAGAAAACTTAATTAAGCGATTTGGTTAGTTTCTCACAGAGGGTCTGAAGCTGCTCTTGCTCCTGCGGTTCCAGGCCGTCGAGCGCTCCGATCACGCGTTTCACGTGGAGGGGAATGAAAGACTCGATGGTCTCTTTACCCAGATCGGTTAAATTGACATGCACGACTCGTCTATCTTCTTCCCATCTTTGACGATCGACGAGATTGCGCTTTTGCAGATTGTCGACCACCATCGTGATATTGCCGCCGGTTACCGCCAGGTTTTTGGCTATTTCTTTTTGTGGAAGTGGTCCCAGTTTGTAAAGAAGCTCTAAGACGTTGACCTGACTCTCGGTGAGTCGGGTGTCATTCAATCCTGCGTAGATGGTTCTTCGTAACTTACCTGCCGCCTTCGACAGGCGAGTAAATGTGGCCAGAGCCATGGCTTCTTTCTTAGCGGTCCGTGTAGTGTTGGACATCTTTTTTCCTTTCAACGTCATCCCCAACTGATGCCCCCACCGACTTTACAATCAGTAAAGCGATACCCACTCTCAATATTCACTGTTATATATCTAGCCTATTCCCTTTCTGTTTAGCTGTAAACGAATAAATAATACTAGCAGAGCAACCAAAAGTTAACGTTTGGAAAGTGTGTTTTGGGAAAGGAAGAACTTGCATGGGTTTCAGCGAAGCGCCCGTGACCCTGTGAATCAGAAAGTATTCATAATTGGGAAGTATCAGTGGAGGATACATTGTGAGAACGAAGCTTGAGAGAGTCGATGAGCAACTGACCCGACACGCGTCGGAGAAGGACGCCGAGTTCTATCGCGAGTTTAGTAAGAAAATTTTCGGGAAGGCATCCAGTGGCTTCCTGGATTGCCACGATCCGGAAACGTTGGCCGCGATTTTGCGCGGTGCTTTTAAATTCATGGAGAAGAAAGACCCCCATGAAATAAAAATCAGAGCGTTGAATCCCCGCTACGAAGTGGAAGGTTGGGAGAGCCCCAAAACGGCTCTTGAGATTTCGATGTCCGATCGACCCTTCATTGTGGATTCGGTCAGTCATGAATTCAAGAGAATGGGCCTGGATGTTCACTATCTGATTCACCCGATCCTGAGAGTCCAGCGTGACAAGTCAGGTCAGATGCTGAAAGAGTTCGATGACAAAAAGGGGGATGTCGAGGTCTACGAGCTTTACCTCATCGAACAAGTTCCCGAAGAGCAACACGAAGAACTGATCCGCCGGGTAAGGGCGATCCTCGAAGACGTGAAACTCGCCACCGACGACTATCAGGCGATGCGGCAGAAGGTAGAGGAACTGTCTCAGGGTTTGACCTCTATCGCCGAAAAGCAGAAGGACAGCAGCCAGGCTGCAGCCATTCAAGAGTGCGAAGAGTTCTTGCGTTGGTTGGACAACCATCACTTTGTCTTTCTGGGCTACCGGGAATACGACATTGAAGAGCAAGACGGAGCCCGGACTCTGCAGATCCACCCTGATAGTAGCCTGGGTATCCTGCGAGACCTGGGGGGCAGTCGCTTTGAGACTCCCGTACCCTTCGACGAAGTTTCGGAGAACCTGAAGCAGCGGGTGACCGGCGGACCTCTGATCATCGTGACCAAGGCCAGTCGAGAGTCAACCATCCACAGGCCGGTCAAGTTGGACTACATCGGATTGAAAAAATTCGACGACGATCTGAATCTGATCGGTGAAGCTCGCTTTGTAGGTCTTTTTACTTCTAACGCCCTGACCACTCCGGTCAAAGAGATTCCGATCTTGCGCCGTCGCCTGGATGAAGTCCTGATGCTCGATCAGGCTATCACAGGGTCCCACGATTTCAAACAGATCGTGACGATTTTCAACTCTATGCCCAGAGAAGAGCTTTTCTGGTCTGAGTCTGATGTCTTGCATCGTGACATACGTACTATCATGACCATGCAGCAGGAGCGTGATGTGCGCCTCACCCTGCGCCCGGACCCTCTTCACCGAGGTGCCCTGGTCATGGTCATCATGCCGCGAGACCGTTTTAACACCGAAGTGCGCCATCGAGTTCAGGAGCATCTGGAGCAGACCTTCCAGGCTGATCATTGCGACTACCAACTCTCCATGGGAGAAGATGAAGATCAGGTACGCTTCCATTTTTTCCTGACCACCGACGTGGATCTTTCTTCCGTGGACCTTCACGAGTTAGAGACCAAAGTGGTCGATATGACCCGCACCTGGAACGATCGTCTCAATGAGCGCCTGGTGGTGGCTTATGGTGATGCCGGCTTGAAGATGGGGGAGAACTTCGTCCGCAGCTTTCCTGAGGGCTATATGGCCAACACCAGCTTTGGTATGGCGGTTAAAGATATCGAGAACCTCACGGAGCGCATCGCCCAGGATGAGGATTATCGAGTGGGGATCTTCAATCCCACCGATTCTCAATTTGACGAAGACGCTACCTCGGTGCGGATCTATCACACCCACGAGACCCTGGTGCTCAGCGAGGTGTTGCCGATCCTGGAGAATCTGGGGCTGAGAGTGTTGCTCCAAAGCTCGTACCAGTTAGAGTTCAAGTACGAAGGCCAGGAACGGAAATCCACCATCGACGTGTTCCGGGTGCAGGAGCGATTGACCAAACAACCGGTGGATCTACGGGCCCACCAGGAGTCGCTGATGGCAGCCATGACGGCGTTGCTGAGCAAGCAGGCCGAGAACCACCCGCTCAACGGGCTGGTGCTGGCCGGTGGTCTGAGTTGGCGAGAAGTGAGCCTTCTGCGAACCTATCAAGCCTATCTGTCGCAGGTCCACGTGAGCACCAGTCGGCAGTTCATCACTCGCACTCTGCTCGCTCACCCGGAGTGTGCGTCACTCATTTATCGCTACTTCGAAGCCAAGTTCCGGCCGGACTTTTCCGACCGAGAAAAGATCATGAAGCAACGTCGGGAAGAGTTTTTTGACTCCCTCAACGGCGTCAGGTCGTTGGCTTACGACTCCACCTTGCGTGCCCTCTTCAACCTGGTCGAGGCCACCTTGCGCACCAACTTCTTTCTCAATAAGGACTTCATCTCGCACAAGATCAGCTCCCGGGAAGTCCTGGAGATGCCGGAACCCCGGCCTCTTTACGAGATCGTGGTGGTGGGCCGGGATATGGAAGGTATCCACCTGCGCGGTGGTGCGGTTGCCCGGGGCGGCTTGCGCTGGAGCGATCGCCCCGACGACTACCGCACCGAGGTGCTGGGGCTCATGAAGACCCAGATGACCAAGAATGCGGTGATCGTGCCGGTGGGCTCCAAAGGCGGCTTCGTGATAAAGAACGCGCCTTTGCAGCGCGAAGAACTCATGGCCTACGTTCAGGAACAGTACAAGACGTTCATTCGCGGCTTGCTGGACCTGACCGACAACAACAAGAGCGGTAAAGTGCTTCACCCCGCAGGCCTGGTGATCTACGACCAGCCGGATCCTTACCTGGTGGTTGCGGCCGACAAAGGTACCGCGACTTTCAGTGACATCGCCAACTCGATTTCCGCCGAGTACGACTTCTGGTTGGGCGACGCCTTCGCATCCGGCGGCTCGCACGGCTACGACCACAAGAAACAAGGTATCACCGCCCGAGGAGCCTGGGAGTGCGTGAAGCGCCACTTCTTCGAGCTCGGTGTGAACGTGATGAAGGACGAATTTACCGTGGTCGGTCTGGGCGATATGTCGGGAGACGTGTTCGGAAACGGCATGCTCTACACCGATAAGATCCGTCTGCAAGCGGCCTTCAACCACTTACACATCTTCATCGACCCGAACCCGGATGCGGCGGCCACTTACGCCGAGCGAAAGCGGCTCTTCGAGCTGCCCAGATCGGCCTGGACCGACTTCAACAAAGATCTGATCTCGGCCGGTGGCGGGGTTTTTGAAAGAGCCGCCAAGTCCATTAAGCTCAGCCCGGAGATCCAGGAATTGCTGGGAACCGATCGGGAGGAGATGAACGGTCAGGAGTTGATCAAGACGGTCTTGTCGATGCGTGTAGATCTCCTCTGGAACGGTGGTATCGGGACTTACGTACGCCACTCCGAGGAGTCCAACGCCGATGTGGGTGATAGCTCGAACGACGCGGTGCGAATCTCCGCTGCTCAGTTGCGAGCCCGGGTGGTGGGAGAAGGCGGCAACGGCGGTTTCACTCAGTTGGCTCGGATCGAGTACGCCCGAAGCGGTGGGCGCATCAATACCGACGCCATCGACAACTCGGCCGGAGTGGATATGAGCGATCACGAGGTCAACATCAAGGTCCTGCTCCAACCCCTGGTGTCTCACGGCGATCTCAGCTTCGATAAGCGCAATGAGATCCTGGGCAGCATGACCGATGAGGTGAGCCAGTTGGTCTTGAAGGATAACTACTGGCAGTCCCTCTGTCTCTCCATCGCCGAGATGCGCTCCCGGGAAGACCTGGAGCTGTTCTCTACCCTGATGGACTATCTGGCCGAGCGCGGTCCCCTGGACAAAGAGGTGGAGTACCTGCCCGATCTTCGGGCGGTTCAGGAGAGGATGCGGGCCGGTGCCGGATTTACTCGCCCCGAACTTGCCATCATCCTGGCCTACACCAAGATGGGGATCTTCCGTCGGATTTTGGAGACGGACTTTCCGGACGAGCCGCTGTTTCAGCACTACTTGCTGGACTACTTCCCCTCCCAACTCCGGGAGAACTACGCGGATCGCATTAAGAAGCACTCGTTGCGTCGGGAGATCATAGCCACCCAGTTTACCAACGTGGTGGTGGATCTGCTGGGCATAACCTTCGTCCATCGAACCATCCGGGATACCGGTGCCACTCCTATCCAGGTGATTCGGGCGGGCCTGGCGGCCCTGGAACTGGTGGATGCCAAGGAGTTTCTGGCCAAGCTCGGTGAGTTCGACCGAAAAGTTTCCGCTCAGACCTTCTACGACATCCTATCCGGTTTGGTGCGGGCGCTGGAAAACGTGGTCAACTGGATCTTGCTGACCGACGCAGATCTCTCGAGTCTCTCGCAGTTCATTGGAAACTACAAGGAAAGGCTGAAAGAGCTGCGTCAGGGCTTGCAGGGCATTCTGCCTCCGGCCCAGCAGGAGCGTCTGTCCGGTCTTCAGACCCGCTTCGTGGGGCAAGGATTCTCGGACGAGTTCGCCGCCTACGTGGCCTCCCTGGACTACGTTCCCAGCGGGATCGGGATCGTGGACAACGCCCGAATCGCCGACATTCCTCTCGACGAGGCGGCCTCTCGGTACTACGAGGTCGGTGAGAAGCTTCAGATCGCCTGGCTGCGGGAGCGTCTGCGCAAGGTACACACCAAAGACAAATGGCAAACCATCGCCATCGTGGGTTTGATGTCGGACCTTCGCCAGATCCAATTGCGCCTCTCTCTGACCGACGTGGATCTCAACCGGCTGCCCGGTAATCCGGTGGCCCGGTACGAGCAGTTCCTGGCTGAGATCGTCAATGAAGATGCCTTTGGCCAGGCCAGCGGAGACGTATTGGCACGGCTGCTCGCGCAGATCGCCGAGGGCGCTCGGCGCAAAGCTCTGGAAGGCTCGGTGGAACTGGAGCCCGTGCCCGCCGCGCATTAGACACTGGGTCTGAGAAGGAGGTTGCTGATCATTTCGATCAGTGACCTCCTTTTTTAGTAGCGCGGCATGTTGATGGTTCGATGGATGAACTGATCGGAACGAGTCTCGGAGTGGGAGTAGAGCGCCACGCTCAATAGGTAACCCTTGGGTTCAGGAGGAGGGCTGCGGTCCGGCTCTTCGGTCAGGAAGCGAAAGATGGTGTGTTCTCCCTCTCTGGTGGGAAGTAGCATCTCTTTCTTGCTCTGGTGGAGCAAGACAACCCCCTCGGCGGTGGACACGAGTTGGGCCGGATTGAGTGAATAGTTGGGAAAGCCTTTCCGCACCGGTAGTCCTTCGTCTAACACGTGAAAGGTGATCAGTCGTGCTTCGAGTTGAACGACTCTGGCTTCTCTCAGGACCTGCTCGATCTTTTCCATGCCGATGCTGAAGCGCCGGAGTCTTTCAGACTGCTCGTCTTTCTTGGAACTAACCGCGACCGCATTGATATAAAAGCTCAGCACAGCCAGCATCACCATGGCCAGCAGTCCCGAGGCTACCAACACCTCGATCAGAGTGACTCCTCTTGCCCGTCCTGTTCTCAATATTCGGCCCAAGAGTAGCGGAAAGGAGATTTCGGGATGTTGGGCCGCATATCGGTTGTTTCGGTCATGTTGGTCAGATATTCCCCGGGATAAGCGGTCAGCCAAGCCGCATTGCCTGGATTGACGGCGGTGTTGAGCTGGTAGAGATTGGGTACGCCCCCCACCGGCGTATGGGGCTGTCCGGATACAGAGGAGTTTTTCCCCAGCATCAGTCTGGA
>JBAYRN010000166.1:0-10069 GCA_041676625.1 Vulcanimicrobiota bacterium
CGACCAATACCACTGGCACCAACCGTACCACCCATTCCAGTACCATCGATGCGATCCGAGAAACCGGTAGCAATCCCTCCGAGCAGATCAGCCTGTCGGCACCTGAACAGCCCGTCCGGGAAGACTTCGTGAACCCCCTCGACAACATGTTTGAACCTGCCGCTTCCCGCCCGGCCGTCAACGACACCGGGAGCAGCACTCGCAACGATGGGGAGCTCTCCCGGGGAACCATCGACGTCGGCGCGGAAGCCCACGCGGGCACCTCCACCAGTACGACCACCACCAACGGTAATACCACCACCACCAAAGACGTCTCTAAGGAAGCCCACGCGGGCGTGGCCATCAGAGCTGATGCGAGTCAGGGCCAGCTTGCGACCTCCCTGGAAGCCGGGGCCTCCCTGCACGCCAAGCAGAACGGCAGCAAGAGCAGCGAGACCGAAATTGGACCGGCCACCTTGCGGGGCCAACTGGAGGGACAGGTCGAGGTCAACGCAGAGGCCGGAGTAAGAAGCCGCAACGAGATCGATCTCTCCAGGGGCTCGGTGGATCTAGAAAACCGAGCTGCGGTAGGCGTTGATTTTAATTTGAGCGGACGCGCCGGAGGCGAGCTCCAGGTGGGCGACACCACAGTCTCGCGCGGTGTTTCCGCCTCCACCAGTGGAGCTGCTCGGGCCCACGCGGAAAATCGATTCACCGCCAACGAAGAAGGTCTTTCCTCTTCCGGCAGCCTCGGGGCGGAGGCCAGGCTGGCCGCCGATGTCTCCACCGACATGGGTATTCGCAACGAGGACGGCTCCGGGATAAACGCCAGCGCCCGGGGTGAAGCCAGCGTTTACGCCGAAGCCCACGCTTCCGGTAACTTCACCAGTACGCAGGACGAACTCTCCTTCGGAACCAGCCTGGGGGCCAGTGCCGGTGCCCAACTCATGGCCGAAGGGACGATCTCCGGCCAGACCGCCAACGGTAGTTCCTTCAGCCTCAACGGAGGTGCCAATACCGGGTCGCTGGGTGCGGGCATCGAGGGCGGTTTCTCTAGAAAGGACGGTCGCACCAGCATCAGCTTGGGCTCCAGCGGAAAGGCCGCCCTGATAGGGGGACACCTGAACGGCCAGGTCACCATCGCCGATCGGGATATCGGAGAAGCAGCGGCCGCTCCCTTGCATGGGGTTGCCAACGTGTCCAACGCCGTCGGTGGTGTGGCCGAATCGGCCGGTCAATACACCGAGAGCGCCCGGCAATCCGCCAATCAACGCCAGCAGGTCCTCGACCAGATGGCGGCCTACCCCACCGGCAGTTTCGTGACCGACGTGGGCAATGACGTAGCCGCCGGAGCGCACGGCCTCTACACCGGGGCGGTCAATACCGCCGACACGGTGGTGGATGCCACCGCCGGCTTTGCCAACGCAGCAGGCGAAACCATCGGAAACGCGGCCGAGACGGTGGCGGACGGCGTGGAGTACGCCGTCGGTTCTACCCTGAATGCCGGGGTGCGCGGGGTGAACAACGCTTACCAGGCCGCCCGCAGCTTCGGAAGCTGGATCAATCCGTTCGATTAGGAACTCTGGGCTTCCAGAGAATCTGAACCTCTGCTCTGGCCGGTTCGATCACTCGTATGACCTGTTCATACTCGTCGGGAAACTCGAGACCGAGGTGCTGCAGCATCCCGGTCTCGAGTGCTCTCGGGCTATCCGGAGCGGTCAAGATCCAGGCCGAACGGAGAGTCTCCAGATTTTCTTTCGACAGGTCGTAGCGAGCAAGCTCTTGAGAGCCGTCTTCCCCACCCAGCATCCACGGCGCCCCGACCGGTCGCGCTGCAACCACAAAGAGGGCCCCGGGGGATGCTCCGGTCAGGTCGATCACCGGTATTCTGGGTTCAAAAAAGGCGCTGCGTAATGTCTCAATGTAGGCTTTGGCCAGAGGTGAGAGTTTGAGGGTCGAGTTACTAATTCGCAATTCCTCATTTTGTTCGAAAAGACTTACCTGCCGGTAAGCTCTAGCCGCTGACTGATAAACCGAGAGGCTCGTTATCGAGCAAGCGAGTAGAACCATCACCAGGTAAGCCCGAGCACGCTCACGAGGCAACACCTGGCCCATCGCCATCAGAATAAATGGCACCACCAGGATCGAAGCGACCACACTCTGGTCGGCCGGCGGGTTGTCCGTGCCGTAAGTGTAGATCGGCAGTCCGAACCCCATCATGAGCCCCACCAATGCTGTCGTGTGCCTCTTCGCCAGAAAGCACAGGCCCGTCCAAATCAGGCTGTAAAGAAGCAGGCGGGGTCCAAGACATTTCGTGGGGTCTCCGTTGAAGACCGGCATGCCCCAGAGCACCGGCAGCAATACTCCCAGCAAAAAAACTCCCACTCTCTGCTGGGAGTATCGCCACCCGATCGCCGCTGTTATCAGGGCCAAGGGAAACCATTTCGAGCGCACGGCTTCGCCGAGAATGACGGGCCACTCGAAAAGTGTCAGCACTCTCTCTTGGAAGCCCGAGGGTGACATCAGACCTACCCGATGCGCCCCTTCGGCCAGGCTGGAGAGCAGAGTGGTCGGCGACTCCATCAGCAAAAAATACCCAATCCCGGTGAGCGCGAAAGCCGAAGCAGTCGTTCTAAGGCTCGCGCGAAAAACATTGGTACGATATCCAAAGAGATAAAGTCCACCCGGAACGATCCATAAGAAGAAAGCCAGGACCCCGGAAGTAATCTTGGTCAGCAGTGAAATGACCAGTCCCACAGCAAGAAATGAACTCGCGACCTTCAGGTGCCTCTCGGCAAGAAGGCAAAGCCCTCCCCCCAGAACCATACTCAAGCCTAGCAGGTTGGCGTGGTTATAAGACGGCGTGGGAAGCCAGGCCCAGGAATAATAGACCGGTGCATAAGCCAGGATACAGAGAAAGACCAGGCCCTTCTCCGTGCTATCCAATCGCAAATACGAGGTGACCCCCAGGGCCAGCCAGACCGCGGCCAGGAATACCCCACCCAGGGCCACCAGTCGAAGTCCCAGGATACTTTTCGAACCCAGGGCAAAGATTGGGAAATAAAGAAACTGAAAGCGAGACACACTGGCGGTGTGAAGGTATGGAGAAGCGATGGAGTTGAGGTAGAAACCTTCATCGGTGAAGTCGAAACCCCGGTCCAGATAGAGTAAGACAAAGATCCAGGAAAAAGCACTGAGAAGGCCCAGTAGAAACAACAGTATTTGAGAGTAACGGTTCGGCTGCATCCCGGAGACCGGAGGGGTTATCAACTGCCCCCGCAGATTCCTCCGGCCATCATTGCTCACGAAGGTTTGCAGTCGGGAAGATAGAATCCCGCAACCCATGCCCCTGACCGAAAAAATGACCACCCGACATGCTCATCTGGTTCAGTGCGCGATGCGATTAGCGCAAGAATGGAGAGGCGATTCGACCCCTTCTCTGACCCAACCGCCACTCAATACCGTCGCCAACCCCTTCTACCTGGAGATTCCGGAGTGGAAGAAATACTACGACGCGCTGGCTCCGACAGAAAGTTGGCAACACGCTCACATCCTGTACGGACTGGACAAACTGGGGTGCATCACACCCGAGTCTCGCGGTCTGGGTCTGGCCTGCGCTCACGAGTCGTTGCTCTACTATCTTACCAATCAGGTCGCTTCGGTAGCAGGGATCGACGTCTACGACGATCGGTCGGGCTACAACGACAAGGAGATGCCGGATGATCCCGCCCGCTTCGCGCCTTTCGAATGTCGACTGGATCGTCTCGAAATAAAGCGATGGGAGGCGGGAGAAAAGTTTCCCTTTGAGGATGCCACTTTCGACTTCGTCTGGTCGGTCTCTTCTCTAGAACATTTTGGAGCCTGGAAGAATAAGGTCCTGGCCCTCTCAGAAGCAGCCCGGGTCCTGAAGAAAGGTGGCGTACTGGCCTTCACCACCGAACTCATCGTGAGTCGCAGAACCTACCTGGGGCAGCTCAAGCTCCCACAATTTCAAATCCTTAAAGAGTATTTCACCCGTTCGGACATGGAAAAATTGCTGGGCAGCGTGCCCCGCTTGGAATTAGTCGATGGGATTCAGTGGGCGGCCGCTCCGGAGGCGATCAACGAAAACACCCTCCACATTCACGGCTTCCTGTACCTTCCCATCGCAATTTTTCTTCGCAAAAGATAAAGAGGCGGGATTGCTCCTCACCTCTTCATCTTTACGGGGTCTGACTTAGCTGAACATGTCGAGCAGCGAACTCCAGATATTCCTATCTTCGTTCTGCCCCCGACTCTTATCCACCAGGTCTTTTTCATCGGGTTTGAGTTCATCGACAATGTCTTTAGCTATGTCGCGGCCAGTTCGCTTGACGGCCCCCTCGGCGGCTTCCCCCGCAACATCCTTGGCGACCTCTTTCGCCACGCCTTTAGCTGCCGCTGTTCCACCGGTCTTGGCCGCCGTGCCGCCACCACCACTGAGCACCGCGATGGCAACATCGGGAGCGAGGTTTCCAGCCAGACCCGCTATTCCGTGCTCCTGATAAACCTTCTTGTAGTCGTCATAAAGGCCGACCCCGATATCCTTCAAGTCGGTGGCACCGTCTTTAAAAGCTTCCACAGGATTTTTGCCTTGAACGGCCGCTACCGCCGTTCCCACTACGGGGTTCAGAACCGGGTTGGTGGCCAGCTTGCCTACTGCCTTTGCCGATTCCACCGGGTTCTTGGCGATATTGACAACGGTATCGACCGAACCTTTACCCCATTCCAAGAGCCCATTGGCAAAATTCTCCTGTTGCTTACCCGAAAACTCCAGGGCTTCCTTGGACAAGTTCACTGCGTCTCCACCAATGTCTTTGGCTTTGTCGAACGCTTTGCCGCCCACGTCTTTGGCTGTGTCTACTGCCTTACCGCCCACGTCTTTGGCTGTGTCGACCGCCTTGCCGCCCACGTCTTTGGCTGTGTCTACTGCCTTGCCGCCTGCGTCTTTTGCTGTATTTACGACCTTCTTACCGAAGTTCGTTATTGCACCGAATGCCATGATTTACCACCTTTCACACACACTTCTCGATCCAGATGGTCACCACACTTCTCAAGCCCTCAGCTCGATGGTGAAATCAACAGCCTTCAATGTAGAGTTCTAGAATGGTAAAAGTGTGGACTTGAACTCTTTTGTTGTTGACAAAACGTGAACTATTCGCCACTTTTTGATGAGTTTCTCTCCGAAGGTTTCCACCCTACAGAAAAGAACATTCGAAGATGGCCAATCAAGTAATACCCAGCCTCCTGGGCCCGGTGCAGTGGTAGAGAGCTTTTCCGGGGAGGGAAAGGCTGGTCCTAGAAAAGTCGCAGAACTCCACCGAGACTCACCTCTGTCTCTGGTGGTCAAAGAGCCGGGCCTCAATCACTTGATCGGGACCTTAAAATCAGCCAGCAAGGAGCGAAGCAAGCATCCGGAGCAGGTCACCCGCCTCATCTTTTCTCGACATCTGTTGGACAAGGCCCGGACCACCTTTGCCCAAACCATCTTGCAGGGTGAATCGCGCCTGCATAGTTTAAGCCGACTGCTGGCCCGTAGTATTCTAGGGCCGGACTACGACATCTCCAGTTCGGTGGTCGGCAAACTGCCCTCTTCCGGAGAACGTTTCAGTCTGGCTCGCACCATCAGCCTGGAGGAGTTGCTCACTTCAACCGACCTCGACCTGGGAAGCCGGGAGCTCGAGAGACTGCGGGTCCGTAACCACGAAGGCGTGTGGGAGCAGGCTGAGTTGGTGGCTAATTCCGTTCACTACGAGGGCAAGACTCCCAACAGTTTTGACACCTTGAAGTTGATCAGCCGAATCAAGGCCGAGCAGGCGATCTGGAACAAGGTCGTGGACCACATTTTCGAGTTTGACGTCATGGTCAAAGCCGACAAGCAGTTGAAACACTTGAGCCCGTTTGTGAAAGACGTCTTCGGGGTCAAGATTTTGACCTCCGACGAAAAGTCTGCCTACCGAATGCAAGAGAAGCTTATGAACTGGGATTTTCCCGAAGTGGGCCTTCTGGAGATTGGACTAAAACCCGGTCCGAGCACCCGAACTTTCCAGTTCCTGGAGGTCAAAGATTATTTGACCGACGATGGTGCCAAACAAAGTGGCTGGAAAGCTCTCAAGTCCGTGGTACGTTGGCACGAGCAAACTTTCGAGATCCAGATTCAACCTCTGGCCAACTACTATCGAGAGCGAGAACGATTTACCAGGGAGAGCCATCAAGGCTTCAAGGCCCGACGGGAGCAACTGCGGGATCGAGTGGCGAAAGAGGTTCCGCTCTTTGGCTATTACCATAAGCTGCTGAAGTGGATGTTTGTAGATCCCACCAGTGTGCAGCCCTACATGAACAACTTTCTGGTGGAGTTCGTCGATTGAGAATTAGGGCAAACCCCAGGCTTTGTGGCCTTGAACCGTAAGGCGATAGCCGAACTCGAGGCAGGTCGTCACACAGGCTTCCAGATTCCGTCGATTGAGGGCCTCGTCTTGTTGGTCAAGCGGCATGAGGTAGACCGGTTGCCCGGGTAGAGGGCGAGCCAGGCGCGCCTTCTCCCCCTCCACCTGGGTCGAAGCGATAGGAAGACCATCTTCAGGTGATTGCTCTCCCACCTTAACCACGTATTTCATGGCGGTGATACGCTCTCGAGCCTGGGGATGGAGCTTGGGGGTCTTGGGTGAGCAGACGATGGTCAACCGAGGGTCCTCGGGCAATGGCAGCCAGAGAGTACCGTTGGTCTCCAGTTGGACTCGAAGATTGCGGGACAAGCAGGCCTCGATCAAAGGAACGATATTCTGCCTGAACGGCTCGCCCCCGGTCAGCACCACCAGGTCACATCCGGGCTTCCTCAGTTCTTCGATCCTTTCCAGTATCTCTTCCAACTCAGGATGCCAGGTGGAGCTTTCAAAATCCGTGTCACACCAGAAACAGCGAAGGTTGCATCCGGCCAATCGCACGAAAACCGAGGGCTGTCCAAAAAACGGCCCCTCACCTTGCAAGGTGTAGAAGGCCTCCTGGACCCACAGAGAGCGGCCATCGCCAATTTCCTGGTGCCGGACCGGGTTCTTCCCTTTCAAGAAAGGGTCGCCTCCGCACAGCAGTTCGGAGTTTCCTGGAGCAACAGTCGGGTAATCCGAACCCCAGTCCCTTCAAAAAGACGGGGGCAGACCACCTCCAAAAGATAGATCGCCATATTCTCCGCGGTGGGGTTACTGGGCAGCCTGAACAGACGCTGGGATGACAAACCCTGGATTGCCTGAATGGCCTCCAGATCTTTTTGGTACAGAATCATAGCGTGGTCCCAGTTTTCGTCCAGCCAACTCCCCAGCTTCTCCTTCAGGACCCCGAAGTCGATCACCCTGCCCAGGGAATCGAGCTGGTCAGCGGTAGCAAACACGGTGGCTTCGTAGTTGTGCCCATGGAGGCCGGCGCACTTGTTTTCGTGGCCCATTACTCGGTGGCCGGCGCAAAACTGTAAACGCCGAGAGATTTCAAACTTGACCGGCATGGGACAACCTTTCCAACAACGGATCGACCCTACCCGCCTCTTCAAAGCCCCGGCTCCGCAAAAGACACGAGTGGCAGGCACCACAGGGTGGGCACTTCCCCTCATAGCAGGTGTGAGAGTAAGCCAGAGCCTCCCAGCAACCCTCCAGTGCAGCGGCCATCTCCACCGTCTCCCGCTTATTCTTAAAAAGTAATGGCGCTTCAATAAAGACGCGGCGATCCATAGCCTGGTAGGCCGTCTCCTCCATACTCTTTAAAAAGCTCTCCCGACAGTCCGGGTAGCCCCCGTAATCCTCCTGGGAGACTCCGATCACCACGGCTTCACAATTCTCTACGTAGGCGCGGTTGGCGGCGACCGCCAAAAAAAGCATGTTGCGAGCCGGCACGAAGGTCGCTTCCAATCCGCCCGGCAAGGACTCAGCACTTTCGTACCGCTCCACCTCCCGAGTGTGGTCGGTCAGGGGACTGCTCCCTTGAAAAAGAGGGCCCAGATCCACCACCTGCTGGGGCACCCCGGCCATCTTTGCTACGGTAGCCGCACACTCCAGTTCGTACCGGTGCCGCTGCCCGTAGTCAAAGGTCAGGGCGATCACCGACTCCGAGCGGGCCAGAGCCCAGTAGAGGCAGGTCACGCTATCTTGGCCCCCCGAAAGGACAACCAATCGTCTCATAAGGGCGCTTTCTGGCTCCGATCCTGTTTGCCTTCGTCGAGGGATGCCTGGTCAGGACCGGGTTCTTCGGTAAGTTCATCCGGGCTGCTCTCCTCCAACTGCTCGAAATAGCCCGCCTCTTGTAGGAAAAATTCGAAGGAGCGGCAGCTATCCAGGTGCCAGGGTGTCAGCGCCTCCAGTTGCGAGGCCGTGAGTCGGTACTGTTCGAGCACCATCGATACCCGGGGTTCCTCGCTCTCTGAACGCATCTCCGTGACCTCGTGCTTCAACCAGCCAGGGAACTCCAGCAGTAGATTTTCTTTCGGCGAAAGAGTGTGGCGGCCAAACCAGCGATGGAAAACGATATTGCCACCGGTACGAGGCGAGGGCAGGCTGAGATATAAAACCGAAACACAAAACGGAAAGGGGGCCGAAGGGATATACGAAGCCAGCGTTTTGTCGGCGTGAGCACCCACCGCTCCCCCACCATAGATAACCAGTGGGTTCAGAAAAAAGGCATTAGCTTCAGATTTCAACACGGCATCGAAATAGGGAGCCAGTGAAGGCATCAGCTCCTTCGCCCGCCCCAGGTGATCCCGGCGAAACATCATCGAAAACCCCCGGGTGCTGGAAAACCCCTCATTGAGATCACTCTCGGCTAAATAGGGCGACCCCAACACCGAAGAGAGCAACCCGGAAAGTTGCTCCTCGGTAAGAGTCTCGAGCCTGGTCTTGTGGGGCCATAAAAATTGCGGAATCACTCGACAAGATTACCGTATTTGAGAGCAGTAAGGAAAGCCAAAATAGATAAAGTGGAGACCTAGCCTCCATGGCGGTCAGGCCCGCTCGTTCCCGCCTCGGTGCGAAAGCCAATAGCATTCACGTTCGTTGTTCGTGCTTTCTGACCATCCAGCTCCAAAGTTTCTCCTGTTCGACCCTTGTCTGCTCACCGTTCGAGGCGATCGCCCAAGGTTCTGGTGACCTATCTCTGTCTAGCCCGAAGAAACAAGGCTGCCGCTCATGAGGAATCCACCCTTGCTCGAGAGTACCAGTACCGTTCCAGGTCTTTCAGCATCTTCGACATAGAGGTCTATCCAACCATCGTTACCTGTAACTTTCCACCGGTAGAAGTTGTCGGCAACTGATATGCGACGACTCCCCTTTTTTGGCATTGCCATGAAAACTGTATTCTCTGTCAAAAGGGCGACACCTGGAGAAGCCATGGGTCCTGTCAAAACAACTCTATAGGCTCCAACTCCTGCGCAGCTCGGCCTAAATCGGCCTAAACCTATGAGGCTTTCTGCTTGCGAGTCGCGGATGCTGCTTCTGCTTCTGCTTCATCTTCATCTTCATCGTCCTCATCTTCGAGGTCGACCGTACCGAACATGTCCATCTTCAGGCCGTTCAGCAGGTCTTCCAGCTTTGCCGCATGCTCTTCGAAGTTCGGACAGTCGGCACGGAATTTGTTCAAGATTTGGGTGAGCTGATGGGAAAGGGCGGCTGCTTTCCCATTTTCCTCAGCTTGCTTATAGTGCCAAATATTAGCGACTTCATTTGCTAGCAGGTCATGCATCAAGGTCTGGTACGGCATGCCGCGTTCGTCGGCGATGCTGCTCAGGCGTTCAAGTACCCCGGGATGGACGCGGAAAGAGATAGGGGTCTTAGTGACACCCCCAACCGGAGGGCGACCCTTCGGACGGTATACAGTTTTTGATTCCACTCTATTCTTTGACATAGCTACCTCCTTCTTAGCTTCGCACTGATGATGCGTATATTCGTTTTGTCGCCATGCTTGCGGAACGTGAAAGTCAGGTACCCCCGGCAAAGCCGGGGGCTTGAAATAGCGTGAACCGCTCAAAGCGGTTGTTTCAATGAGCCACTCTAGCGGCTCTAACTTACGATAGTGGTATTCGGACGACTACGGACCC
>JBAYRN010000167.1:0-10040 GCA_041676625.1 Vulcanimicrobiota bacterium
GGGTTGAAACAGATGCGTTTGTTGGAGATGGCCGGGGGTCGGCGCCGCTGCAGAGTTTCGACCAGTACAGGCCCAACGACCCTGGATAGTTCCAGACTGGTGGCATCAAAATGGCCTCTGCGGGTGTTTTGGGCGAGTGCCTCTTTCGTCTCTTGCACGACCTCCAAACTCGGCTCGGTACCGAGAGCCTGAGCGAGAACTTCCGCGCAGTCTTCCGCGGGTGAGTTTTGGCCCGGAAGGGTCGTTTCATCGACATCGGGGTCGGCTAAAAGTCCCATCTCCACGGCCACCTCGCGCGCCGCCGCTACCAACGGAATCGCTCTTGCTCTTTCCGCCTGTAAGTCCTTATCCATCTCCTGTCGCACCTTCTCCAACGACTCCTGATCGAGCGGTTGGTTGGTGATATAAGAGACCAGAGCAAACTCCAGCACCTGGGCGGTGGTCACCGCTTCGCCTTGCTCTACGGAGTGGAGTCGTCGGGCGTGGTCCAGCATGGCCAGCACTTCCTCGGAAAGCTTGCAGCGCAGTTCGCTGGTCGGCTGTTCTGGCTCTTCGAACACATCACCGGGCACGCCACCCTTTGGGGTCTGGCTCACTAGCCTTTCAATCTGATCGCAGTCGAGCTCTTTGGCCAGCTTCAACCAGTAGCCTTCGGTCTCAACCACGGCCTTGCGAACGATCTCCCGCAACATGCTCCAGTCGATCAGGCCGTTTTCGGCAGCCCACGTTAGTTTGGGTAGAGACAGAAGGCTCCGGGCCACCCGGCGACACTCCCGCGCCGCCCGCTTGTTCATTCCCAATTTGACGGTGGCGTAGTGGATCTCCGAAGAGCAGCCGAACTTCTTGAACCCTTTCGACTCCCGCATGGCTAGCAAGCAGCGACCCAGGATCAGGCGATAAGTGGTCAGAGTGGCGGTGGCTCTGCGGGCAAACTCATGAACCTGTGACACCCCCAGAGTCAGCAGCATGTCCAGGCGGAAATAGGCGGGGTTAGTGATGTTCGATTTCATACCCCATTTTAACCCACATGGGTCATTGTAGTCAAAAAATAGACAGCAAAGAAACCGCACAACCAAGCCGTTTAAAAGATTTTTCAGAGATGATTTAAGGGGGCTCAAAAGAGGCTGATGACAGAAGTTTTCAAAAGATTGAAGGGGTGCCGTAGAGAGGCTCTGGATGGCTCCTGAAGAGGTGTTTGAGGGTGAGAGCCTGGATCCTCGGGTTTGCCTGGCCTGGGGAGAAAAATTTCCACACCGTTCAACTCAAGTACTGGTAGGCATTTGCGCCTGCATGAAAATTGGAATGCTCCCAAACAGAACTGCAACCGGCCGCCACGCTTTCGCGTAAGCTTAGCGTAATCAAGCCTTCGCAAAAAAAATCTCTCGCAACCACTAGACGTTCGACAGATCCGTGGGATACATCCAGTAAGCACACTTCTTGGTCGGCTCTCGAGATAATTCGAGGGCTTTTTCTTTTGAAATGAAATCTCAAACCACCAACCCTGCGCATGTGATGCATATCACAGTATGTGAGTCGTACTGAAGCTAGACTCGGTAAAATTGATTTGAGGCGACGATACATGAAAAGATTTTTAATAGTGCTTTTTATTTTGATGGCGGTCGGATGTAAATCGGACACGGTGGAACAGAGCATAGTTGCCGCGACTCCGAGCCCAACGGAAGCGACTTATTCTCAAGCCGTACCGGTCAACTCGGAGCCCGTGGTCGCGGAGGCGGAGGCCGCGTACGAATACGAGTCTGAGTACGAGCAGCCGGATTTTCAGGACGATGGTTCAAGCTACGCTCCACCGCCCCAGAGTCAAGCAGATCCCAGGCTGCCCGAATTAGCCCGAATGACAACAGAAATGGCTCTTGGTGTTGCTCAACAGCGACTCTCCTTGAGTCAAAACATGATTGGGATGGCCCGGCAGATAGGCGATCTGCAGAACCTGCAGCTCTGCCAGGCTGAGTACCAAATGCATCAGTTGATGATCGCTCAACTGCAGGGGATTCTTTCGGATCCGTCCTCTTTCGAGAGCGAAGCGGGCCGCCAAGAGATCAGCGCCCTGCTCAACGAATACAACTACCGCTCAGATACGCGCGATATGCGCCCAGCCGACCAAATTCAGGCCAAGCTGGCCGAATATGTCGCTTACCAAAGCTGGAAAGCAGGCACCCCTGAAGGCCGGCAGGCTCATCAGGCCAACATGGACTCTATCCGGGCCCAGGGTGAGGCTAGAACCGCTCGCCACAACCAAAATATGGCCAACATGCAGGCTCAGGCTGATGCTCGCAACGCCGCCTGGTCGGCCGAACAACAGGCCAACTACGAACAGCACCAACGCAATACTCACGCCATCTACAACGAGTATCAGTACAACGACCCCAACACCGGTCAGGGCTATTGGGTACCGATGGAAAATCAGAACCCCGCCGTCATCAATCCTGATGGGACTTACACCGAGCTTGAGCCCTACTAAGGCCAGGCCGCACCGCTCGGGGGGTGCGGCAACAGAGCATGCGGCCCAGCGACGCATGATCATGCGACTCGGCACGGCATGCATTGGGCTTGCGCAGCGCAAGTTCGCAGCACGCCGAAGCATGCGGCCTGGCGCCGCATGATCATGCGACTCGGCACGGCATGCACCCGACCCCCCCAAATGGCACGAGCACACCAGAGAGAAGGACCAAACTTCTACCATTGTCTTGTCGATCTTGATTCGCGCGTGATAACATCTGCAAGTGAGTGACCCCTTTATCCGCGCCAACCAACCCAATCTGGGTAGTCAGCGCCCGAGCAGTACCGGGAAAGCCACCGCCAAGAACGCCACGCCCTCTGACGCCCAGGTCGCAGAGGCCCACTTGCGCTCCAGCGGGCAGACCGGAACCCGGGAGAAACTCAACCATTTCCTTTCTAAACTGGAAACCACATGGAAGTTGTTTAACCGCTCTTCCACGGATGCCCCGGACGGAGAGTTACCCCAGAATCGGATGGCCCTTCTTGACGAGGGTGATGCTCCGACTCCGGAAACCCTGAAAAATCTGCGGGCCCGATTCAAAGAGTCGGCGAGAAAGCCGGACAAATCGGCGAACTCTTCCCTTTATCGTTCGGCTTCCCCAGAGCAGAAAACAACCCAGCAAAAGCCCAACTCGCCGAGTCAAGGCCCCAAACCGTCTCCGGCCTCCGATCGCAATACACCCAAGCCGCCGGGTGGCAAGCTTCCCCAAGCGCAGGCTGAGGCTGCTCCCCGTTCCCAGCCCCAAGCTCAACCTAAGGCTTCACCCACTCCTAGGGAAGCCCCGAAGCCACCAGCTAGTAAGCCAGCTCCAGAGCAACCGCCACAGCAAAAAGCTCCAGCTCAAGAATCTGCCAGAAAAGAGGCCAGAGCAGAGTCTCAGCAGCGATTTGAGGGTCCCCGGGTGCAAAAGGAAACGACCCGACGCACCCCGGCCCAGAGCAGCAGCAGCGGTTCTGTCCTGGGGCGAAAGCCGGGTAGTACGGCCTCCAAAAGCCTGTTCAGCCAACCCAAGTCAACCCCTCAGCCGGATGCGCCCCAGAGCAGAGCACAAAACCCCACCCAAGCACAGCCTAAAGCGCAGCCCCAGGCGGCGCCCCAACCCCAGCGAGGGCCCCAGCTTCTCCGCCGACCCGGTTCCCCCCAGGGTCAGGCCACCCCTGGCAGCTTTCTGGGCTCTTCCCAGAGTAGCTCCAACATGCGCTCTTCCGATGCCGCCGGTAGACCGGGTCGGGCCGCTGAAACCGCGCTGGCCCGCCAGCCCGTGTTCAGTCAATCGATCGCCCAGGTGAGCAGCGGCCTTAAGAAACGCCAGGTTTCCTCGCAAATGCCAGTTCACAATAGCTTCCTCGATGAATGCCACGAGGGAGAAAAGAAAGATTCGGGTCCCATCCGGCTCAACTGGAATTCTGCCAAGGGGGTTCAACGGAGCACCGCTCAGCGAATGTTCGCCCACCGAGCCCGCCTCCAACTCACCCGGGGCGGCCAGGGCGGGCAAAGCATGGGAAACCCCATCAACCTGAGCAGTAGCGCACAGCCCGCGCTGGCTTCCGCGCGCACGGACATGAGCACGCGAGTCGCGGGGGCAGCGATCGGAAGTCTCTTAAAGGATCTCTACGACGAAGAAGAGGTTGAAAACCTGGATGAAGAGACGGCCGTCACCTCCTTGGGACTGATCCTGCGACTGGGCGGAGAGTTTACCTACAAGCACTCCACCCGGGTCCTGGACCTGGCCCTGGAACTGGCCGACGAGGTGGGCATACGCGACAAGCAAACCCGCAAAGAGATCAAGTTCGGCACCATGCTCCGAGATCTGGGCGAGTTCGACATGCTGCTCCAAGGAAGCCCCAAAGCCGGGGATAGACTCGAAGAGTTTAGCGACTTTCTGCAGGGACAGGACATGCTCCGGGCCGGCCTCTTGCACGATATAGGCAAGGTCAAGATCCCTCCTGAGATCCTTTATAAACCCGGTAAACTCACTCCTGAAGAATACGAAATCATGAAGATGCACCCCATCTGGGGTGAAGAGATAGTCCGCCCTATCGCTTCGCTACGCTATCTCTGCCCGACCATCCGAGGGCACCACGAGAGATGGGATGGCAAGGGCTACCCCGATGGACTGGTGGGAGAAAGCATTCCGCTGGCCGCCCGGATCATCAGCGTGGCCGACGTGTTCGACGCCCTGGCCGCTGAAAGACCCTACAAAAGGGGCATGGAAGTGAAGAAGGTGACTTCGATCCTTTCCGAGGGTCGGGGAAGTCACTTCGACCCGTTTCTGGTCGATGCGTTCCTGCAAGTGCTGGGCAGGCGCTATCCCGATTAGGCCCTCTAATGCAGTAGGAGAAGCCGGGTGCCAGGAGAAACGCCCGGCATGAAAGCCGCTGAATTACGCCAATCATTTTTTGATTTTTTCGAATCCAAGGGTCACAAGATCGTGCCCAGTGCGCCGGTGGTGCCTCTCGATGATCCCACCCTTCTTTTCACCAACGCCGGAATGAACCAGTTCAAGCCTTATTTCCTGGGTCTGGCCCAGCCTTCATCGCGAAGGATCGCCGACACCCAGAAGTGCATCCGGGTCTCCGGTAAACACAACGATTTGGAAGAGACCGGCCACGACACTTACCACCACACCTTTTTTGAGATGTTGGGCAACTGGTCGTTCGGCGACTACTACAAGAAAGAGGCCATCGAATGGGCCTGGGAGCTTCTAACCAGGGTCTGGAAACTCCCCAAAGAGCGTTTGTACGCCACTGTCTTCGGAGGTGACGAGCAAGTCCCGGCTGACGAAGAGGCCGAGCAACTCTGGAAGAGTTGCACCGACATCGACCCCAGCCACATTTTGCGTTGTGACCGGAAGGACAACTTCTGGATGATGGGAGACACCGGCCCCTGTGGTCCCTGCTCGGAGATCCACATGGATCTCACCCCCGATGCCAGTGGCAAAGGCATGGTCAACAAAGACTCCCCCCTGGTCATCGAGATCTGGAACCTGGTTTTCATCCAGTTCAATGCCGAAGCCGACGGCAGTTTGCGGGAGCTTCCGGCTAAACACGTGGATACCGGGATGGGCTTTGAGCGGGCCTGCGCGGTGGTGGAGTGCACCGATGGTGGGAAAAGATTCGACGGCGTCATCTCCAACTATGACACCGAGGTGTTTCAGCCGGTCATCCGCGAGCTCAGCAAACTCTCTGGAGCGACCTACACCCCCGGCCAGTCTTCCGATGAGCAGTCGATCGCCCTGAGGGTTTGCGCCGACCACATTCGGATGATCTCGTTCTCCATCGCCGACGGGGCCATTCCTTCCAGCGACGGGCGGGGCTACGTGGTGCGCCGCCTGCTTCGACGAGCCTCCCGCTACGGTCGCAAGCTGGGTCTGCAGGATCCCTTTTTGTACAAACTGGTTCCGGTCTTGGCCAACCAGATGGGAGACGTCTTTCCCGAGCTTCTGGAGCACCAGAACAAAATTGAAAACATCATCAAGGCCGAGGAAACTTCGTTCAACCAGACCCTCGATAGGGGCTTGATCCTTTTTGAAAGCGAAGCCAAACAGTTGCAGGCTGCGAACCAGAAAGTTTTTCCAGGGGCGACCGCCTTCAAGCTCTACGACACCTACGGCTTCCCCCTCGATCTCACCCAGGCAATGGCCCGGGAGCTTGATATCGAAGTGGATGAACCCGAGTTTCAAAAGCTGATGGAAGAGCAGCGGGCCCGGGCCCGGGCGGCTCAGGTCAAGGTGGTCGTGTCGGCGGAAGATAAGGAACTTGAACTCCCACCCACCCCGTTCACCGGGTACACCGAGAGCGCTGGAAAGTCGGTGGTTCAGGCCACCATCCGCAGTGAAAACGCACTCGCCGTGGTCCTGGATCAGACACCGTTTTATGCCGAACGAGGTGGTCAACTGGGCGATACCGGCCTCTTGCGGGTCAACGGAGAGAGCTTTGAGGTCCTGGACACACGCCAGCAAGAAGGCGTCATCTTTCACATGCTGGATCTCAGCGCCACTTCCAAGCTAACTGAGGGCACCACCCTATCAGCCGAGGTGGACCAGGCCCGGCGCAAGCAGATCGAACGACACCACACGGCCACTCACTTGCTGCACTGGGCGCTCCGGGAGGTCCTGGGAACCGACGTCCATCAGCAGGGCTCCCTGGTAGCACCGGACCGTCTGAGATTTGACTTCACCCATTTCAAGGCCGTTACACCACAAGAGCTTGCCACCATCGAGCAGTTGGCCAACGAACGGATCTTGGAAAACGCCGGGGTTTCTTTCTTCGAGATCCCCTACAGTCAGAAGCCGGACTCCATCCTGGCCTTTTTCGGCGACAAGTATGGCGACCGAGTTCGGGTAGTCAAGATCGGCGGCCAGGGTAGCGGCGAGCTTGCCGATCCGATTTTCGACGGTTACTCCATGGAGCTATGCGGTGGGACTCATACCGGTGCCACCGGTGAACTGGGTTTTCTCTCCATCACCACGGAGAGCGCCATCGCTGCCGGAGTACGACGACTGGAAGCCGTGTCGGGACTCCCCTTTCTGACTCGTTATCGCCAGGACCAGGCTTTGCTCGACGAACTGAGTTCCATTCTCTCTTGTTCTAGACATGAGCTTGAAAAGAAAGCGACCGCGCTCCTGGAGCAGCAGAAACAATTGGAGAAAAATCTGCGGGCGGCCCAGCAAGCCGAAGCCTCCAATCTGGCCCAGGAGCTTTTAGAATCCCAATCACGAGTTCAAGAGATCCCCCTGATCGTAAAAGCCGTCGGCGACAGTGGTCCCGAACAGCTTCGGCTTCTGGCCGACGGTCTGAAGGAGAGCTTTCAGGGCGTCGCCATCCTCGGAGGGAGCCAGGAGGGCAAAGTGAGTCTACTGGTTTACGCGGCTCCCCAGGTCATTGCCAGGGGCCTGCACGCCGGCAAACTGATCAAGGAACTGGCCCGCCAGGTCGGTGGCGGGGGCGGCGGCCGGGCCGATCTGGCTCAAGCCGGAGGCCGCGAACCGGAGAAGCTGGAGGCCGCACTGAAATCCGCCGCCGAACTGGTGCAGGCTCAAATTACTAGCTCGAATTAGTATTCTTGTACCTTATCCCGGAACCGGAAAACCGATAGATTCACTTCAGAGGCTACGCCTCACGACCCTTGGCGGATGACCCCCCCCGATGCCGAGGGTCTTTTATTTTGTCCGGATTATTCCAATCCCAGGAGAGTGTCCAACTCTCCCTCGCCCTCCAGCGCGTAAAGATCGTCGCACCCGCCCACGTGATGGTGCTTATTCACAAAGATCTGCGGAACAGTGCGTCGACCGCCGGCTCTTTTGGCCATCTCGGCACGGGCGTTGTCGTCGCCGTCAATGGCATACTCGGTGTAGTTTACACCCTTACTCTGTAATAGCTCCTTGGCACGCCTACAATAGGGGCAGGTTGCCCAGGTATAGATCTCAACACTTTTTTGCGACATGACATCTCTCTTTCGTTTTGATAAGAGAGTTTTGTTTTGTAGACAAGGAATCTCCTACGAGTGGTGAAAAACATGCCACTCACCAGACTACACCCGGACCCGGAGGAGCCTACAAATGAGAGAATCGAGTTTCGAACTAGCGGCCCGGCTTCGCACAGAAGCTGAAGCCCTTGAAGAACTCCTCATAGACTCAAAGGACTCCCATACTTTTCGTTCTCGACAAGAAGAAGAGCACAAGTTAGAGGACCTCCTGAATCTGGCCCAGGACAGACTGGCTTCTTTGCGCCTGGAAGCACTGCAAGAGTCCATGGACGACGTAGACCAGATCCTTTCTAAACTGCGGGAAGATGAGGATGAGCGACAAGCAGGGGGTCGCCCTGTTTCCTTGATCCAATCCTTTATCTCCATCGCCGAATCCGAGAAAGTGCGCCTCCATCACATCATCACCGCGGCCGTCCGGGCCGAGGAAGAGAGCCGTCGGATTCGGGCCCATAAGCGGGGCGGTCCGGGCCAGCGCCGTCCTGAACGAACCATGGAAGGCGAACCGGCCGCACGGAAAAAGAAGAGGCGACCGGAACGAACCATGGCCGAGATCGAGGCCGAGCAAGCCTGACGCCGAGGAGGCTACCTTCCTTTCTTCAGGAGGGATGCTTTAGGGCCCCGAGGAACCCGCTCGCTCCGAATCTTGTATCGGAGCATTGGGGTCTTTTGATGTGTACCACTCGGACAACTGGGCAGAGCCCTTCATATGTCTGAGCCCAAGGATACAAACGTCTCGCGCCGGCTGAGGAAGCAGGCGGAGCAACTCGAGAACTTGGCGCTCGAGGCTGAGTCCCGAAGCTCTTTCCAGCTCAATGGTGTTGAAGAGGAAAAGCTTGGGGAATTGGTCACGTTTTTGCGTGGCAAACTCGGAGACTTGCGGCTCGCCAATATTCGAGCACGCCTTGACGATGTCGACAAGATCCTCAAGGACCTGAACAAAGATCTCCGGGAGCGACAGGTGATCGGCCGCCCCACTAAAGTCATTGAAGCCATGGTCTGGGAGGCCGAGAACGAGCGTGGCCGATTGATGGCCTCCCTGACCCACGTTGTCGGCACCCCCACCAAGTACATGTCTTTCCATCGCAGCGGAGAGCCCCAACGCTTCGAATCCTTACCGGTGATGCATAGATATTTTCGAGGAGCAGAGCGCAGCTACTCGCCAGAGGCCTTGGAGCTCCTTGAACTCAGCCAGAGGGGTTCCTATTATCAGGAGGCTCACTCAGTTCGTCGCCCCTGGGAGATGGATTCGTTTGAGACCTATTTCTCGCGTGACCCGATTTTTTACGACGAATACCAATCCGACGAATACGAATCGGAAGAGTACGAGGAATACGAGTCCGAAGAGTACGAGTCCCTGGAGCCCGAGGAAACGGACTTCAATGAACTGCAGAGATATTTTGACGAAGTTGAAGACCCCCACGAAGACGAAGACGAAGACGACGAGTACGAGGACGAGGAATATTACGAGTCCTACGAGAGCGCTGAAGATGCTTATGAAGCCCTGGAGAGCGAAATTGAGGCCCTCGAGCTGCAACGAGACCTGGAGCAAGACGATCTCTACGAACTCCTTGACGACCCCCTCGACGATGAAGAGTTCGTAGAAGAACTCGAACTCGAGTTCGAAGTTGAAGAAGAGCTCTTTGAAGAAGAAGACGACGACGAAGAGGCCATCGAATTAGATCTGGCCGAACTCGAAGTAGACCTCGACGATGAGGAAGAACTGGAGCTTGAGGAAGACGACCTCGAAGAGCTTGATGAGGTCGAGCTTGACGAGGAAGACCTCGAGGATGACGAAGACCTAGAGGACGAAGAACTCGACGAGGAAGAGAGTCTTGAAGAAGAAGAACTGGCCGAACTCGAGGAAGAACTCGAAGAAGTAGAGCTCGATGATGAAGAAGAGCTGGAGCTTGAAGAAGACGACCTCGAAGAGCTTGATGAGGTCGAGCTTGACGAGGAAGAACTCGAGGATGACGAAGAGCTAGAGGACGAAGAACTCGCCGAACTCGAGGAAGGCCTCGATGAAGACGAACTCGAC
>JBAYRN010000168.1:0-9987 GCA_041676625.1 Vulcanimicrobiota bacterium
GGTGTGACCAAGGCGTCGCTGGCCACCGAGTCGTTTCTCTCAGCGGCCTCTTTTCAGGAGACCACGCGGGTGCTTACTGACGCTGCCATCAAAGGCAAGCGCGATGAGTTGCGCGGCTTGAAGGAGAACGTGATCATCGGTAAATTGATTCCAGCCGGTACCGGTATGGCCGAGTACCGGGATATCGAAACCGAGATCCCTCGGGACCCCTCGGCTGTTCAACAGGCCACCACGCCGGAAGACATTCTGGCGGCCGAGCTCGGTGCCGCTCTAGGCGAGCGCTAGGAGTTCCTAAGCAAAACGACACCTTGCAAACAGTAAAAAGCCCCGGTTTTCAGACCGGGGCTTTTTACTGTCAGGTGATCTTGGTATTTTGCGGAGGGGTGGAAGCCGGAGGAGTTTTAGGCTTGGGCTTGGGAGTCGGCTTTGTTGCTGGTTTTGTAGGCTTGCTACTATTTTTACCTTTGCTCTTGCTCGAGCCTTTCTTGGCTTCTTTGGTCACCACGTAGCCGTCGATCCGCTTGTCGTTGAGATCGTAGACGTTGCGCTTGACGCTATCGCTGGAGTTTCCTTCGATGGTGTAGACCTTACCGTTCTTGACCGACTCCACCAACCCGATGTGATCTTCGGTGCCGTCGCCGTTCCAGTCGAACATGATGGCGTCGCCGGTCTTCGGTTTGTACTTATCGGGGGTTCCGTAGACGCCTTTTTCGCGGGCCCAGTTTTCAATGGTCGGGCAGTAGTTTCGATTGCTCAGACCTTTCAGATCCAGGAGTTTGTGCTCGTCGATCAAGTTCATGGCAAAAGCTGCGCACCAGGGAGTGGTGGCGGGGTTGATGCCGCTCTTACTGGTGATCTTGGAAATAGCGGCGGTATCGCGGCCTTCGTGCATCCCGAGCATGGAAGCGGCCCGCTTCATCATGGATTTGGCTCCCGGAGAAGCGTTTCCGGAGGTGGCACCTGATGGGGCCACCGAGCCCCCACCTGAACTCGCTCTCGAACCGCCTCCAGAGCCGGCTGCTGAGGTGGACCCTCCGCCTCCGCCACCGCCTCCGAAGCCACCTCCGCCACCGCCGAAGCCTCCTCCGCCAGCGGAAGGGCCGCCCAGAAAGTTGCCCAGGCCGGGACCTGCGCCTGCGCCTGCGGCCCCAAAGCCGGGACCCATCCCAGGCATCATCCCGGTGGGGTTCAGCATCTGATTCATCAGGCCCTGAGCCAAAACTTGCATCAGGAGCTGCATTAGCGCGTTGGCGCCGTGGTTGTAGCCCATTCCCACCCCCTGGGGAGTGAACGGGCCCGGGCCTTGTAGGGGACTGAGAAGGTTAGGGGCAGCGAAGTTGCCAGTTGCACCCGGCATCAGGGAGCCCATTGGGTTAAGAAAGTTGATCAAGATTTGATACTCCTTTTTTGTTATTAGCGTCAGGTTATCCGGAAGTAATAACCCAGCGGCGGCGGCGACCCTATAAAAGATGAACAGTTTGTTAATTCGGTGGTCCAGAACCCGTGTTTACAGAAATTTTACCTTTGCCGGCTTCAGGCAAGGCGTGCGCCTGTGCAGGCTTTTAAGGTGATGGCATGATAGACTTCTTGAGACCTCTGACCCCCAGTATCACCCCCGGCCTCGCCGGAGCACCGGCCCCTTTTTCAATAGGGGGCAACACGTCGGCACTTCTCTCGCCACTGGACTTCAGTGCAGTCTCTCCAGAAGCGATGATGCCTGAAGCCAATCTCGGGGGGCTCCTCACAGGGTTAGGTGGGGCCTACGGTATGCCGGCCACGGATCCGATGAATGCACTCCAACAACAGCAGCAACTTCAGACGCTCCTGGCTTTGCTCATCCAGCTCCTGGGGGCTCAGTCTCAGTCGGGCTCGTTGGGGGGCGGCGCGGGGGTCATGCCGTCCGGGGGAAGCGGTAGCCCCTCTCCGGGCGGAGGCGCTCCCTCTGGAGGAGCCTCTCCATCAGCAGGCGGTGGCTCTGGTGGCTCTTCGTCGGGTGGAGGCGCTGCCTCCGGAGGTGGAGGAAGCGCTGGAGGTGATTCTGTTGGGCCCTCTGCCTCGGGACCTTTGAATAAGGTTTCGCCGAAGCTGGCGGGTGACGACAAGAAATTGGCCCAGCATATCGAGAATCAGTTGAAGGGCTCTCCTCTGGCCGGTCAGGGCCTGGGTGCGCACTTTGTGAAAGCGGGACGACAGAACGATGTGGACCCGCTGGCCCTGGTGGCCATCAGCAAGCACGAGACCAGCTTTGGTAAGCTGGGGGTGGGAGTCAGCAAGCACATGGGAGTGGGGGCGTTCGACAGCAGCCCCAGCAAGGCCCGCCAATGGGACGGAGCCACCAACCAGATCTATTCAGGGGCCAAGACTTTTGCCAATCTCCGATCCAAGGGCGGCTCAAACTCCAAGGCCTCTCTGAGCCAGCAACTTTCAGCCGTGAACAAAGCCGGCTGGGCCACCGATAGTAGCTGGCACAGCAAGGTGGGAAGCCATTACAACGAGGTGACCAAGAAGAAATAGTGCTCTTCTCGAACACCATGTAAACTCAATGACGCTTGTTTTGTTCGAAAACTGAATGGTATTGTGGAGTTACTTTAGTCCATAGGAGCAAGCAGTGAGTAAAGATTTAGAAGGTTTCAAGCGGGGGGTCAGAGCCGACCTGCAGTTGATTTGGGCGGGCCAGGCTGATGGCAATAAGCGGATCGATGAGATCGCCCGACGGATCGAGCAACAAAGCTCAAGGATCGAAGAGCAGGGTGAACAGATCGCTGAGCAGGGCCAACAGATCGCTGAGCAGGGCCAACAGATCGCTGAGCAGGGCCAACAGATCGCCGCGCAAGGCCAGAGGATCGCCGAGCAGGGCAAGGAGATCGCGCAATCTATGCGAGAGACCGCCCGAATTGGGCGCGAGGTGGTGGCCCTGGGAGATCAGATGGTGGGCCGGTTGAAGCAGTTTGACAAGCGCTTTGGCGGCTTTATCGACGCGGTGATCAAGGAAGTCAATCAACGGGCCCCGATCGATCGGATGGAGCGTCTGGAAGAACGCGTTCGCAAACTCGAGGAAGAGCGAGGGCCGGCCGCTTAATCAAAAAAGCTGCAACTGCTGTCTGGTGTCCGTAGAGGCGTGAGCTTCGGTTGCGAGTTCGAGCCCCGCTCCGGTAGACTGCAAAGCGGGGCAGTAGATGCTGACCCAGCAGAGCCAGGACCAGACCGTTTGGCTTCTCCGAGCGGCCGTGGCCGGGGCCAGTGAGGTAGCGCGTTGGACCACTTTTTCCAGCTGCTTGCGATTCAACCGACGGTCGGGAGCCAGCAGCAGATTGGAAAGAATCTCCTGCATCACCGGAAGCTTTAACACGAATCGGCACAGCACTCGATGCCGCACTTCCGGAGAGGATCGAATGTAGCTGTCTCCCTCTCGAGTTAACTCACCCTTTTGGTCGATCAGCCCCAGGGCCCGGCAAGCGTCCAGATAGTATCGGCCCTGGCGGGTCGAAAACTCGAAGATTTCGGCCAGTTTTTGGGGGCTGCACACCCCTTCGGCCGCTAGAAACGGAATGATGGCGATCTTGTCCAGGCGGTCGGCCTGGGGGAAAGGGCAGTCCCGGCGGGATAGGATCGGTTCGAATTCTGGTTCTTCAGTGGGAATGATACGAAAGGCTGCGGCTTTCACCAGGTGGGGAGAGCCATATTGTCCGATGGGATCGAAGCGGTACTCCCGAAAGCGGTACACCTCCTCGCTGGGCTCGTAAGTGAAAAAGACCGAGCGAACCTGCTTTTGGGTGATCTGAGCCCAGAAGCGAACCGGGTAATAAAGCTGGCGCAGGTGGAAGTCTTCACACTCTCCGATCTTGGCCTCCACCAGGGTGACCGAACGACGCCCCTCAAAGCCACCGTCGATCTCGACCTGCACCCCCTCGACTTCCAATTCATGGCCTGCCACTTGGAGCTTGAATTGGGGGCTGCGTTTGCGTCCACGAATGGTCGGATAAAGGGTTGCCTCTCCTAGAAAATGCCCGAGCAGCCCGGTGTTAAAGGCGATGTCCAGGTGCTGCATCTCCGAGATCCCGGTGCTGGTGGTTTTAAGCTCGAATTGAGTCTTGCGGGGAAACTCTTGTACCGGACCGCAAGACTCAGGGCGATGATAACCCTCGCCCTTGATGATGGCGTAGAAACCATTTTTTAGAGGCAGAATAAAGCGTCCCGAATCTCGCAGCACGGGGGGCAGGGTGGCACTGTGATCGAACTTCATCATGAGGCGGGGTTCGCGGCCGGTGAGTCTGCGGATATCGTCGGCGCTGATCGACTGCAGGTCGCCTTCCAGCGGAACCTTTTCCCAGGCTTGATGCAGGCTGCTCAAGAGATTACGAGGAGTTCGGACACTTTGTGGCGCCGGTCGGCCTTGGAATTGATGGCCCGAGGAGCCATGATCTGGTGCTGCTCGAAGCCCTTGAAAAGCTCCCGCACCACCGGTGTATCGCTATTGGAGAGAAGGACTTTGACTCCCCGTTTAGACAGTTCGCGAAAGGTCTGGGCCAGGCGCTTCTGGTCGTCGAGGGTAAAGTTTTCCCGGGTGTAAGAAGTGAATCTAGAGGTGGTGTTCAGGGGGACGTAGGGGGGATCGAAGTAGACCAGATCTCCGGCTTTAGCGGTTCTGGTTGCCTCTTCAAATCCACCCAGGCTGAATCGGGTGTGCTGTAGTGCCCCGGCGGCTCTGCGCAATTTCTCAGGGTCACTAATCGCAGGTCTTTTGTAGCGCCCCATGGGCACATTGAACTCCCCTCGGGAGTTCTCTCGATAAAGGCCGTTGAAGCAGGTGCGATTCAGATAAAAGAGGCGGGCGGCTCGGGGCACCGGCTTCATCTGCTCCTGATTCTGGGCTCTGGTCTGGTAATAGTGGGTCTCGTCGTGCTTTTGAGCGTGTTCCTCCAGCTGCACGATGAGCGATTCACAGTCGTCCCGCAGCACGTTGTAGAAGTTCACCAGTTCCGGATTCACATCGTTGAGGAAAATCGGGGTGTCTTCCAGGAGGCGGCGGTTGAAAAGCCAGAAAAAAACCGCACCCCCCCCGAAAAACGGTTCAAAGTAGCGTTTGAATTCGCTGGGGAAGTGCGGTTTGAACTGTTCGAGGAGGCGTCGTTTACCCCCCGCCCACTTCAGGACCGGGCCGGGTACGATGATCTTTTTGCGTGGCACAAAGGGCCGTTCGGGCAAGCCCTAGTTCACCCTTTCTAGAGTTACCTCTGCCTGCTCCGTCTTGCCCTCTCGAAGAAACTCGACGGTCACTTTGTCGCCAACTTTTTTCAAGTCCAGGAAGCGGTACAGATCGTCCACATTCTTCATGGGGCTGTCGTCGATCCGCAGGATCACGTCTCCCAATCGGACTTCCCCGAAGCGGGTCCGGGAGGTGGAGCGCAGCCCCGCTTTCTCGGCGGGACCTCGAGGCACTATATCCAGAATCAGTAACCCCTCCAACTTCAGCCTTCTGGCGATGGTTGGGCTGGCCACGGTCACACCCAGGCCGGGTTTGGTCACCTTTCCGTGCTCCAAGATTTCGGGTACCGAGCGGGAGATGTGGTCCACCGGCACCGCGAATCCGATCCCGGCGTAAGCGCCGGAGGGGCTATAAATAGCAGTGTTCATTCCGATCAACCGACCGCTGGAGTCGAGCAGGGGACCGCCGGAGTTGCCGGGGTTAATGGCGGCGTCGGTCTGGATCACTCCCTGGATGGGGCGTTGGGTGGGGGAACGGATCTCACGGTCGAGACCCGAGATGATACCGGTGGTGAGAGTGTGATCGAAGCCGAAGGGATTGCCGATGGCCATCACGTGCTGGCCGACTTTCAGCCCGGCCGAGCGCCCCACGGGGATCGGCTTGAGTTTGTCGGCCGGGGCATCGATCGCGATCACGGCCAGGTCCTTCTCCGGCTCGAAACCCACCGGCTTGGCCTTCCAGACCGAGCCGTCAGCCAGGGTTACCTCAACGTCCTGGGCCCCGTTGACCACGTGGAAATTGGTGATGATGGTACCGTTCTTGTCCCAGATAAAACCCGATCCGGTCCCCTGCGGGATGCTGGTCACGTCGCGACTGAAGCCGACCCGGCGGACCGCCAGGTTGGTCACGTAGACCACCGAGGGGGCCAATTGCTCAAACTGCTGGATGGTCTGCTGCTCTAGATCGTGGAGCTTGGTTTCCATGGCCTCGGCAACCTCCAGTCCTTCTGGGACGGGGGTCTGGCTGGGCTGAGCGTAAGTCGAGTTGTCGCAACTTGTGAGCTGGATCAGAATCAATGAAACCAGGATTAGAACGATTTTTCGCACAAAATTTCTCCTTCTCTATGAGTTTCCCGTGCTTTATTAACATAAACCTGCGTGCTGTTACAGGGTTTTTAAATCGGTTTACAACTTCGTAACTTTCAGGGTTTTTTAAGGGTGTAATCTACCGCTTAGAAAGAGGTCGTCATGCAAATTCTCAGCCGGATCCCCCAAAACTTGAGAGCCTATCACCAGGAGCGGATGCAAACCTCTCCCGTGGGTAAGGTGGGATTGGGTGAGGACTATTACGATGAAGTGGGGGACGCTGCCGATCGAGAGGCTTTCTACGCTCCGGTCAAAGACAGCTTCGACTCCGGTAACGGCCAGGAGCTGTATCGAGAACTCAATAAGCTCTTGAGCCGCAACCATCGCTCCCTCGGCTACAAGGAAGCTCGCAGACATCTTTATGGTCACGTGGACCGGCGCCCGGACGGCGGACTGTACTACCTCTATTCCGGAGACGGCATCAAGAACGAGTCCGAGTACACCGAACCGGCCAAGCACGATCTGGGCAATTACAACTGCGAGCACGTCGTACCTCAGTCGTGGTTTCAGAAGGCCAGCACCCCTAAATCCGATCTGCATCACCTATTCACCGAAGAGGTGCAGTGCAACGGTAGTCGGGGTAACTACCCCCTCGAAGAAACCGAAGGAGAAACTTTGCCCAGCTGCGGGATCGTGAATCACGACGGACCCAGGAGCTTTGAACCTAACGCCGGCAAGGGCGAGGTGGCCAGAGCGACGCTCTATTTTGTTACCCGCTACCCAGGGGAAGTGGGCGACAGCAGCCACGAGACTCAGAAGCACGATCTTCCTCAGCTTTTGGAATGGCACCGGCAGTACCCGGTGACCGATTATGAGCGCCATCGTAACGACGCCATCGAAGAGGTTCAGGGTAACCGCAACCCCTTCATCGACTACCCCGAACTGGCCGATAAGGTCGATTTCTCCCTGGGTTTTGGCAGCTAGAAGTTTAGCTCAACAAAAGCTCCCTGGCCTCTCCTACGTTTTGGGGGCGATGGTTCGGGTGGAGTTCCATGAGCTTGCAGATCGATGTCCAGGTGCGCTCGCTGACGGTATCGTTGAACTGTCGAAGGTCCGGCAGGGTCTCCTTCTTGGAGCCGCGTTTCCAGGCTGGTATCGGCTCCTTACCGCTGAGTAGGTAATACAACGTCCCACCCAGAGAGTACAGATCGCTGCGCGCATCGGTGGGGGCGCCTCCGTACTGCTCCAGGGGTGCGTAAGCCTCGGTACCCATACCTTTGACGATCGGCTGGGTGCCCTTGCTGGGGTCCAGCACTTTGGCGATTCCAAAGTCGATGAGGCGAAGGTGTCGGTCGGTGGAGCTGAGCATGATGTTGTCGGGCTTGAGGTCCCTCACGATGACCGCCGGTTCCTGGGTGTGCAGGTAGTGCAGGACATCGAAGAGTTCCTCGGCCCAGACCAGGACCCGCCTTTCGGCAATGGGGCGGGGCGCTAACCCTACGACCTGAGCCAGGGTGCGCCCGTCCACGTACTCCATGACCAGATAGTGGCGCCCCCGTTCCTCGAAGTAGTCGCTCACCGAGGCCAGGTTTCGGTGGTCCAGAGCACCCAATAGCTGAGCTTCGTGATTGAACTGCTCTTCGAACTGCCGTTGCTTTTCTAGAGTGTCCGTGACCCGCAATAGCTCTTTGACCGCCACCTGCTTGCGCAGCCTGGTGTGAACAGCCAGGTAGACGTTTCCCATGCCGCCTGCGGCTAGAAGCTTTTCGATCTGATAGCGTCTTTGCAGGGTGATCCCGGGTACGAGCATGAGTTGGAGTTCGAATAGCACCGGCAATTTACATTTTTGAAACCTATCCTTCGGGGGCAACCCCTACTATTGTAAAATGTGTAACTCGGTTCAACACCATCAGCCCCAGCGGGCCAACCTCAGCCAACCACGTAAAGCTCCGGAGAGGGCCTTTCGGGTAGAAAGCGTGGTGGAAGCCGACGGGAACGAACAGATCCTGTCAGTGAAGGAAGCCGGTCGAAAGATCTCCCAGGACGAGGTGGTCCTGCAGTCGGTTCCTTTCGGACTGGATTGCCACGAGGGCGAGAGCAAAGAGGTCTATCGGGAACGGTTTGTGGCCGAGTCGGCGCTGAGCGAACAAGAACAGGCAAAATACTCAGAGAAACTCCTGCAAGGAAAGCCCGAGTGGAAGGGCTCCGAAGTGCGGACGCTGATCGCCCAGGGCCCCACCGAGAATCGGATCGATTTGACTATCGTGGGCGACGGCTACACCGAAGCCGAGAAGGCACGCTTCTTTTCCGACGCGCGTCGCCTGACCGACGACATGTTCGTGGGACAGACCTTCGCTTCTTATTTACCGCTCTTTAACGTGCACGCGGTGTTCGTGCCCTCCCAGGAATCCGGGCTCACCGATGGAGACCGAAAAGACACAGCCCTCGGTCTGTACCGTTCTCCTCAGGGCTCCAAGCGGGGCGTCATGCCCGGCAATCGCGGGGCCATCGAACGAGCCATCAGCCTGGCTCCCGACACGGATTATCCGATCCTGGTGGCCAACGATGATTTTTACGGCGGGCTAGGTGGGCGCTACGCCATAACCACCCGTTCTCACAATTCGGGAACCATGGTTTTGCGCCACGAACTTGGTCATAACTTCGGTCGGGTGGGAGAAGAGTACGACGGGGGCCAGGTCTATCGCGGTGCCAACCACAGCGGTTCTAAAAACCTGCCCTGGACCCACTGGGCAGACGGCGAGGGCAAGGTTCACGAGGCCAAGAATTTAGCCCGTGGCTATCCCTGGAAAAACTTGAGCGAAGGACCCGTGAACGTGGATTTTATGGTCCCCGATGGAGGCGACAAGGGCCCCATGCAGATCGGCATCGACATCTCTTCAGTGGGCTGGGAAGGTCCCCAGGATGTGGAGATCATGATCGATGGAGAGCCGCAAAAGTACGAAGGGGTCTATTCCGAGGACCGTACCTTTTTTCGCCTGCCCGACGCCAAGTCGCTGGCCGCCGGCAAGCACCGCATCACCATTCGCGAAAAGAACCCCGACGGCGACAACGTGCTGGCTTCAGTCCGGGTCAACGCCTATCCCCCGGACTATGACTTTTCCCCGAATAAGGTGGGAGGGTTTCCTACTTTCGACGCTTCGGGGCGCCACGTGGGCTATCGACCGACTCACGAATCGTGTCTGATGCGAGATATGCGCTCCACCGAGTTCTGTGCTGTGGATAAAGAGAACATGTGGCACGAGTTCTTGAACCGGGTGGACCTCATCGATGAGGTGAAGGTCTCTCCGGTGAAGGGCCGTGACGGCCAGGTTGAGCGCCTGGTGAGCGTGGAGACACCGGCTCTCGAGGGCTTGAGTATTCGCTGGTACGGCCAGGAGAAAGCCGAAGACGGCACCCTGCGGGAAGTCCCTCTTCCTCATCTGGATGGCCAGACCGAATGGATCGCCCACGACGGAGAAGACGCGGGTAAGTACCGAGTGGAAGTAAGCTTCGCCAACGACGAGGTTCGCCGATACTCCAGCAAGTTTCAGACCACCGAAGAGTTTAGTCTCGTTTAGGGCCTGTGGACATTCAGCCTTCGGTCACCAAACTTGTTCATTTTCCACCTCCTGAAGCGAAATTTTCCTCAAATAGGTCCACTATTCCACAGAAAATTCCACTCCAGGAGGAGAAAAA
>JBAYRN010000169.1:0-9714 GCA_041676625.1 Vulcanimicrobiota bacterium
ACCGCCAGTTGAAGCCCCGCCATAAAGAGGGCGGTCTCCGCGTTGTCGTGGGTGAAGGCGAAGGCCAGCCAGGCGGTGAGTTGTCCGCAGAAGGAGAGCGAAAGACACGCCTGGGTAACGAACTCGCTGCGGATCACGCTGGCCGCGAAGCTGGCTGCTCCACACATGGCAAGACCCAGGAGCACCCCGTTGTGCTCGGTCACAACCCCCTCTAGCAAGAGATAGATCAGAAGAAAGATGGAGGAGAAGAAAGCTCCCAGTGCGGTCATGGCGCGGACCAACCAGGGCAAAGCTGACTCGTTTTGGACCCGCATGGCAAGTTCGATGTCTTCCAATTGGGTGGAGTGCAGGTGGCCCTCGGTGGCCAGTTGGCCCAGCCAGATCTTGACGTCAGGGGTCTCTTGTTTGGGTGCCTTGGGATCCGCAGGCAGGGCAGGGGCCATGCGGCGCAGCAGGCCCAACGCGAGACTTATCTGGGCCACCACGCCCACCGCCAAAAGCAGCAGGGCCCCCGGTTCACTACTTGCGAGCACGAACCGCCACAGCAGGCAGGTCCCGAGATAGACCCCGCTGGCCAGGGTCAGAGAGAGCACCGAGATATCGCGGCGGATCTTGCTGTAGTAAAACATCAGACCGCACCAGGCTATACCCAGGGCCGGAATCAGGGGAACAAATTGTTCTAATCCTTCGTACCAATGGACGAACTCGCTCCCCAAGCTGAGCGTGGTGGGTATGATCGCTGCCATGGTCAGGAGGGGGGGAAACCAGCGTCGTCCCATCCAGGTCCTTCCTTGCCAGAACCCCACTTCCCAGGCGGCCAGTAGGACCAGGTTGAGAAGCATTACGCCGGGCTCGAAGTAATGGGCGGCAAAAAACCAGGGGTCGAAAAGCTCCTGGCAGACGACGTACAGGGTGGAATTGAAAAGCACGGTGGCAAAGAGCCACAGGGGAGCAAACTCCGCCAGGATGCACCAGGGGAGGATAAAGGCGCTCCACAGGGTGAGAATGACGTGCCATTCACCGGTCTGATAGACCTTGCTGACCACGATGAGAAAGCCGCCCAGCAAAAGAGAGGCACCGGTCAAGGCGACCTTGCCCGCGGTGGTTCGGCGACCTTTCATGTAGGCGATGATGGCGCTGATGGTGGTGGAAATCCCGAAGACCCCGCACCTTTGTAGGTATCCGAGGTGGTCCCAGTGGTAATCGGTGAAGAAGAGCAGTCCGCAGATCAGCAGAGCCGCACCCAGGGTGTAGAAAAGCCCGGAAAGATAGACTTGCCACTCCGAGTAACTGGGGGCTGGGAATGCCAGTTCGTAGGCCCGTCGTAGAGTTTTCTTGGAAATATGGGGATTCTTGCGCAGGGCCAAGAGTTGCTCGGTCTCGATCTGCACCTGCCTGTCGTTGATCATGAGGTATACTTCCGGCGAAAGACCCCGGCGATCCTTTAGATGCCCGCTCATGGATGAAAATTTACCGTTCGTTTACATGTCCAGGACAACCAGAGGAGCGATTCAAGCTCCAGGCCACCCGACTTTTGCACCATGCAGTCCTATGAACATCTCATCCACCAAACGAACTCTTTCGCCTCACTCCACCAGAGCCGCCGTACCTCAACCGCGCCCTGAAGAGCAAGCTCCCCGGGACAGTCTTAGCGGCATCCTGGTTCATCGGTTTGCTACCCAGCCGATGCCGAAGCAAAGCAAACTCGGGGTTATCCTGCCAGCCCTCGGAGGGGCCGCTGTGGGTGCCTCCTGCGGTCTGATAGGTGAAGGACTGGGAGCCGGAGCGAGCATTCCGGGAATCGCTATCCTGGGACTGGCCGGGGCGGCTCTGGGCTCCAAGATCGACGGTAAAGACGGTTCGAAGTGGACCAAGATCCTGGCCGCCACCGGCGCCGTGGTGGGTGCTGCCGGGGTGGTGGCCGGTGCGGTGGGAGGCACCGCTGGAGCTATAGCCGGTGGGGTAAGCCTGGCCGGAACCGGGTTTGCGATGGGGCATCTGTTCCAGCATTTCACCGAATAGTTGGTAAAAAGGTTTAACCAACTTCGACCTGAACACCCCAGCATGTCCGAACGTCTCAGCCGGTCCGAGTTGGCTCATCTCGAATCGTTTTTCACCACTTGCCTATCCGACCCCGGCTCCATGTCCCATGCCGAACTCCTGGAGGCGATTTCAGAGAACCAGCAACTTTGCGGCAAAGCTCTGCGCCAACTTCAGCAGCAGAGTATTCCCGCCGCGGCCCAACCGCTGGGCTCTGAAGAAGGGGTGACCGAGGAGGACCTGCGGTTCTTGGAATCGTGGATGAAAGCCCGCAATCTGGTGTTGGGCGGGCTACAGCTTTTGCAACTGGCCGATCCTGAAAATGCAGTCCAGATGCAGCACGAAGTGGAATGCACGGAAACGGCCTTTAAAATTCTCCCTGGATTGATCGCTAAGGCGAAGGGCCAACTTCAGAGCTGAGCAGATGCTTTTTCAGCCATTCTTCCTGCTCCCACAGCATATGTAGCAGAGACTCCCGAGCCCGATACCCGTGGGATTCCCGGGGCAGTAAGACCAGACGAGCCTCTCCCCCCAGTCCCTTGATCGCCGAAAACATCCTCTCCGACTGCATGGGGAAGGTACCCGCGTTGTTGTCTTCTGCCCCATGGATCAACAGCACGGGGCGCTTCAAGCTCTCCGCGTGGAAAAAGGGCGACATACCGCTGTAGACCTCCTTGCTCTCCCAGAAATCTCGTTCCTCTCCTTGAAAACCGAACGGGGTGAGGGTGCGGTTGTAGGCTCCACTGCGGGCGATCCCGGTTCGAAAAAGATCACAATGGATCAGAAGGTTGGCCACCATGAAGGCGCCGTAGGAGTGTCCACCGATGGCCACTCGCTCGGGATCGCAGATTCCCCGCTCTACCAGTGCCTCTACCGCCGCGCGGGCGCTGGCCACCAGTTGCTCTTGGAAGGTGTCGTTCGGCTCGTTGGTATCCTTACCAATGATCGGCATTTTGGGGTCATCCAGCACCGCGCACCCCAGAGCCAAAAACGGCAACGGTCCCCAATAGCTGACCCGGTTAAACTCGTAAGGTGAAGTGGTCACCTGCCCTGCGACTTCGGGGTCTTTGTAGTCCAAAGGATAGGCCCACATCACCACCGGCAGAGGACCTTCCTTGTAGTCCGGAGGTAAGTAGAGGGTGCCGGATAGATCAACCCCGTCGGCTCTTTTGTAGCTGATCAACTCTTTGTTGATTCCCCGAAAATCGGGGGTGGGATGGGGCATTTGGGAGAGCGCCCTGATCTCTGCGGTGGGGATATCCCGAGCAAAGAAATTTGGCGGTTCCTCCACCGACTCTCTGAGAGTGAGGACCTTGCTCCCTCGCTCGTCGAGCAGTCCGACCACCCTTTCAAAGTAAGGAGCTTGCGACGTCCAGAGGCGCTGTGTCTGGTTGGGACGCCAGTGGTCAAGGAACGGGACCAGGCCATCCGGGCCGGCCCCCCTTCCCGCCAGGAGCAGCCCCCCATCCCCGGGATCGGCCAGAATCATGGTGCCCAACGGACCATTGATGCATAGAGGTGAACCCGGATCATTGTATTTATCGTTGAAAGAACGATCCTCAAAGACCTGCGGAGGCTCAGACATCTTGCCCGGTTGGACCACCCAGGTGCGAAGCCTTCGATCGCTGTATCTCCACTCGGAAATGAGAGCGAGTTCATCGTCTCGCCACTCCACTCCATGAAGCCGCATCTCCAGGTCCATGAAGACTTCGGGCTCTCCCTGAAACGGAGCCGCCCACTGCATGAGGCGATCATGATGAGCGCGATCCATCCGCATATCGCCACCGTCCAGGGCCTCAACCCAAAAGAGTTGCGAGGGCTTATCATCTCGCCAATCGTACTCCCGGGGCCCGATGGGAACTGAGTCGAAGCCTTTGGGCAGCTCTTCGGCGGCCGGAAATTCATTGAGGGTTCGGTGATGGGTGCCGTCCCAGAGGAGCAACTCATAACGTCCGGCAAACCTCGAGCATGGAACCAGGTAAGAGTAAGGACGAGAGATCAGGCGACGCAGGATGTAGCGCTGATCGGGGGAGGCCCGGTAGCTGTAGTTGATCGCCGGGGAACCCAGGAGTTCGACTTCGCCGTTCAGATTGATCCGGGCTAACTGAGAGGTTGCGTAGTGATCAAAGAGGGCCGCGTCGGCATCATCCTTCAAGAGATCTTGATAGGTGCGGAGTGGAGCCTTCTCGCCTCGGGATTCCTTGACCGTAGGCCCCAGGGGCACATCGTGGACCGAGGGAGTCTCCCGCTCGATAACCAGGCGAGTCAGCACAGCCTGGCCACCGGCCGTCCATCGAAAGAGAGCACCCGGTAGAACCCCGTTGATACGAAACTCGCTCAAAAGACGGGCTCGAGGCTCGCCAGGCACCGCACACCACAGGCGGAGTCCGTCCTCTTGCTCCAGGGCAAAGACCAGGCTCCGGGAGTCCGAAGCCCAGGTAGGAACGTGAATTTTCCCTTCCGGGAGCCCCTCCACCGGGGTTTCTTCACCGCTCTGGAGGTTGTGCCAAACCAGCAAGTCGTAGGTCCAACTGCTTCTGCTGGGAGCGTACCGCTGCGGATTGAAGCGGACTCCTGCGAGCTTCAGTTCAGGCCCCGAGAGGTCTTTGATGGATTCCACGCTGTTTCTGGAGAGAAAGCATGCCCAGCCAAAATCCGGAGAGACGCGAGCACCTGGCAGCCTGGGTTGGTCCACAAGCTTGGCCAGGGCCGGGGATGGTATTTGATAGGGTAGCTCGGCTGCCATGGTTCTGAGCGGTGCAGTTAATGGTCAGGGGCAGGAAGACCTTTCGTACAGAACGGCCTGGTTGATCCGATGTTCGGGGGCCAGCAGGCTCTCGGCAAACTCCCTGGGGGTGGCTTGAGGGTGCTGCTTGAGGAAATCCATCGTGGCCTTCTCCGACCATCCTCGGTAAGGGACCTTTTCGGGACTGGCTACCAGAAAATCGGCCGCCCCCTTCAAGGCATCCGCAGTCTTTTCCGAGGCCGTGGAGCAACTATCCAGGAGCAAGACGTCCACGCTCTCTCCGGCTTCCCGGGACCCTTCCTGGAGGGCCAGGGCGAGCGCTTCAAAAGGCATTCGTTTGCCCTGGGCATCGGAGAGAGTGCCGTCGGGGCCACCGTGACCGGAAACCACCACCGCGTAGTGCTCGGCCGGAAATCGCTTCATGGCCCAGGACACGAAGCTCCGCAGGCTCTCTGGGTCGCTGGGGGAGCCCTCATTCTGGTAGGGCAAGGTCCGGGTTGCTTCGCCCTGATGCCGGACTTCATAGGTCTTCACTCCTCGCCAATCGGAAGCCACGGCGGGCTTGGGTTCCGGCTTGAAGAGAGTTTTTAGCTTCCGCGAGAGGTTGTTCTTGCTCCACGCGAGATCACCCCGATAGAGCTGAGCTACCACATTCACGTTTTCGGGCGCACCCTCTCGATCCAGTTCCACCAGATCGAGAGTCGCTGCCTCCCGGAGATCGTTGTCTCCGTTCAAGACGTACAGGACGGTCCAGTCGCGCCTGGGGGCGCCCACAGGCCCTAATTGGGGGGGTCGTAGTTGCACGAGCGGACTTAGTCTCAGCTACCCATATAGCCGCCGATGACGGCCCCGGCCACCATTCCACCGAGTCCCGCTGCAGCGGTGCCCCAGCCGGAGAGACCACTGGCCGCCCCACCGATGACTCCGGCCACTCCGCCGCCGGCAGCGCCCATACCACCGTAAAAGAGGACGCCCAGAAGCTTTAGAGGGCCACCGTCAAAACGGTCCTGGCCCTCAAGAGAGCTACCGATGCTCACCAGATCCTGGGGAGCCGCGGGGGTAAAGGCTTCGGGTTTGGCTTGGGCCGAGCCCATTTGAGGGGTTTGAAAGTTGATTCGAGTTGAGTGTATCTGCATTGCAAGTCTCCTGAGTAAGTGTGATTTTGATAGTAAGGGGTGTCCGTTAAAGAATCATCATCACGGTGTAATTTCCGTCTCGGACCTTGACTTCCAGGTAGTTGCAGGTCGGTAGATAGGGCTTCAGATCAGTCCAGGAGAAATCGCCCCATCGAAAGCTCGGATCCGATCCTTTCAGAAAGCGGATTTCGGGAGTGACCAGGCTTCCGGATTGCCTCAGCAGATCCCGGCCTCGGGTTTCCTGCCAGGTCTCCTGGAGCAACAAAACCTCTCGACTGCTGGTGGAGATCCAGTAGATGGACTTCTCCCTGCCGATCTTCCTGACCATCAACTCTCCCGGGGCACAACTGCTCTGATGACCACTGTAGAGACAGAGCCATACGGCAACCACCACAGCCGGAAGCGCCAGGCTTCGGAGGCGCCAGTCCCTACCTCCCCACCAGGCCAGCAGAGCTAATCCGATCAAAAAAGAGCAGAGCAGCCCCGGCCGGGTCAGTCGGATCGGATCGGCCAATTGAGACAGCCAATCGACCATCCACAGGCTGAAGCGGGCCACCCACTCGCTCAAGAGCATCAGCGGTTTCGCCGGTAGTAGCGTCGCCAGCAGCCCCAGGGGAAACAGCAACTCCACCACCGGTCCGAGAAGCAGATTTGCCAACAAGAGGCTGGAAGATAGCTCGCCGAAGGACCACCAGAAGATGGGCAGCGTGACCAGACTCGCGGAGATGGTCAGGACCACACTTTTTCCCACGAAGCCGCACTTTTCGGGGGGCTTCGGACCACCCACCAGCCCCATCACCGCCACCACCGAGAGCTGAAACCCCAGATCGAAAAGCTGTCTGGGATCCCACAGGAGTAAACCCCAGACACTCAAGCACAGGGTGTTCCAGGCGTTGGAGGTGCGCCCCAACGAGAGCGCGGTGAGGGCCAGAGTGGCCCCTGTGGCAGCCCGGGTGATGGAGGGTGCGCAGCCGGCCAGAAACGCATAGCCGATGACCGCCGGGATGGCCAGCGGAGCCACTCGCCAGGCCCCCAGACCCAGGAGCCTTCCGGCCAGGATGATGAGTCCCGCCAGCAGGGCCACGTTCATACCGCTGGCCGCCAGCAGATGAGAGGTACCGGTGCGCCGAAACTGCTCCTGGAGGTCGGGCGGAAGCGACTGGGTTTCTCCGAACACCACGCCTGCGATCAGACTCCTCGCCCGCTCATTTTCCACTCTCTCCAGTCTCTTCATCATCCAGGCCCGGGCTCGATAGGAGAGCTGGTGCGGGGTGCTGCCCCGGGGAGGACCCAAGTAATGGTACTGGCTATGAGGGTGCAGGTGGAGCACGCCGATTGCTCGTTGAGTCCAAAGCCAGCCTCTCTGGTCAAACCCTCCGGGAATCAGGGGAGGATCGCCCTCTTTGAGGAGGCCCCGGAGCCCCCACCGGTCGCCCACCTCCAGGGTCTGTTCACAGGCGCTCCATCGGACCAGGACCTTAAAGGGAGATACCCGGTGACCGTCCAGGCGCTCCACTTGAAAGAAGAACACCGACGACTTACCCCAGCGTCGAGGCGACTCCACGATCGTACCTTCCACCTCGATGGTGGAGCGATGGTTTGGCTTCGGGCCTTCCCTGCAGTCGTAAGCGCTGCGGACGTAGCCGCTGCCGAGAGAAGTCAGAAAGAGCAAGAAAGCCACCGTCGAGCGTAATCTTGGTCGCCACAAAATGATGGTCGAGAGAACAGTGAAACAGGAAAGAGAGACAACCATGCTCTGGTGGGGGATGAGCAGGCCGAAAACAAACACTGCGGTACAAAAGATTCGTCGTTCCATAGCCTGTTCCATTCGCCGGCGGTTATCTGCAAGTCCCGGGTACAGCAAGTTAAGAAGTTGAAAACAAATGCTGAAAATAGAGGTTGAAGGTGATTTTTCGGCGGGGTCCTAACTTCCACTCGAAATGAGTAAGACAATGAACGAAGAGCACACCGAACAAGAGCAGGGAGGGCTGGCCGATCAGGTCGCCTCTCGTAAGAAAAATCTGGAGGCCTGGCGAGAGGCCGGCCTCGACCCGTATGGCCAGGGCTACCAGGTCACTCATTCGGCCACTCAGATCAAAGAGCAATGGGCTGAACTCGAGGCCGGTGAAGAAGGTCCCGAAGTTTCCATCGCCGGGCGCCTGATAGGGCGCCGAGACATGGGGAAGGCGGCCTTTCTAGATATCGCCGACCGGGACGACTCGCTGCAGGTCTACCTGCGACTCAACAACCTGGGGGAAGAGTCTTACAAGCGTCTGGACTGGGTGGATCTGGGGGACTTTCTGGGCATCAAGGGCCAGGTCTTTCGGACCAAACGAGGCGAGTTGAGCATCAAGGTTTCGGAATGGACCATGCTGAGTAAGGCCATGTTGCCTCCCCCCGAAAAGTGGCACGGTTTGAAGGACACCGAACTCCGCTATCGCCGCCGCTACGTGGACCTACTCTCCAACCCCGAGGTGCGCAAGAACTTTGTGATTCGCTCCAAGATTATCAGCTCCATGCGCAACTACCTGGACGGATTGGGCTTTCTGGAGGTGGAAACTCCCAACATGGCCACTCTGGCCGGGGGCGCTTCGGCTCGCCCCTTCCTGACCCACCACAACGCCCTGGACCTGCAGCTTTATCTACGAATAGCCACCGAACTCTATCTGAAACGCTGCATCGTGGGGGGGATGGAGAAAGTCTACGAAATCGGCCGAGTGTTCCGAAATGAAGGCATCTCCACCCGGCACAATCCGGAGTTTACCCTGTTGGAGATCTACGAAGCCTATTCCGATTTCGACGGGATGGTGGAGCTGACCGAGGGGATCATCGCTCACGTCTGTCAGGACGTTCTGGGCACCTACGAGGTTGAGTTCGAAGGCCGCACTCTCAATCTTGAGCCTCCCTTTCGCCGGGCCACCATGGACGAACTCTTCCAAGAATACGCGGGAAAGGGAATCCACGAACTTCGGGATCCGGAGATCGCCTTTGCTCTGGCCAAAGAGCACAATCTAGACGTTCATCCCACCAAGTCCACTCTGGCCCACTGCATCGACAAGCTGTTCGAACACTTTGTGGAACCTCACCTGACCGATCCCACGGTGGTCACGGAGTTTCCCATCGAGCTCTCCCCTCTGGCCAAGCGGAAGCCGGACGACCCCGACCTCACCGAGCGCTTCGAGTTGTTCATCGCTAATCGAGAAGTGGCCAACGCTTTCAGCGAGTTGAACGACCCGGTGGATCAGCGGGGGCGGTTTGAAGCTCAGGCGGCCAACAAGGAGATCGATGAGGAGGCCCATCCCATCGACGACGACTACATCACCGCCTTGGAATACGGAATGCCCCCCACCGGCGGTATGGGGCTGGGGATCGACCGACTGATCATGCTGCTGACCAACAGCTCTTCGATCCGCGACGTAATCCTGTTTCCCCTGTTGCGGCCTCGCAAATGAACCAGCGCGCCTGGGTAGAGGTAGACCTCGGGCAGCTCAAGCAAAACCTGCGCAACCTGGCAGAACTGACCCGGCCCGCCAGGATCTGTGCGGTGGTCAAGAGCGAGGCCTACGGCCACGGAATGGTGCCGGTGGCCCTGGCGCTGCAGGAAGAAGAGATCTGGGGTGTCGCCGTGGTCACCCCCGCCGAAGGGGTGAAGCTCCGGGAGGCGGGATTTGAGAAACCGATCCTGGTGGTGGGAGCTTCTTTCCCCGAGGAGATGGAAGAGGCCGTTCGTCACCGCATCACGCTGGCGGTCTACGACGTGGCCCAGGCACGGGAAGTGTCTGAAGCTGCCGC
>JBAYRN010000170.1:0-9652 GCA_041676625.1 Vulcanimicrobiota bacterium
AGATCTCTAATTTTTTTGGGACTTCTCGAGGTTAGTGAAGTGGGATTTTTTGGACACTTCGGCTTTTTTTCGAAAAACGCGATTGTAACTTAAGCTTCATGGTGCGATTACCGGAGGCGATTTTTTTGAAAAATTTTTTGGGTCGCTTTGGGATAAAGCGAGCATAATGCTGCACTTAACCCCTGTGAAAAGGCATTTTCGCTAGTACTTGTCCAGGATCATACCCGCCAGGGCACTGACATCGAAGATGCTGCCGGGGATGATTTCATCAAGCGGTGCGGGGTGGAACTCCTCCAGGCAGCCGTCCATTTTGCGGTAGACGTTCTGATGGATTCGAAGAACGCAGTGTGGCGACTCCAGGCGAAAAATCTTTTCCGTGACCTTGCTCTCAATCAGTTCAAGCTGGTCGGGGGGGATATCTTCTGTGCCCGGAACCGGCAGCACGATATCAACTACGGTGGCCCTGGGGCCGTGTCGGGCCTTGTTCTTCTTGCGCGAAGCAGATTTGGGGCGCTCTTTCTTGTCGTCTTTGGCCGGTTGGTTGGTCGGCGGAGAGTTCTCTGGCAACACCAGGCCGAAGCCCTCTAAGAAAAGCTGGTCCTCGGGAGTCAACGAGGCCCAACCGCGGCGCTCTGAGGTGTGCCCGAGCAAGGCCTTCATAAGCTGCTCGATACGATTGTCCCTTTCGTTAACGGCCTTTTGCAGCTTGGCGATCTCGGCCTCGTGAGCCTTGGCACGGAGTTCGGCGATCTTGAGCTCTGCCTGGACACGCTGCAACGCGAACTCGACGAGCATCTCGTCGATGGGTGTTTTTAAGGAATCCGTGCTCACTGCTCGTCGTTGATCGCGAAAAAAAGAATTCCTTCCCGAAATTTAGGAAAATTCACCTCCGAAACATCGCTTACTTTGGAAAGTGGATGCAGCGGAATCAATTGCCAGCCTTCCCAGGGTTGCCGGATCGCGTCAGCTCTGACCTGTTGGTCGTGGAGATGGCAAAGTGGATTCGTGAGGTTACGCTGGGTCTGTTTGCCCTAGGGACAACACAAACTGAAACAGTCTGGCCCGTGTCTCTGGCTAGAAGATTGAACCAGGGTGAATGGGCCCGCTTCATTCAAATGGAACGAGTCCAATTTTTAGTGCCTGAACCAGACAGTACGAGTACCTATTTCTTGAAGGGCGTCTCCGCCTATGTGGTATTTACGGATTCACGCTTTGAGTCGTTTCAACTTCGCTTGAGCAAGGAGGAGCCTCGGCGCTTTGAAGGACAATCAGAAGAAATAACCCTGGAAGAGGTCGGTCCACCTTCATCACTACAGTGGAGAGGGGTTGCGTCTGAGAGTGTCCCAGGAGTTGTGGAATTTGAAGTGACGTGACCAGCACCCGGTAGGCCTGAGCCTACTGATAAAAACTAAGGAGCTGGTCAAATGTCCCAACAAAAAACAATTCTCGCTCAAGCCGAGCAACTCTCGGAGGAAGGACGCCTCCTCTTAGTGCTGGGGCGCGCTCTCAAGCAAGCTGTGTCAGGAGCAAAAGAACCTCTGGGCTCGTGGGCTCTTAAGGAGTTGACGGCGTTGCGAGGAGCTGCGGAGGCACCGGAGACGGCAATATCTCCTCCGAAACAGTCGCCCCGCAAGGGAGCAAGAGCCAGAAACAGCCAAAGTCAGATCGTGGTCGTCTGGATCGCGAGCGAGTCGTATTGTGGTCAATGGCGGTCGGTGGCCGTAGGGACCGATGCTGGAGGATACAAGCGTTTGCTCTCCTTTCAGGACGGCGCCACGGTGAATCCCACCATTTGTGAAGCTATCGTGGAAGAGCTCTCTGCTTTGGATTTGCCCGGCGACGGCTCTGTCTTATTCGTGACGGATGGGAGCGTCATCCTGGAAGATGTTATGCGCCTCCACTGGGACCGTCTCCCGTTCATCGCTCACTGCCAATCCGTGGTCGCAAAAGCCGTGAAGGCACACCTTCAAGGAGAGAAGCAAGAGCAGATCGCGGAGCGACTAAAGGGCGTATGGCAGTTGGGAGGCCCACAGGCTAACTCAGCTTTGAGAACATTGGTGAGCGAGTTGGACAAAGAGTGCCCGGGCGCCGCCGAGCGATTGGCAAGAAGCTTGGAAGCCACTCTGGTCGTCGACAGTCTGGGTGTGAAGTCTCCGCTAAAAAAGCACATTGTGACCGCCGGCTGTGCCCGAATGGCGCTCATGAAAGCTAGAGAATATGGAGGTCACGATCTATCGGAGAGAAAAGCTCAGGTCGCGGCCTGGGTGGAAAAGACCCGGCGAGTACCTGGTTGTCAAGAGTTGCCCCAACTAGCTGTGAAGCTTTTTCGGCTGGCCACCAAGAATCTAGAAAGAAAGGAAGCTGCGTCCCCAAGCCTGGAAAGCAAGGACGCAGCTCACCATTAAGTGGGAATATTATTACCTTTTCGAGGGCAGAAGCCTTCTCTTAATTGTAAACAACTCTCTCCCGATACTACTGGCTCCGGCCTGAAGTGGGGCGAGCTTAGGGACCGTCTTCAAGAATCCAGTCTGCAGTCGATAGGAGTAGAGCTAGCCCGACGAGTGCTGCTGGAGGCCATGGAGCAAGAGGCCGATGAAGTTTGCGGCGGCGATAAGGGACGCCATTTGACTTCGGACCGCCGGGCTTCCCGCCATGGATACACTCCTTGCTCGGTCTCGTTCGGTGCCGCCAGGATGGAACTGAAACGTCCGCGGGTCCGAACTAACGGCAAAGAGGTGACTCTCTCAACGTATGTTGCCGCCCAACAAGGCGGCCTTTCTGCGGCCACAGTTCTGGAGACTTGTCTTGGTGGAACAAGTCAAAGGCGGTTCCCCCGAACTGCCCAAGGCTTGCAAGAGACGAATAAAGGATTCCGGCAGTTCTCCAAGAGCAACGTCAACCGTCGATTCGTCCGTGCTGCCGAGAATGTTAGACGCGAACTTTGTACGAGGCGCCTGGAGGGCCAACGTTTTTTGGCCCTCTACCTCGACGGAGTCGTGGAGCAAGGCCACCATCTCCTCGCCGTTCTCGGTCTCACTTCGGACGGTAAGAAGCAGATCTTGGGACTGCGCGAGGGCTCCAGTGAGAGCGGAGAGGTCTGCCGGGAACTGCTCACCGACTTGCTCAGCCGAGGCTTGGATGTCGGCGTCGGCTTTCTGGCGGTCGTCGACGGGGGTAGGGGTCTGGCCGCAGCGCTACGAGCCGTTTTTGGCACGAGAGTGGTTATCCAGCGCTGTCGTGCCCACAAGATGAGAAACGTACTGGAGAAAGTGCCTGAGTGTGAACGAGAGCATCTCAGGGGCTATCTTCGAAAGGCCTGGAAAGAAGCTGACGCCAGACAAGCCAAGCGCCTCCTAGAATTGATTGCCCGAAACCTCGAGGCTAGAGGGCGCCGTCGAGCTGCTCGTAGCTTGAGAGAGGGCCTTTCCGAAACCTTAGCCTGCAATTTCCTCGGGCTACCTTCGGATTCTGACCTCACACGGAGTCTGGTTACCACAAATCCCATCGAATCTCTGTTCAGCAAGAGCAACGCCCAGTCCAGAAGAGTTTGTCGGTGGCGCGGGGGTAGAATGCTGCTTCGATGGACGGCGCTCTCCTTAGCCGAGACCGAGCGCTCTCTCTGCCGCGTTGAAGATGACGTAGGACTCCAAGGGCTTGCCCTCGCTTTGGACCAGAGGGTTATCGAACGTAAAGCTGCCTAAACCGGGACCAGAACGCCACCGTCGCTCTCGTGGCTAGCTTCGCTATTGCTCGAATGATTCCGAACAGCCACTAAGCGGCTAGGCAAGTCTACGATCCCGTGCTCTCGAGTCCGGCCTGAAAGGGATCCTCATGGCCGGAGGGTAAGATCACTTAGCTGGCGCTTGTCGACGTTCAAATTCCACAACTCCTGGGACACTCTCTTGCGTCTTCACCCTCAATTCTCAATTGCAACCCTCTAGGGAGCTGGATGGTCTCGATCATCGGACCCGCATTTGCCAGGGACGTCGAAGCACTCGGGTCTGCAATTCAGGATGTAATAGTGCGCTTTCACATCGTAGAACAGGCAGGGGGAGTTTCATGGTAATAGAGCCATCGGAGCGTAATGGCAAGGAGAGACCGACTGAGCCGAAAGGAAAAGAAGGTTCTGAACAAAAGAGTGGGACTGGGAGCGAGGCGAATCACCGATTCTCCGGGTTGGAACGGGTCGCAGAGCGTGAATTCCAGCGTATAATGGACAAAGGCTATGCTGAGCCTCGCTGGCATTTCAATGCGGCTCGAGCCTGCTCTTACTCGGTGTCTTCCGCGTCCAGTGTGGTGAAAAGGGTTGCAAAGGTGCCGAAACTGATCCCCGAGTTTGTCGTGGATCAAGAAGCCCGCGCCCATTTCCAATTCGCCTTAGGTGGCTCGTCGTTTCTTAAAGTGAGCCGCGGTTCGTCGCGGGAATACTCTATTTCCGGCGGGGCGGACGTGTCCTTGGGCGATGTTCCACACCTTGGGACAAGGTTGGCTAGTATTGCATTGAACCCAGGGCTTGAGGTGGTTGGGACCCATGGGAACGTCGACGTCAGCGTATTCGTTGAAGTTTTCAATCTCCGATACAGTTGCCCAGTTGTGCGGAGGTCAAACTACAGCCCCGATTTCTCTGCCCATCCCCGTGGGGGTGGAGATGTAATGGATGGACGCTCGGACCAGCGGAGCTTTTAAGCGATTTGGGCGGAGTATCCCCTTGTGTTTAGTCCCTCAAGTTCGCCCCCGCTATCGGGTTTCGACTGGCGGTATCGCAAGGATTACTGGAGACTAGGTGCCTTGACGGCTTGTATTCGGTGGTCTCCGGCACACTTGGTAAAGACCCAACGAGCGGTGACTTGCTCTCCCTTCTCAATCGTCGGCGCAACTGCCTCAGAGGATTGCTGTGGGATCGTACCGGCTTTCTTATCATCGCAAAAAGGCTGGAGCGAGGCCAATTGCATCTTCGCAACGACGCCGAGAAAGTCGTCATAGGCTATCTCGGCTAGGGCCAACTGGTTCGTTTCAAGAGGACAAGTGGACCCAGGATCCTGAAAAGACGCCTCGCAAGAGGGAGGGGGCCGAGAGGTCTACGGAGGAATGGTGTTAATTATGAATTTCAGGAACAGGTTTCAGTTTTGTCGGCATTTGAGGATCCCTTTCTTTGTTACGGTTTGCGGACAGGCTCAAACTCTGGGCCAAGAACTCGAAAGGACTTTGGACGGTTTGGATTTTGCTTATTCCCGTTCGGCGAAAATGTGGCAAAACTATTCTGAGAGGGGTTGAAGATGAAAAAGCTTCTAAGCTATTTAGGAGTCCCACTATTACTTATTGCTCTCCTGCTTTGCTCTAATGCTTTAGGTGAAGGGGAAAGTGAAACTACTTTTTTAGAATATGACGAAGCTCTCTTTTGGACGGAAGAATTCTGTTTCAATATGACGAGAGGAACCCATAGCAGTGACGAAATTTCGTTCATTAATGATCGACCGAAAGATTTCTTCGACAACTACGAGAAGGCTGAATGCAGATGTGAGTGCAAAGACATTTACAAGAAGTATAGTATAGTGGCGTACTCGATGATCTGCGGCGCGAATAACAGAGAGATGTTGGGTATTATCCTTGAGCAATATCAAAGCTTAGATCCAGAAACAAAGGCCAAGTTCAAGGAAACTATGCAGAACGATAAAGAAAACTTGATTGAAGCATACTATATAGGACTGAAAGACGCCGAGATAACGCCCACGACTTTAATATACATGGAAGATAGGTTTCTCCCAGAGTTTGGCATCATCATTCCGAGATGTCAGGCTCCTGCTCAAGAAGATAATCGCTGTAAAGGAACTCCGGAGCGCGGGCGATCTTATTGTATCGAACATTAGGACAGGGGCTGTCGCCTTGATCCCAAACGGTATGAAACTCGCTTTGGGCACTAAAGCTCTCATCTACTTTACTTCGACCTCGGTTTCCTCAGCGAGGCTGACTCGACTGAAGTGACGAGGCGAACTCCCTAACCGACAAAGCGCATTTGCGAACTCATCTGTTTTGCGTTTGGCAGTCAGCGTGGAAGAGGTGAGGCGAGAATGATAAACGGCGTAGCGCGCAGCGGGCTACGGACTGCGGGCTGCGGGAGGTAGCTAGTTAATACAGCCGGCTGGTCGTGGACCTCGGAACTTGGGAGACAACCCTCCATCCCCCGGCCGTACCCCGCTTACAACTTGCCGCCCCGTCCAGTCGATCGCAATACTGTATGTCGGGTTTCCCTGGGCTTTGAATGGGACTGGAAAACCATGGAAGACTTGCCAATCACCGTCGCCAAACGCTTCTCTCAGTGCCTCATGATCCATGTACCAGGGGTTCGGCCTCTTAAGAGCGGTCACCCGCAACCTGCAGCACAACCTTCGCAGTTCACATCTTCTGTGAACCAACCACCCTTTGGTGACGCCGCAGTCACAAAGTATAAGAGCGCGTATCCAGGCCTGCTACCACGCCGCCAAAGAGGACGGAGAATACCGCCTCAACACCTGGATCGTTTCCGACGCCCACTTTTCCCTGGGTCGCCTGGCCAGCTACCATGGTCTAACCAAAAAGGACACCATCGAGCAACTCATCCTCAAAGCCGATCAAGAGCTCCGCGACCGCCTCACCGACGACCAGCATAACGCCTATCTTGCGTTAAACCTGACCCGATCAGACGACGACTAGTTACTGCTTCGCGAGATACAGACCGTAGGCGCGCTCACCGGCCAGAAGCAAGTTGATAAAATCTGGGTCCCCGAGATATTCAAGTCTTAGCCCTGGGTCTTCGGATGCGCTTGGCTCCTTCTCGGGTGGGTGGATAACCAGGGATATTCCGCCCGTGTATTGCGGCACATAGAAAGCCACGATCGACAAAATGCTTTCTTCTCCAGTCAGAGTTTTCACCCGCATGGGAAAATCTGACGCGGAAAGCTCTCCCGAACGGGCCGACACAACTCTGCGCTCTCCGTCAAGAATGGCTCCTCTGAAGTCAGGCCATCGAGTCCAGTCAAAAGCCACTTTACCTTTTCGGATCTGACCCGACCGGTGCTCCCTGAGAGTCGTTCTGACTTCGAACACCGAATCGTTTGCCCAAAGCTCGAACCAGCTCTTCCCTCCTCCATCACTGCTTTCATAGTCCGCCAATTTTTTAAGTTCATTTGCCTGAGCAGCAGTTCCACCCCAACAAACCAAAAAAGCGAATAGAAAGGTCAGAAGCAAATTTCTCATTCCGTATTCTCCCTCCTCGGCTTCGCCGCCCAACCTAAGTTAGCAGGTGGTCAAAGCTCACCCCTTCAGGCAACTGAGCTTCCAACTGCGCTCGAATATCCGGGTCTTCCAGCAGCTCCCGCATCGTCCGACCGCCCATCTTCTCGATCGGCTCATCTATCGAGGGCCCTTTTCTCGGCGGCATCGAAGCCATGATCTCCGCCTGGTCCACTTCACGCACAAAGGTCAGCAAATCTCCACACTGCTCACAAACCGCTCCCGAAATCCGGTCCACTCGCTCAAACGAGTTCGAGTCAACCCAAAGCTCGTTCTCCTTCAGCGTCACGAACCCCATCACGGGCCTCTCCTCCGTCCCATAAACAAAGGTATCCTCGCCCACTTCTTTCAGCCCGTCCACGCGCGAAAGTCCCTCAACCAGCCACCTCCGCCTCTTCGGATCAAAACTCCAAACGTCACGGCTCAAGGCGATCGGCTCCCCGTCAAAGTTCACCATCTCCGGAGGCCCTTCCCGAGAAAGACTCCCCTCCACCGCCTCCATCCAGGTCAGATAAATCTCCTTCGCGCTCTTCGGCTTCCTCAGGGTCGAAGAATGGCAGCTCTTACGGTGTCCCAAGAACTCCTCGGCCACCCAGTCTCCGCCTCCGCCCAACAGACATCTCGGATGAACCGAGACCGGTACCCAGGCATCGCCATCCGAGACAAGCTTCCCAAACAAGGTCCCTCCCACGGTCAACCCCTCGTCGACGCGACCAGACCTCACCAGATGGCGTCTTCCTTTCTGCAACAGATCGCAAAGTACAAACTCATCCGGCCCCGTCTGCTCCGTCACCTTGTAAAGCGAGTAAGGACGGGTCATCCAAATCATATCACCTTCAGCTCTTTCAAATCGGCTCCCGTCGCCAAAATACATCTCCGACGGCGTCTTCCCACCTTCAAACGGATGACAGAAAGCCAGAAAGTCCAGCAAAAACGGCATCTCTTCCTCCTCCAAGGGTTGATAGCCGAAACTCTCGCTCCACGCCATCAACGCCTCACGAGGGTACTTCTCCCGCAACTCCTCGTGAATCGCGAAAACCAGCTCGCTCCACCGCTCTCTCACCTGGTCATGATGCCGGGCTCGAGCCTCCAGCTCCTCAGCCCGAGGCAAACAGCACTTCTTATACTTCTTCCCACTTCCACAAGGGCAAGGGTCGTTTCTTCCCGCCATGCCAGCCCGATTCTCGCCTTCCTCCAGAAGACCCGCAATAACAAGTTTCACGGCCCGCGCCAATGTTTCACGCCGAACACCTATCACGCCCGATCCCTAAAAAGTCAGTAGGTAAATACAAATAGCGGCCCTTCGGGCCTCGAAGATGGGGCCGGGTTTGGGTGCGGGCTTCAAAGTCACTTTAGTGGTAAGCGGGACTTGTAGCGGGGAAGAGATCGCCTTTTGCGGCAAAAGGCGAACTTCTGGTGGTACTGCCCCAGCCAGCTCGATTACCCATCTCCCCGGCTCCACCCCATTTTTACTCATCGCTCCTACGTTAGTGCAAACGAGCCACTGGGGTACCGGCGGCCGTCTCGCGAGTGACCACGGCGAAGATGATCAGAAACCTGGGTGCGGGGCCGAGTTGGGTGCCCCAAAGAAACCGAAAGCCAAACTCCCCATTTTAGCTCAAGGCATCAGCCTGGCAAGCCCACCACGAAACGGCCTAAAGTTACCTGGGTGGTCTCCGTCGCTACCGCTCCGGAGGTTACGGGGCCTTCGGCCCCGAGGGGGCTTGCCAGCCCCCCAAGACCCCCCGCCTGCCGGTTTTTGCCGCTTCGCGTCAAAAACACGGGAACTTGCCCGGGTCTCCCGAGTTCTTCAGGCACACCCATTCACCCGAACAACGTACTCGGACAGCACCAGGTACCGACAAGACAAGTTCAACCAGTCAAAGCCCCCTCTGTGCAACTGATAGCACTCCTGCAAGAAAGCGTTCAAAGGCTCACCGACCAAATCTTCAAACCGAGGGGACTCGCCCTTCCACGATCCGTAACTAAGACCAAAACAGATCACGGAGACAGTAGCCCATAGGAAAGGGCAGTCATAAGGCCCCGAAGGAGGCTTAAGCACCCCTTGCCTCTTCTTGCGAGGTCGCAATCCAAGAAGTGCTTCTAAGTTCGGGACCAAGAAAAAGCAACCATCGACGATCATGAGCCTGTGCAAACAGGGAGAAACACTCGGCTCAATCTGATTCAGCAATTCGTAAACCTCAAAAGCCTGCTGTCCCCATCTCAGGCGGTCCTCGATCGAAAAATCTCTAGATTGTATGTAAGCTGTCGGCAGTAGCGTACAGCTACGCCAAATTCGACCGGGCCAGCAGTTACGAAGCCAGCTGAGCCCTGTACGACCAGGGCATCCAGTCCGCCGCGTTCTCCGCCGTGATCTTTCCGG
>JBAYRN010000171.1:0-9443 GCA_041676625.1 Vulcanimicrobiota bacterium
GAGTCCATCTCCGCTGCCCGTTTCGAGGTCGACCAACCCACTCTATTCAGACTTACTGTTCTGCCCTTGCCGGGACAAGAGCCGGACGCTTTGAGAGCCGATGATGCAGCTTACACGGTGGTGGCCCCCTTTCGGGAAGAGGAGATCGTGGTGGCCACCACCGAGCAGGTGAACGCAGGCTTTTTGTTGCGGTCCATTGCTGCCTCGTCGGATGTGAAGGTGGTGAAGCTTTCGGACTACCTGAAGCAGTCGGGAACAGCTCCTCTCAACCTCTTGATCGCACCTGCTGGTTTTCGGTTGCCTTCCGGACTGAAGACCCGCTCGCTCTTTACTCTGGCGCCGCCCCCACGAGAGGGTACGGCAAAGGTGGAATCTCTGAGCGAGGTAAGTGTTGATACGCCTCTGGTGGGGGACAGCGGGATCGAATGGACCAGGCAAAAGGTCCAGGTGACCTCGGTTGAGCCACTGAAAGAAGGGGAGACCGTGCTGCTTCGCAGTGCGACTGCCCCGGCTCTCAGCTTGAGCGGTTTGACCAGAGGTGTTCCCACCCTGCACTGGCGCTTTCCCCTGGAGTATTCCTCCCTGCCCCTGAGCAGCGGGCTCCCGGTGGTAGTGGGCAGATTTCTGGACAACTACAGCCGCCATAGCGGGGTGCCTTATCCCGGCTCTCTATCAGCCGGGCAGAGCAGCCCCAGGCCCAACGGCCAGAACTGGAGAGGTAAGCTGTTCTTCAAGCCTCTCACCAGCGGCGGGCGGGAGTTGGAGGTTGCCGAGAGCGCCGTGGTCGTGTCGGTTCCCGAGCGGGCCGGAGTTTATGAATTGCGGGGGGCAAACGAAGTACAACCGGTAGCGGTGAATCTCTTCTCCTACGCCGAGAGCCGTTTGCCCCGTGACCTGGAAGACCGGGATTTCGGGGAACCGGGTGAAGTCGTGGAAGAGAAAGCCACCCAGAGTTCGATCCAGTACAAAGAGTTAGGCTGGCCGCTACTACTGATGGCTTTCTTGATCCTGGTTTTGGAGACCGTGGTGTTTCTGAAACGGGGGCGCCCGTGAAGCTCTTCTTCACCAGGCCGATCTTTCTACTGACTCTGCTGGCTCTTTTACCCCTGGTGTATTACTGGCTCAGAATGCCGACCTCTCTTACCCCCTCTCGAAGTCGAGGAGCGTTGTGGCTGCGGGGACTATGCCTGATTTGCCTGGGACTGGCCATGGCCGGAGCAGGCATCGTCAGCTCTTCCAAGGAGTTGACCGTCATTTTTTTGCTGGACCGGTCTTACTCCACCGGCGGAAACAGCCAGAGTTGGCAGCGCGCGTTTGTCGATAGTGCGATAGCCCACAAAGCCAAAGAGGATCACTACGGGGTGGTGGTCTTCGGTAAAGACTCGGGTATCGAGATACCCTCGGGCACTCACGGCTCGGCGGAAATGGGGCCTCTGACCACGGTGGTCGATCAGTCGGCCAGCAATCTCACCACAGCACTTCGCTTCGCGGCCACCGCCTTCCCTGGAGATTCGGCTCGCCGCCTGGTGCTCCTCACCGATGCTCAGAGCACGGAGGGTGGTGCAGAGAAGGAGATCAGGGCGCTGAGCGACGCCGGCATCGAACCCTGGCTGGTCCCGCTGCCGGACGACCATAATGTCGACGTTTTGCTCTCTCGCTTCGAAGCCCCGGCCCAGATCGCTTTGAACGAACCGTTCTTGATCCGAACCGTGATCGAGAGTCGAGGGATTGAAAGTTGCGAACTCTTGATCACCGAGAACGGGGTGCCCCGTCAGCAGTTGGAGTTGAAGCTGCGAGAGGGGGTCAATCTGTTTTTGCTGCCCCAGCGAAAGACCACTTCGGGACCGGTCCGTTATGAGGCTCGTTTGATTTCCGATCAAGACCGCCGGGTGGAGAACAACAAAGGGGAAGCTCTCTCTCTGGTCGGGGGAGAGCAGACGGTCATCGTCTTACGCCAGGAGGAAGGCGAAGGGTCGCTGGTGCCACTGCTGAGACAGGCAGGTTTGAACGCCCAGGCCATGCGACCGACTCAACTGCCCTCGGCAGTGGGGGCCTGGCGGGACGTCTCGGCCCTCATCGTGGAAGACGTGGACTCCCTGGACTGGAACAAACGGCTGCAAACGGTGGTCAATCTGCTGGTGCGAGAGGGCGGCATGGGCCTGATGATGGCCGGGAGTGATTCCACCTTCGGAGTGGGGGCGTACCAGGATACACCCATCGAGCCGTTGTTGCCGGTGAACCTTGATATCAGGCGCCCCAAGGATCAGCCCCTCTCGGCCCTGGTTCAACTCATCGATAAGTCCGGGTCCATGGGGGGAGACCCGATCCGGATGGCGCGGGAGGCGGCCATCGCGGCGGCCGAGACCATCTCGGAGAAAGACCTAGTGGGGGTGGTCGGGTTTGATTCGGCGGCTCGTTGGGTGGTCTCACTAGGGCCCAAAGGAGATGGGGACGCCTTGAAACGGGGAGTCTCGACCTTGAGAGCCGGAGGGGGGACCGACCTCTATCCGGCCCTTGACGAGGCTCTCGACGAGTTGAAGAAGACAAAGGCTCCTTTGAAGCATATCATCGTGTTGTCCGATGGGGCGGTGGCTCCGGGAAACTATGACAAGCTCTTAAAGAGGGCCAATGAACACCGGATCACGGTTTCGGCGGTGGCCTTCGGGCAGGGAGCCGATATCAAGTTTTTAGAAGGCCTCACCAAGCAGGGCAAGGGGCGTCTCTTTCGTTCAGAACAAACCACCGCGGGTTCTACGCTAGCCCAGATTTTTATTCGGGATACGGTGCTGGCGACCGGTGCTGGAATTCAGGAAAAACCTACTGAAGTGAGGGCCACCGAATCGGGCCAGACCTCGCCGATCCTGGCCGGCCTGGACCTTCAGGGGGCACCCCGGTTACTGGCTCACAATATGGCAAGCTCTAAGGGAGGAACCGCAAAAACTCTACTGGTCACGCCCAAGAAAGATCCGATCCTGGCGATCGGTAGGGCAGGTTTGGGCCAGTCGGCGGCCTGGCTTTCCGACCTGGGGGGAGACTGGGCTAAAGGGTGGGACCAAACCCCCGGGCCCGGAGGCGAGTTGAGCCTTTTGGAGACGGTCTTGATTCGCACCGTGCGTGCGGTAGTGTCCAGTGAATCTTTACCTCTGTCGGCCAGGGGAAATCGGCTGGAAGTCCGGGCCTCCACAACCGGGGACGCCGGGGTTCTGGAGATCAACCTTTCCACCCGAAGGCCTTTGAAGGGGCCGGTGAAGGTCGTGACCATCTCCCAGAGCGGCCAATCCAGCGAGACCATCTTGCAGCCTGCGGGGCCCTTCTCGGCCACCGGTACGGTGGCCTCGACCGAGCCTGGTAGCGGTCTGGTCCTGGCCCAGACCACCGAGGGAGAGATGTTGGGCCGGACCAACTTCACCATCCCCCTGGCTCCTGAGTTTACCCGACTCGGCACCGATCGACAGAAGCTGCAACGCTGGTCCCAAGTACCGGACGGGCGCTTCGAGCCCCAGGCGGCAGACATTTTTTCCGAACCTCAGCGGCCGGTACCCATCAAGACTCCCCTGGATCACGATCTAGCCCGGGGTGCCTTTCTTCTACTGCTGCTGGAGATAGCGGTCCGGCGCCTCCCTACTCCAAAAGGTCGCAAGCAAGACCCCGGCAAACAAAAGCAAAAGGTCGAAGAGACCCGGAATCGCTTCTCTCAACTGCGGGCGGTCAAGAAGTCGACCCGCACAGCCCGGCCGGAAGACTCGAAACCAGTGGCCCAGATCAGAGTTGAGAGATTAAAGAAGAGCGAACCCAGCCTGGCCGCCTCTCCGTCCGAGAAGGTGGAGCCTCCGCTGAACTCTTCAGAAAATCCGGAGTCGACCCTGGCTCGATTGAAGAAAGCAAGGAAGAAGAAATAGCTGTTTTGGGTCTGGACGATTTTTTGGAGAAGGAGCGCACCGCTGGAAGAACGGTGGGAGGCGAAGCTTCCTTCACCCTGGACCCTATCAAGGTGCGAGAGCGAGTGGCGGTGTTTTGCCAACAGGATTCTCTCTATCCTCTGCTGCGCTGTTTGCAGGCCTTGATTCGAGTGAGTCACAGCGATCTCTTTGGTCGACGTGCAGACGAACACACCTGGGAATTTCGTTTTCAATGGCCGGGGTGCCCTCCGACCCGGGCCTTTGAACAACTCCTCACGCTGGGCACCACGGCAGGTTTCGACGAGGTGGGCCACCGAGTCGGACAGCACTTTTTCTTTGGGCTTTCTGCGGCCCTGGGAACCAGTCACTACAAGCTCAGCTGGATAGGCCCTCAAGCCCACTTCGAGTTGAAGAAAGGGGAGATCCTGGTGGGCGAACCGGTCGGTGACGAGGAGTACGCGATCCTCAGGCTGTCCGCGGAGCCGAACTGGTGGCAAAAACTGACCCGTTCGAAGGGGTTTGGCAACGATTTGGAAGAGTTGGCTTACCGGTTGGCCTACTCCCCCAGACCGATCCATCTCAATGGAGAGAGGATCCGACCGGAGGCCCCCCGCGCCCCCAACCGTCCTTGGGCTGCAAGACTGCTGGAAGGGTCGGAGCTGGCCTGGAGATACCTGAAGAAAGCGGATCGAAATCTACTGGCTATTCCATACCCGGAGCTGGATTATTATCGCAGTGGGAAAGGCAAAGACGCCTTTCATCTGGTGCGAGAGCCGGCGGGGCGGAGACTCCCCCTGAGCGTTGCGTTTTCAGACCCGGACCGCAAGCGGTTGCTGAAGGGACAGACCCAGAATCTCAGGCTTAGCCGCTCCGATCTGGCTCATACCGCATTTTTTCTGTCTCTCGACGGGGGAAAGCAGGATTGGCTTTTTCCGGTGTATGACGGCGTCTTGACCGCACCGGTCGAAGTGAACATCAGTGGAGGAGGTTTGATCTGCTTGACCAGCGAGGCTTCGTTGCAATACGATCTCTCGGGGCTGCGAGTGGTTCAAAACGCGGCCTTTGAGACGTTTTGTGAGAGTATGAAATCGGAAAGCCGCCAATTGAAAAAGCAACTCGCCGTATCGGTGGCGAGCATCGGAGTGCGCGCCGACAACCTGCCACGCAATTACGAGCAGGCCCTGGGCTATCTGACCGGTGGTCCGTATCTGGGTTTTCTGGGGGGGCAGGTAGGGCCGCGCCTGCGAAAGTTTTTTAGCCGGACGCTCGAGCATGAAGAATAGACTGCTCCCCGAGACGCCCCGGACGGTCCAACCCCGATTGCGCAGGGTGTTGTGGTGGGGAAGCCCTTTGATGACCTTCTCCGCTCTGACCACCTTTCTGGTGGTGTTCGCGGCGCTGTTTCTTTTCGTGCTCTACGGGGTTCCGGCCCGGGCTCTTTGGAGTTCCTCGGGAGAACAGGTCAGGGTCACTTCCCAGGTGAGTCGAAAGGAGACCAAGACCCTGCCGGGGGGTGACCGGGTGGGAGTGGTGTGGGCACCGGTCAGGGTTAACGAGACCGTGATTGAGGCCAGGGGTTACGGCCCGGAAACGGATCGCCTGGAGATCGGTGACCCGGTCGAGATCGTGATCCCGGAAAGCGATCCTCGGGCTGCCTGGTTGGAAGGCTTTCAGCCTTACCCGGTGCAGCCTCGGGTTCTCCTGACCACGGCCGGTCTTTTTCTGCTCCCCGCTCTGCTGGTCGCGCTCTGGTCCCTATTCCGGACCCGGCGAACCATCGCTCTCTTGACCCGGGGAGTGGAGTGCCGGGGCAGCAGGTTACGTACCATTCCACTGCCCCGCCCATTGAAAGACAAGGCTCTGGTGCGCTGGGAATTCTCCTCTCCCCAGGGTGAGGGGCGGTTCTGGACGCTACAGTCCGCCGAAGAAAAAAAGCCGGTACTGCTGGTGGCGGATGGAAAGGCGGCGGTACTCCCCAATCTCCTACCTCATCCCGTCCTGGACGACGGCACCGTGGGGAGTGACGCTTTCCTACCCAGGTTTTGTCTGGGCCTCAATACAACGCTGGCCGCATTGTGTGGACTGGCGGTTTTGTCTTTTATTTTTCTTTAGGGTGTGTCGCTTTCGGTCTGCGTTCGAGAAAAGAACCTGCAAGCCATGGCTTTGGGATTTGCCTTGCTGAGCAGTTCGGCTTCAAGTTTGGCTATGGTGCAGCGGTATTCTGCACACAAGGCCTGCAGCCGGCCCCATTTTCTAGCGCCTGATTTTTGGGCGCAAGAAAGCTAGCCCGACCGCTGTCGGCTTTTTTGGGTTTTGTAGTTGGGGTGTTGGGGTGTACTGCGTGCGGCGAATCTCTGGTGTGTCTAAACGAGTAAGGGTGGGTCGTTTAGATAGTCCTCAATTCGCCGGCCGCAGATCACCAGCGGGCGCGATAGCTCTCTTTAGAGAAGAGCCTTTCAATATATATATATACGTGGAAATGGAAAAATTGGTCGGGTCGTTGAAAATAGAGCCGAAAGAGTATCGAATTTCAAAGTGTTTTGACTTTATTCAGGGGCAACTTTGTTCGATGCTTGAGGTTGAACTCCCAATGCGATACATCTTCTTTCTCATATTTGTCTTGATGGTGAACCCTGTCGGGGCTCAGCCCAACGACTTCAGCGGGGTCTGGAAGCTGACCGACCAGAGCGGGGAGACCCAGCGCTTGCAGATCGCAAGCCAGGGCAATAGTTGGGTCGGGGTCCCTCTGGCCCAGTCGTCCGCCCGCTTGATCTTGAACCCGGCGGGCTTGCGCAACCAGTGGGTGGGTGATCTGACCACCGATGATAAGCACGCGGTCAAGGCTGAACTCAAGTCTGAAACGATCCTTCTGACCGGTCTCAAGTCCGGAAAAACCTGGACGCTAGTTCGAGAGTAGATCCTCTACTCCCACAGCACCCCTCGGGGCCGGGCTTCCGGTTCTGCCGACTGTGCTGCTGCGGGTAGGGGCCGGGGGCGAAAGACCAGAGACCACAGTAAGTGAGTCCTCAGGTTGCCCTGGAAAAACTCATCGTCTGGTGCCAAGGAACCGCGTTCCACGGGGAAGGAGTCTTGAAACCCCTGAGGCGTCCAACCGGCTCGCTGGTGACAGGCCATGCAGTTGCTAGTGGGCCCCAGCGCAAAGCCTGCTTCTAGGTAGGGGTTGAAGGCGATGTGGGGTCCCCCGTCCTCGGCTTGAGGTAGGTCGGCGCTCAGTGCTTCGGCCATGCGAAACTGGTCGAAGGGAAAAGGTAGCAGGTCGGGTTTTTCCGATCCGTAAAAGCCTTCATCTGGTTGATCGTGCCACCAGTAGGTGGTCCAAACCCACTCCTCGGTTTCGCGGGTTGTGACGTGAACAGCGATGAGGGCCAGGTAATCATCTTCAGTGAGGGCCCGACCCCAAAATTTCTCGGTGAGCTGCCCCATCAGCCCGTTGTTCAAGCGCTCCAGGGTGGCCGAGTCGTTGAGGCGACAATGAAAGAACCGGTTTAACGGGACGACTTTGGCGGGGCGTGAAATGGTGTTTTGGAAATCGTTTCGGGTGGGGTCGAAGAAGACGATCTCGGTGGTATCAGAGGTGACGGTAAAGGGTGAGATGGCGACCACCCGGTTGAACACGCCCCATTCGTTGCCGTGGGTTTCGTGGCTTTTGAGTTCTTGCTCCTGGTTGGGGGAGAGGGGGCCGAAGTAGCCCTGGTCGACGAGCTGCCCTATACCGGTGCCCCACTCGATGGGTCGGGTGGGGCGGTTGTCCCAGACCGGAAAGGCGGTTAAACCATCGTGGCGCACCGGCCACCAGACGGTCTTGACGGCGATAGCCTCGGTGGGGAAATCTACGACGTTGCTGCTCTGTCCTACCAGGCTTTGCAGGGTGTCTCGCCATTGGTAGCCGTGGCTTCGAACGTGCTCCCGGTAGGCCTGATTGTAGACATTGAATCCGACCGGGGGATCACCGCTTCCGAAAGTGTCCCTGGGGGGGACGAGAAACGTAGGGAGGAAGGTGCGTGGTTGCTTTATAGCACCGTCTCCGAAGATTTCGCTGTTATCGTACCAGGTCAGCATGACCGGCAAGCCTGAGTCGGTGCGAGCGGTCATGGCCGACCAGACCTGCCAGGCGTGACGCCGTAAGGCGATCTGGTTGAGGTCACTCAGGTATCGGTAAAGCTGGCTCTCACTCTCCGGGAATCCCTGTACTTGCGAAGCCCTGCGTACTGCATCGGGGTGCCCAGGAGGACCGAACTGTCAGAAGGCGCGGTGCCTTCCCCGGTGATGACGAAGTTGTCTTCGTTATTACCGCATCCGGCAAGTAGGAGGCAGAGAAACAGGAGGGCCCTGGAGAGATGAATGATACCCATAGACCGGGATTTCGATCAGAGAGAGTTGGCACCTTTCAGCAATTGCTCATACCGGGTGATCTGCCGGAGGGCCTCTTCTATCCTTTTGTTCCGCTGTAGTTTCAAATAGGGCTTGGAGCAGGGCAGTTCCCGTTGCTCCTGGATGAATGCGCGGCACGCTTGGAGGGGAATGGACAGGTCCAGGGAGCGGGCCACCTGGGTGATGAGATCCTCTTGCGAAACGCCTCGCCAGCGGGCCAGGGTTTGGAGTTGAGAGTTCAGTTTTGGGGGAGCCTCCCGGTGGCCGAAATGGGTCCACCAGCTTTCTACCAACATGCTCGCTGCGGCCAGGGTTCTGGACTCGGAAGGAGGCTGCCAATACGGCTGTAGCCAGGGTAGCGATTCGAAAGACAAAAAGCGAGGGTGCCTTGAGAATGCCCGGTAGGTGCGTCTCCACAAGGGGTCCTCCAGGGCGCCCTCCACGATCATAGGCGTCAGGTCGCTGAGGACGTCCAGGGAGTTGAGCAAACCCCGGTCTCTCAGCTCGGAAAGAGTACCCAGACAGGCCCGTCGGACTTTGCAGGCGATCACTTCCGGTAGCCCCTGGGGGAGGTCTTCAAGCCCCTGCTCCGGGGAAAGGGTCTGGAGTAGCTCCAGTACCTTTGAGACGGCCTGGAGGACCTCTTCACCGGGAATCTGCTTTGGTGCCCCGGAGGCCTTCGGTTGCTGTTCCAACAGCTTCCTGGCGAAGCCCACCTCTCGACCGGTCAACTGAGAGGGCTGCAATGCAGCGGTTTTCACGGCCGAAAGAAGGCGGCAAAAATCTGAATCTGCCCGTTGCGGATAAGCACAGAGGACTTCTCCGTCCAGGGCCTTTTCGATAGAACCCACCAGTTCTAAGACTGCGCAACTCCAGCCCTCGGGGTAGCACTGAAAGGGCCAATCATCCTCCCGGGTCTCCTGCAGCAGGTGTAGGAGTCGCTTGAAGTAAGGCTTCCAGAGCATCAAAGACTCTCTTTTCCGAGCCACCTCCAGGGGCAAAGAGTAACTCTCGAGGCTCTTTCGCAATTCGCCCGCGCTGCTTCGAAAAGCCATTCCGAAAGGGGGGTCGGGGCAGTCGTGATCGACAAGTCGGGGGTAGAAACGAACCTCCGAAAAGAACGGCTCAAGCTGCTCGGCCGAGGCCTGCTGA
>JBAYRN010000172.1:0-9439 GCA_041676625.1 Vulcanimicrobiota bacterium
CTGAGACCACCTCCACGTAAAAGGCGTTGACCTCGAAGATGCTGTCGTCAAACTCTCTGGGTTGGTCGGGCAAAGGTTTGCGCCAACTGGTCAGACTATGGAAGTAGTGCGACTCGGAGAGAACGAGGACCTCGGTTCCTTTGGTCAGTTGGACCGTTCCAGTCACCATGGAGGGGGCGACCTCCGCTTCCCACATGGTAGCCTTGCCGTCTTTGTTCAGTCGGGCGTTCAGGTTTACGTGGAGTGGTGCATCTGCCACCAGTTTATAATTGACCTTGGGCTCGTACACAAACCCTCCGAGCGTAAAGAAGGTCTTGTTGCCGTACTGGGCTGGGGGCTTGAACTCGGCTCCCACCAGATAGGACCTTGCCCGGGCCGCCTCGTTGCTCTTGGGAGCAACCTCCAAAACTTTTTTGGCGTAAGGGTAAGCGGCCGACCCTTTGGAGGGGACCATCTCCAGTGAGCCATGACTGAGCAACAAATAAAAGGAGTTCTCCGGGTCCTCGGGCCGCTGCTGGAGAGCTTGCTCGAGCAACGGGATTGCCTTTTCGTAGTTCTTGGCCAGCACCAGATCTTCGGCTTTTTTCTGAAGCCGGTAATACTCTTTCTCTTCTTCGGTGGCGGGCTTACCGCCCAGGGGGGAAATATTTGGATCGGGCGTGTTTTCCGCCTGAGGGGCGGGGTCCGCTGGAGTCTGGGCTTCCTCGGGTGTCGCCGCGGTGGCCTCGGGGGTGGCTGACGCGGTGGGCTCCGGCGGGGTGTCTCCTGAACACCCCCCTAATGCCAATCCTACGGAAATTGCGAGTCCTACGAGCAGATGTTTGGAGTAACTGAGCATAGAACAAACCTTCGGATTGCTATCGGGAGTTTCCTACATCAGGGGGTCTTCTGCAGTTCGGCGGAGTAAGAACCGACCACTCTCAAAACTCGTCCATCCTCGGTTTTGGCTTCGAGATCGAAGGAGCCGTGGGAGATCTCTCCCTTCTCAGACTGCATGACGAGTCGGCCGGACTGGAGAACCGATGAAGGCTTTCCTTCCACTTTGAAGCTTCCTGAACGAAGGGAAACTTCCTGACCTAGATCCTGGCCGCTGTCCCACTCTAAACTCAGTTGAGTCAGAGATTCAGGAGTACCACATTGGAGGGTGGTCGTTTCTGACCCCACTTCCACCACAGCCGGTTCAGTAGAAAAAGTGTGTCCCCCCCCTCCGTAGGTGAAACCGGCAAAGGTACGGGTATCTCCCTGGCAGCCGGAGACGAGAAGTGCCAAAAATAGGGATAAAAGAACTTTTTGCATCGGCGAAGACTTCATCATACCGCTGGGTTATTTCTGGGTAGGAAAGGCTCCTGCGAAGGGGGAGAAGAAGCCTCTTTTCATGGAATCTGTACGCCAAGCTTTACTGGAAGAATTTAAGGATGATGAGAAGGTCCGTTTTCTGGGCATCTTGATGCGGGTGGCCGGAGCCGACGACGTTTCGCCCTCCGAGCGGAACCACTTGCAACCGGTGGCCGAGTGGATCGGCGCCAGTGAGGATGAGCTAACCCGGGCGGTTCGGATCGCCCACTCCGAGGAGTTTGACCTGGATGAGTTGGTGAGTGGCTTTCGCCATGGTGACCAGGGACTGCTTCTTTTTCGAGAGTGCTGTGCGGTCGTCTGGGTTGATATGGCCAAGACAGCCTCTGAGGAGAGTCTCCTCAATGAACTGGGGTTGGTACTGGGCATATCGGAGGAGGCTCGCCAGATTCTAGACTCCCCGATCGTCTGCTCGCCGGAAGGAGACCGACGTTTTCTGACCCTGCTTAGGGGGACCTATTCTTCCTGAACCGAAGATTGAGTCATTAATCAAACCGACAATCAATTCAAGGAGGTTGTATGGCGCGAATTTCAGCTTCCATACCCGAAGATCTAAAAGACGAACTCTATCAGGCTGCGAATGATTCAGGACAGCCCATAAGTCATATCATCGTCGAAGCCCTCAGAGTACATTTCAACAGTCCAACCGGCGGGGTGAGGGCCTCGGGGGGGGATTCCTCTCGGGTGGAGTCTCGACTCACGGAGTTAACCTCCGAAATCCAGTCGCTCAAAGAGCACCTTGGTTCCCGCACGCCTCCCCGAGGCGTGCGCTTCTTTTAAGGACCTGGCCTAAGGCTCTGAATTTTCCGCCGGGGGGGCGATCGGTATAACCACCGGATCGGGGGGAGGCGGAGGCGGCAGTTCCACCGGCACCGGGGGCGGGGCCGGGATATCCACCGGTTCAGCCGGAACCGGGGGAATGTCGGAAATAGCAGGCGGTACTTCACCAACGGCCGGATCCAACGGGATCTCGATCGGAATCTCTACTTGCGTCGGAATGGGGGCTGCTCCAGGGTCTAGAGTGGGATCGACCGTTTCTGCTGCCTTTTCGGCGGCCTGATCGGTGGGGTTCTTGTCTTTACTCGGTTTGTTGGTCTGGTCGGACGGACCGCTGCTCGGAACCTGCGCGGGGGCTCCGTGAACCGTACAAAATTGTCGGGGTATCGCAAATCTTGGGACCAGCTCGCGGTAGGTCTTGGGACACTTCGGTCCTACCCGTTGTTTGGTATCGGCACACATCAGGACCCCAACTTTCGAAGGGTTGGTGATGGGAAGCTTACTCTCTTTGGTATTGCGGTTGGCGTACACCATCACGCTTTTCCAGATGCGGGCCGGGAGGTCACCACCAAAACTTCGCCACATCTGGCTGTAATCGTCGTTGCCTACCCAGACGGCGGTGGTGTAGTCCCGGGTGAATCCGACAAACCAGGCATCCCGGTAGGAGTCGGTGGTTCCGGTTTTTCCACCTGCTTCGTGGTTTGGAATGTAGGCGGAGGTGGCGGTCCCACTGGTCACCACTCCTCGCATGATCTCCATCATGTAGCTGGCGGAGGATTCTGCCAGCACATCCGTCTTCTTCGGGAAGCGGTTGTCGACCACCACGTTTCCGTCTTTGTCGGTGATCATCTTGATGGGAGTGGCGGGCACCCTGACGCCTCCATTAGGGATGGTGGAGACCGCGTCGGCCATTTCCAGGATCGTCAGATCCGCTGCACCCAGTGCCAGGGAGGGAACCATCTGGAGTTTGCCCTTGATGCCCATCTTTCGAGCCGTCTCGACCACCCGGTCAACCCCTACCAACTGTAGGGTTCGTACCGCTACCACGTTGCGGGATTGCTGCATGCCCTGGGTGATACTCATGGGACCGTAAAACTTACCATCGGAGTTCTTGGGCTGCCAACCGTTGATATTGATAGGCGAATCGGAGATGGAGGTGGAGGGGGGATAGCCCATCTCCATGGCGGTGGCGTAGACGAAGGTTTTAAAGCTCGAACCGGGTTGGCGCTCGGCCTGCCAGGCCCTGTTGAACTGGGCCTTGTCTTGCCAGCCGGTGCCGCCCACCATGGCTCGGATATATCCGGTCCCGTTTTCTACAGTCACGCTGGCACCCTGGTGCACGTTGAGATACTGAGTGTCGGCTTTGACCAACTCGCGAACCGTGTTTTCAGCTTTTTTCTGAAGCTTGAGGTCTACGGTGGTGTAGATGTTCAAGCCGCCCCTGAACAGCATTTCCTCATCGAATTGCCGATAAAGCTGCTTGATCACGTAGGTGGTGAAGTACGGGACCCTCAGGACCACAAAGTCTTTTCGCTTGCGGTCTTTGTACTTCTGACTCTTGACCTCTTTCATGGCTTTGTCAAAGTCGGCTTGGCTGAACTTGCCGTTGGAATAAGGGAGCACCCCCACCTCGAGCATCCGGTTGAGCACCAGTTCTTGCCTGGCTTTGGCTTTTTCCTCGTCCTCCAGGGGGGAGTAGTCCGAGGGAGCCTGGGGAAGCCCGGCGATCAAGGCGGCTTCGGCGGGGCTGAGAGCTTTGGGCTTTTTCCCATAATAGAGTTCGGCTGCCGAGTGCACACCGTAGGCGCCCGAGCCCAGGTAGATCTGGTTGAGGTAGAGTTCGAGGATCTCGTCTTTGGTGAAATTTTTCTCGATCTCGATGGCTACCAGCACCTCTTTGAGCTTACGGTCGAGCGTCTGTTTGGGGCTCAAGAAGAGGGCTCGAGCCAACTGCATGGTGATGGTACTGGCGCCCTGCTGCCCCCCCGAACCGCTGGCTTTAGAGACGATAGCTCGCAGTACGCCTTTAGGGTCGACTCCCCGGTGATCGTAGAATCGACTGTCTTCGATCGAGAGGACCGCGTCCAGTAGGGTGGGAGAGATCTCGTCGAGCTGGGTCCAGGTGCGGTTTTCCCGATAAAGGGTCCCGATGAGGCTTCCGTCGGAGGCGTAGATGCGGGTGGTCAGAGATGGCTCGTAATAAGTGAGGGTGGAGACATCGGGAAGCTCGGCTCGATAGTGATCCAGGACCGTTCTGACCGTGGAAACCGCAGCCAGACCGAGGCCCAAAAATAGTAAAAACAGGGAAACGACGGAAGTCATACAACTCCGCCTGATCTTCACAGCTTTGATACTTCTCTTCACTCGTTTTTCCCGTAACTCCGCCTGGCGCTGGCCTATTTTGTCACTTATACCGGCAAAGTCAACGGTTCAATCACGAATTTCAGAATCGGTTGTCCGTTTCGTAACATTGACCATCTCCAGAATCTTGAATTTTATTAGCTAAAAGTTGTTCCTAACCTGCCTGCTCGGAGGGAAAGGATCCCCGTGGTGATTCGCAAATGGGCGGCTATGAGTTTACCAATTGTCAAAGCGTTCGCCGCCCTCAGACCTGAACCCGAAGTGGCCCCGCAGGTTGCCTCGGTCCCCTACGACGTCGTCAATCGTGAGGAGGCCTGGCAATTGGTCCAGGACAAGCCTCTGAGCTTTTTGCGGATCGGCCGGGCCGAGATAACTTTGGGCGAGGAGGTCGACCCGTACGCTCCCGAGGTCTATCAGAAGGCGCGGGAAAACCTGGAAGCGCTGATCTCTCAGGGCCACCTGGTCACGGAGTCCGAACCTTCTCTCTATCTCTACCGGCTCACCTGGAAAGGGCGCTCGCAGTTCGGAGTGGTGGGAGCCTACAGCGTTCAGGCGTATCGTGATAGTCGCATCAAAAAGCACGAGAAGACACGAGCCGCCAAAGAGGATGACCGGACCAACCACATTCTGACCACTCGGGCTCAGACCGGTCCGGTCTTTCTGGTGCATAGGCCCAGCTCGGAAGTCTCTCGCCTGCGCGAAGAATTGCTGAACTCTAAGCAGCGACCGTTGTTCGATTTTTCGGCAGGCGACGGGGTAGACCACACGGTCTGGAAGATCGAAAACCCGGAACCCTGGGAGAAGGCCTTGGATGCCGCCGGGGATTACTACATCGCCGACGGTCACCACCGGGCGGCTTCGGCCGAGCGGACCGCCACCAGGCTAAACGCTGGTGAAGAAGAGGAAGCCTCCCGTTTTCTGGCAGTCGCGTTCCCCACCGACCAGGTGGTCATACTGCCTTATCACCGGGTGCTCTCCGAACTCAACGGCCATTCGCCTGATGCGGTCTTGAAAGAAGCTGAGAGTCGTTTTTCGGCGGCCGAGCTAACCCTGGGGTCCGGCCAGACCGTACCCTCCGAACCCCCCGCCGGGACTGTCTATATGTACCTGGGCGGTCGCTGGTACGGACTCACTTTGCCCGAGCAGAGCGGCACCCCGGGGGTCGCCGACCGGCTCGACTCGGCGGTCCTGCAGAGAGAGTTTCTGCAACCGATTCTGGGCATCGAAGACATCCGAAACGACCACCGCGTCGATTTCGTGGGCGGTATCCGGGGCCTGGGTGAATTGAAGCAGCGGGTAGACGCCGGTCAAGAGGTGATCGCCTTTGCCATGGCTGCCACCCAACTGAGCGATCTGTTGGCTGTTTCCGACGCCGGGGAAGTCATGCCACCAAAGTCGACCTGGTTCGAACCCAAGCTCCGAGACGGACTCCTCATCCATAAGATCTAGGGCTGCTTTAGATCGTAGTTTCTCTGGGACTCTCTTTGCATGAGGACCAGTCCGTCCAGGAGGAAGTCCCGATCCTCGGAGTTCAGATAATTCTTCAGGCATTGGCCTAACTCGTAGGTGTCGGGGTTCTGGCCCAGGTCTTCCACCATCCATTGCAGTTGAAAGCGCGGTACCCCACCGGCCAGGGCGGCCACGAAGGTGTCGTACAGCCAGGGCTGCGGGTGGTTTTCAAACCATTCAGGCTCAAAAGTGCGGGTGGGGATTTCAGCGAAGGCATCGGCCAGATCCCGTAGCGAATGAAACTGCTTTTGGGGGGGCATGTGCTCTAGCTCCTGGAGTTCGTAGAGGAGAGTGTCGATGCGCCCCACCAGACGATCCTTGAGCGGTCTTGGCATGAAGAATTCGTGGCGGGAAGGACCCCAGAACTCCTGGATCTTGGTAGCCAGTTCGTTGTACCAGAGATCGAGAGACGCTTCACTCAGGCAACCGTTGGTTTGTAGTTCCACCATGAGTTCGTGGACCTCCCGTCCGATCACCGGTACCTCGCAACTGTTTTCAGCCTCGAACTCTTTCTGCCACTCGTCCAGATGCTCCAGGATGCTACCCGCGTTGCTCAAGTCGGCGGCGATATCATCAATCTTTTCCGGGTCTCGGGTGTTCATGACCGCCACCGCTCGGTTCATCGATTCAAAGCCTTTGAGTAACGCCTGTTGAATTTCCTCGGGGAGGTGATCACTGCCGTCTTTGAACAGCTTCACCAATTGGTCCACCCGGTCTATCAGGCGGAGCTTAACCAAATCCAGATCAGGCCACTCCAGACGCCCGCGCTTGAGAGCGTGCAGGGCCTGGATGGTGTCGTCGACCTCATCGATCTCGCACTCTCGAAGAGTGTATTGTAGTCGCCCGTATTCATGGAGAGCTCCGAACAGTCGAAAGGTTGTCTCAGTGAGCTCCTCCAGTTGGCCGTCTTCGGTCAGGCGTACTTCCAGAACCTCCAAATGTTTTTCAGCGGTCTCCACCCAGGGGTCCAAACCTTCGTGGCAGGACCATCGCTTCATCCGTTCCAGGGTCTGGGAGAGGTGACTCTTGAGGGCCGACCAGCTAGCAGACTGGGTCAGATTGCCGGCCCCTCGATGTTTCGATTCCAACAACTTCACCACTTCAGGAGGAAGCGGAACAACATACGGCTTCTTCATACGGGATCGTTTGCTTGAAAGGCGCGATTTCCTATGGTGTTAGAGGGCCTCAAACAGGTTAGCAGATTCCGAGTTTGTGATCATGCTGTGCCCGAGAACTTTATTCGGCTGGGCTCCGCCCCTCCAGGAAGGTGGCGCTTCAGGCAGAAGCACAAATCATGTCGAACAAGGTTAGGATTCTGGTCCTGGAAGATGACGACGAGATGCGGGAGTTGCTACTCGAAGTCCTGTCCGGTCGAGGCTACGAAGTGGTGGCCGCCGGGGGAGGTGAGGAAGCCATAACCCGAGCCCGGCAAGAACGCTTCGACCTGATCGTGGCCGATATCCGCATGGAGGGCATGACCGGTCTGGACGCCATCGAACGCGCCCAGGAGCATCAGCCGAACATGGGTTCGCTCGTTATCTCTGGATACGCATCCGAAGAGGAGACCCTGCGGGCGGTGCGTCTGAAGGTGGGGGGCTACCTCAAGAAGCCGTTCAAGATGCAGCAACTGCTGGCTCACATCAACGACATCGTGGCCCGGCGTGCCGAGGAAACGAAACGTCTGGAGGATGCCCGCACCCTGCGGGAGGCCTTTCGCTGGAGCTTGCAAAGTCTGAGCACGCTGGGTGGGCGACTGGAGGGGGAGTGGTTCTCTCGGACTTCCGATATCGCTTACGGAGTGGCCAGTCATCTGGCCTTGACCGGAGATGGGGCCAGTCAGATAAAGATGGCCTCGATTTTGGATCAGCTCGAAGTGCATTTAAATCTGCCTCTCTCCACCCGCTTGCGGGACAGTCTTATTCAACTCAAGGTGTTGCGCCCGACCAATCAATACAGCGACCCCATCCCCCTGGCAAGAGAACTGGGCCGAATTCTCAAGGAGAGTAAAGACTTACCTAAAGCAGGCGAGATGGAAGCTACTCCGGAACTCGCTGCCGCTTACCAGAAATGGTTAGAATCCGGAGAAGCCGGTGAGCCGGAAGTGGAAGATTCGGCGGCGGCCAATCTGGTCTATCTGGCTCGGGCGCTGGAGCAGAGCAGGAAGTTCGAGGCAGCCACCAACACCTATCAGGAAGCTCTCAAGACCGCTTCCGGGTCTCCCCACGCCCTCTCCTCCTACCTGGGTCTGGCCCGGGTGGCTCTGGCTCAAGGTGACCGAACCGCCCAAGAAAAAGCGGTCCAGGAGGCCCTCTCGGTAGGGGAGAGGCTCGGGCCGATCTCGCTTGCTCTGACGGAACTGGAGGCCGCTGAAATCCTGGCCCGGGGAGAGCACCCTTCCACTGCGAAGCTTCTTACCCGGGCGGTGAAGAACCTGGAAGCGGTCAGGCTCGAGGTTCCCTGGGCTCGGGCGGTCCTGCAATTGGCCGATCTAGACGATCGGGTAGCGGCCGGAATCCTGGAGAAAGCGGTGGAGGTGTTGAGTTCACCGGCCAACCTCTCGGAAGTGATCGAAAGCTTGCCCACCGTTGCAGCCTTTGTTCTAAAGCTCGCGGCCAAGCGAAAGGATGATTTTTTGCGCCAGGCATCCGCGACTCTGGTGGCTGACTATCCGCAAGAGGTCGCCGCCCTGATGGGTCAGCAGAGGCTGGCTCTGGAGGCCCGGATCCTGGTGCTGGAATTGCTGGAGGCACAACCCCAGGGGGTCGACGGAGAGTTGCTCACCCAGCTTAGCAACGATGTCGATCCAGACATCGTGGCACGGGCCACCCGGCTGACCCAGGGGGAAGCGGCGGCGCCGGTGCTTCGGGTATACTCCATGGGGAGTCCCCAGGTCTTTTTAGGAGAGCAAGAACTCTCCGATGATCAGTGGAAGTCGTTGAAGATCAAGCATCTGTTTTTCTACCTGGCCTCTCGGGGTGGTGACCCTCTGCTGGTTGAGAATCTGATGGAGCAGTTCTGGCCCGGCCCCCTGGAAAACGCCCGCAGCAATCTGAACTCTGCGGTGAGTTCCATTCGGCGCTATTTTAGAGAGCTGGGTGGGGACGAGAATTGGGACCCGGTGCCCCGGGAAAAGGACGCGCTGAGGATCAACCCCAAGCTTCGTTTGTGGCACGATTTCGACGAGTTCAATAAGGCCTACTCCAACGGTCGGACCGCTTTGGCTCAGGGCAATCCCAAGGCGGCGGTCAACTCTTATCGCCGGGCCGTCCGACTCTACCGCGGGACTTACCTGGACGGCTGCTATATGGAGTGGGCGCTGGAGCTGAGACGCTCTCTGGAGAGCAAGGCAGGCGAGATGTTGGAGACCCTGGTTGAGCACTGCCTGGCCGCTGAGAGCCATCGGGAAGCTCTGGAATACTCTGAACGCTTCCTGCAGCTC
>JBAYRN010000173.1:0-9169 GCA_041676625.1 Vulcanimicrobiota bacterium
GCACGAAGCTGGGTGATTTGTTCGTCTGGTAACTCTGCCGTCATCATTCAAGGCCTCCTCGCCTGAACAGATTCTAGCTGAGAAAGGTGCTCTCAAGTCAGACACAGTTGCCGACAGCTTACGTAACTCGGGCACCTTAGGTTTTATGGCGCCTGAGCAGTTGCAAGGTGCTGCGGTGGCAGCTTCAGACTACTACGCTTTGGGGTGCACTTTGTACGCCTTAGCTTGCGGGAGTGGGCCGTTTGCTCAGTGCGAGGGTCTGCAAATACTGGCGGCTCAGGCCCAAGGGCAGTACCGGCCGATATCTCAGGTGCGTTCGGACTGCCCACCAGCCTTCGCGGAATTGGTGGAGAAGCTGCTCGAGGTAGAGCCGCAGAGCCGTCTGTCGAGCCTTCAGGCGATAGCGCCGTTTTTGGCCGAGAGCAGGTCCTGGCGAACCTCCTCGGCTGAGGCGTAGCGCTCGGTTTTGTCTTTGGCCAAAAGGCGGTGAACCAAGTTCTCGCAGGCCTGAGAAACCTCGGAGTGCTTAGAGAGCGGTTCGGGCTGCTTGGTGAGTTGAGCTAACACGACTTCCATCGCCTCCCCCTGAAACGGCGGGCGCCCAGCCAGTGCCTCATAAAGAATGCAACCCAAAGAGTAGAGGTCGGCTTGCCCGTTGATGACGGAGCCCTCGACCTGCTCTGGAGCGATGTAAGCTGGGGTTCCGAGCACGGTATGAGCCTGTGTGATGGTCGCGTAGTGACGGCTACGCGCCAGCCCGAAGTCGGTGATCACGGGGAGGTTCTTTTCCGTGATGATGATGTTATCGGGTTTGAGATCGCGATGGACGATACCGAGGTTGTGAGCGTAGGAGAGACCTTCACAGATAGCCACTGCCATCGATAGGACTTCTTGCTCCTTGCGCGGTTCGGCAGCCAGCCATTCGGTTAAGGTGGGCCCTTCGACAAAGTCCATCACCATCCAGAGCTTCTCGTCTTTTTCGCCACAGGCGTGAACCCGTACAACGCGATCACTATCGAGCTGACTACAGATCTTGTATTCGCGCTCGAAGCGTTGGCGGAACTCCTCAGACTGGCTCCATTCGGGGTGGAGAACCTTCAAGGCGTAGACTGCGCGGTCATCAAAATTGGCTGAGCGCGCGCGATAGACGGTTCCCATGCTGCCTTGGCCGCACAGTAGGAGCTTCTCGAACTCTCCAAATTTGTCCGAGTCGGAAACCGGTTCCCGAGCTTCTGCGGCTTCGTCGGTGAAAGGACGGGAGCGAAACGACCAGCCGATAAGAACGAGCCCAAAGAGCCCGACCAAGCGCAGAGTGTAGGTGAGAAGGTTAGGAGAGAGTGTTACCCGAGATTCCCCCGGATTCACAGTCGCTGTCCGCCAGGGGGTGCGTAACTTCAGGGTTGTTTCCCCTTCGGGCCAAGGCATGGGGGTTTGGCCTAGCAGACGGTCCTGCTCCCAGACTTCGGCGCCCCAGGGAGTCGATTGTAGCCACTCTATCTTTTGCTCGGCCCCAGAGAGCTGGCGTAAGATTTCTTCCCCCGAGGCGTTGAGAAGTTGTGCTCTTTGCTCTGTGGGGAAAGAGTCGAGCAACCTTCGCCTGACGGTCTCCTCGGCTTTGTTGTTCCAATGACCGTCGGCAAGCCATCCGGCTAGGGGAAGAAAAGTTAGCAGCACTCCGACTGCCAATATACCTCGATGAGCTCCTACCATAGCCGCGGCTTCGCTTCGGTGACTTTGAGATCATTTGGATCTTTGGAATTTTTGAGGAAGCTTCAAGGAAAAAAGCGTCGCAGGCTCTTGAGGGTTGTCAGAGTCGGTAACGACGTAGACGAGATCGCCTGCTACAGCGATCCCTTCGAGCTTGACGACCTGCTCGACTTTTTGGAAGTGCGAAACGGTGCCGTCGGCTTCGAGAACCCCGACAGCCGAGCCGATGATCTCACCGTCTTCATAAGGGTTGTCGGTATCTTCGGCGGCAGCGGTGAAGAGGCTGCGGCCGTCCGTGAGCGGACACAGGTCTGTAAAAGTCCAGCGTACGGGGCCGTGAGAGCCGGTCACAGTACCTAAGTCGACCTCACAGACCTTGGCGATCGTCTCGGCTCCCACGGGTCGCCCTCGAGTTGCGGCCAGTAGGAACGGAGCGAGTTTTAAGTCGATCACGGCGTTACCGCTTTGGCTGCTGTTGCCTCGTTGGAGAAGACGGAGATGTTCTCCCACGACAGAGACGCCCTCGATATTGAGATCCACGAACTGTTGTCGCAAGGCGTCGTAAACAGGTGAGATGTCAAACTCCAAAGGCTCTCCTGGGCGTCCATCTCGGCGTAGAGGGATGAGCACACCGGAGTTTCTCAGCTCTCCGCTGCCGGAGCAAAGAGCTAGAAGCTGTGGGCGTGTTCCGATATCGAGTAGAGTCAGGGCTTCGAAATCGGGCTTGATCTTGCCGCGAAGCTTAGGGTCGGCTGGTAGCGGCGGCCGGTTCAAGATAGTGATTTGTCGTAGTCGACGATGGCTCTGAAAGTATCCCAGGAGCTGAGTGTCGTCGGCAACTACGTAAAAATCCCGTCCTCTCACCACCATCCCGCTTGCCGCCGACAAGAATCTAGGACCGCCCGGGAACACTACTTCCTTGGTATGAAGCTCGCGCACGGGCTCAAGGACCAGAGGCTTTTCCTGAGTCTGTGCCGAGACCACCGAGCTTGATAAGAGAAAAGCTGCTGAGGCGGCAAGAAAATATCGAAAGGTTGTCCGTAGAGTCATAAGCACGCAGTGTAAGCTTTTCGAAGCTTTGGTTCAACCAGCTATGGACCTTAATCCACCGCCTACTCCTCGTTTCGGGCGTAGATCCGCTCCCGGAGGCGTCGTCGTTTTTACCTGTTTGGTGCTCAATGTGGCGCTGCCACATCTCCGCCCAAACAGGCTCAACTCCTAGCCTCCGGGGCGCCTCTCCACCCTCGGACTTCGTCATAGGCGGTGGATTAAGATGGCAATCTGACGCTTGTTGAGCCTTCGCTAAGGAATTTCGAGACTATCTCTTCCACCGTTTCCACAGAGCTTGTGTTGGGGTTCTCTAGTCGGCTGAGCATGGCGTGCTTGACTTTCTCTTCGGCTGGGAAGTGGTACCATCCGTTCTGATGCCCCTCCTCATCGCCAGCTTGGTACAGCTTGCGGTTGGCTCTGACTCCGCTGACACTATCTTTGGCGGTCGTTAAAAGCTGTAGTGGCTGCTCGAGCTGTTCGACGCTTGAGCCTACTCGATACATAGCAAGCGCTTGCCCTAAGGTGGCAGGAGTGCGCGGGGTGGGATCATCCTTGGCTGAAGGCTTGGCTTTCCCAAGGGGGATGGTGTTGAGTAGCTTTCCGAACAGTCCAAAGGTGACCATGTCGACAACGTTGAGCACAGGTAGTAAAGCTCCAGCGATACCGTCGCCCCCAACGAAAGGCGCCATGGCAGCGACCGCCTCAACGTCTTCATGCCGTTGGGCGGACTTCAAGGCTACGCCGCCTCCTCCAGAAAGCCCCACAGCATAAACTGGGGCTCCGAGCTCTTTAGCGTCTTCGATGGTCTCATCGATGAAGTCGTTCCAAACATGACCCTCGCCGGTATCTGGGATGTCTTTGCGCCATGGTTTTCCAGATTCATCGACGAGCCCGTGTCCAGGCATGCGGGGAGCGTAGACGTGGAAGCCTTCGGAATGGAGCTGTTCTGCCATCTCTTTGTACTGCCAAGGCCCGGCCGTGAACCCGTGAAAAAGAACCACCGTCCCCTTAGGTTCAGCCGTCTCGGCAGGCTTGAAAACCGACACGGCGTGGTCGCGCAGGCGGGCCCCCTGCTCGTTGGGCTCCACCGTCCAACGGACCTCATCACGAACGTGGGACTCGATATGCTCGAAGGGATTTTCGGAAGGGAGAGATTGAGGTGCGGTCCCCAACGAGGATAAAGTTCGCGCTACAGTCCGGGAGCCGGAGTGAGCTAGGGGCATTGCTGAAGTCGCCATGATAGGAGCCTTCCAAAATTTGAAATGCTGCGAACTTATGAGGTTTTGAGTGAAGGTACTGTCGTCTCTATCTGTGTGTGGTCCTAAGATAGTCGAAGCGGCTCAAAAAAAGCTGAAAAGTGACATTTTATAGAAAAGTCTTTCTTAAAGTGATTTTTGTGTCTTTAGGGGTTTCTCTATAGAGGTGCAGCTTGTCTCTTCCCGAAACCGTTGGGCACTGCTTCATTTTGCTTTTGGGGGCTATTTTTTTGAGCCGCGACAAATCCAAAAGAAAAAAGAGGGTGTCAAAGCCGAGAGAGCGGGAGCTTGCTGAAGAGAGTGCTCCCCTCGATGAGTTTGTTGATCGACATCACGCTGAGGGCAGCTACGACTCCACGGGACAGTTCACCATTTGCCAGGAGAAAGCCGAGCGAAAACTCGGAAAGTTCCAGCTTGAAGATGACGAGGATTGGATCTTGCTGCTGGCCCAAGCCGCCAACCGAAGTGGTGCGACCATGATGCACGTCCATCTCGGGTTGAGAACGGTCGATGTCACTCTGAAGGGTCCGTGGAAGTGGGAGTGGGCTCGGCTCCGTTCGGCTATGAAAGAAAAGCCCACCAGTGACAGAGCGCTAGTGTCTTTGGCTGCGGCGATTCGCGTTCTTTGTACGATGTATGCCTTCACCGTCTCTCCACCCGGAGGGGAGCCTCAAAAGTGGGATCACAAGAGCTTCACGGCGGTTCCAAAACAAGGTGCTGCCGAGGAAACCAGAATTTCGCTTCACTGCGGAGACTGGTACACAGGGCTTGGCCAAATCTTCAGTGAGCACCGGGTGGAAGCTTTGAGAGAGAAGCTTGAGAGCCGCTGCCGATTGGGAGGCACCTACCTATCGCTTTACTGTGAGGGGAGGGCTAAGTCGAGTGCCACCGTCAGTTCCATCACTCCAAGAACCCTTGACGTAGCAAGCGTTCCCATCTTTGTGGGTGCTCTTAAGAAGCCAACTGTGCACGAGGGGTTCCGGTTTTTGTTGAGAGCTAAGCCAGCGGAGCTTCCCGAGCCTCAGGCCGTGCAGGCTTTGCTGCATGTCTGTTTAGCCTGGGACCCTAAGGAAGGCGTGGTTCTGAAACCAGGACACTCGGAAATTTTTTGGCTGCTCGATGGTGTGGTGGTTCATCATGACCATCTGCCTTTAGAGGGGAGTCTGGGTCTATCATTGGTGGTATCGGCCGCCGGGCTCAAGACCGATGTCTCAGGGCTTCGCCTCGTCAACAGTCCAGAGTTCTCACATCGCCGAGAGCTCCTTAGAAAGAGCCTTGTGTCGCGCCTGGAGCCGTTGGCATCACCTGCTGAAGGCCCAAGTGTCAAGGTCTGCTCCCAGGCCGGCACTTTAGGGGCGGCTACGCTCGGATTTGTCGGAACAGCGCTAGGAGCGCGTTTTTTTCCACCGGCTCTGTGGTTTACCGTTCCCTTAGGGCTCTACTGGGCGGCGCGCTCACATCAGCGTGCCAAGACCTTGGCGGGCGAGCTTGAAAGGACGCTCTCGAAGGAGTTGAAAACCTTGCCAGAGAGGGTCGATTCGGCCTTGCACAACGACGTATGGAGCCCTACGAAATGGATCCACCACGCATCGATCAGGGATAAAGATTATGGTTTCCTGTGACCATGGTAGGCGGACTAGCGATCTCTTGACCCAGGATGAGCGGCTTGCTCTTCTTGGGTGTATCGTAGCATCTCTTCAACCCTTGCTTCCGCTTGGGCCAACATCTCCGGGATCAGGACGGTTTCCGGCAAGGTTTTCCAGTGTCTCTTGGGCATCTCCGAGACCATCGCCGAGATCTTCACCCGAGCGGGATTGAAGATGTGGGCGTAATAAGTCTTCCAGAGCTCTTCAGTATCGTCTTGTTGGGGGGCTTGCTCTCGGGTGACACCCGGCCCATACAGAAGCTCTTCTCCATTCCAGTAAGCACAACAATCTGGCGTGAGGATAGACCAGCGTATACTCGCAAAGCGTCGTGAGAAAAACGGAGAGGCAAGCTTGACCACCAGATGGGCAGGTTCGTGCCAAGCTACATACGTGTCGTCTTCGGTGCGGCGGAATCGAACAAAAGCGTGCATTTTATGAATGTCGCGCTCAACGGCACTCACCATCCCTCGAAGTTTCGCAAGATCGGGATCGGAGGCTACTTGCAAAAGATGAGGCTCGCCGGTGTTGAGGCGCCAGAGGACTCTATAGAGCAGACCCCAGCGTGACGGATGTCGAAAACAGGCTGCCTTTTGGCCGAGCTGGAGAAATTCTCTAGGAACTCTGGGCTCAAGAATCGGCAGGCTACCCAGGAACTCGGGCTCAAAGAGCTGCTCTTGCGGATCGAGCCAGAGACTCTCCTCGGGTGCTACGCCCTGATGGAGAAACTCTCGAGCCTGTTCTCTCCAACTGGAAAAATCGTCGACGTTACGGAGCATAATATTAGGGCGTGTGGACATTCAGCTCTCCTTCGCCACGCTCGTCCAGCACACCCACTTCGCGGGTACCCGGCCCTCAGAAAGCGATATTTTGTCTTAAATACACCGGGTATTATGCGAAAAATCTCACTTCCTGAGGACTAAAATCTACTTCGCGTAGCTCGTAGAGCTGAATGTCCACACGCCCTAAAAAGCCAAGTGGAGTTGCTCGCCGGAGGGTAAAACGCGGCGCAGCAGTTCGTCTTTGTCAGCCCAGCGGGGCGGGCCTCCGTCGGCGGTAATCAAGAAAGGGCGCGCCCGATCGACTGCGGCCCGCAGCCTTCGTAGGTCGTTCCAGCGCACAGTGCGGTGACGCCGCTGCTCCAAGACTCTTTCCACCGTGCGAACGCCAAGGCCGGGCACGCGAAGCAACGCCTCTCGACTAGCGTGGTTGACGTCGACCGGGAAAAAGTCTCTGTTCTCTAACGCCCAAGCCGTCTTAGGGTCGACATCTAAGCGTAGCGATGGTCTTGCCGCTGGAAGGAGCTCGTTGACTTCATATTGGTAGAACCGTATCAGCCAATCGGATTGATAGAGCCGGTGCTCGCGCAGCAATGGGGGTTGCTGAAGTGGAAGTTGGGAGTGGGCATCGGGAATGGGGGAGAACGCCGAGTAGTAGACACGCCGCAGCCCATAACCTTTATAGAGGCGAGAGGCCGTCAAGAGAACTTCGCGGTCGGCTGTTGGGGTTGCGCCGACCACCATCTGCGTGCTTTGTCCCGCTGGTGTGAAAACCGGAGGGAGAGCACGCCCCCGAGTCGGCTCCCTCAGCTCTTGGATCTTGTTTTCCACCACGGCCATGTTCTGTTCGAGACTGGCTTGGTTTTTCTCCGGGGCCAACAGCAGCAGATCGTCTTCGGTAGGAAGCTCGATGTTCACACTCAACCGGTCTGCGTAGCGACCCGCCTGCAGCAGAAGGTCATCGGCGGCTCCTGGAATCGTCTTGAGATGAATGTAGCCCCGGAATCCGTTCTCTTCGCGAAGTTTGCGGGCGACTTCGACGATCTGTTCCATCGTGTAGTCCGGGTTTTGGATGATGCCGGAAGAGAGAAACAGCCCTTCGATGTAATTGCGCTTATAGAAGTCGAGAGTGAGACGGACCACCTCGTCGGGCTTAAACCGCGCCCGCGGAACGCTTGAACTGATCCGGTTGATGCAGAATTTGCAATCGTAAATACAGTAGTTGGTCAAAAGGATCTTCAGCAGCGACACACAGCGGCCGTCCGGCGTGTACGAATGACAGATCCCCATCCCCTCTGTGCTGCCGACACCGTCTCCTTTGCGCTTGGCCTGGCTTCCAGAAGAGGCACACGAAGCATCATACTTTGCCGCGTCGGCTAAAATCGCAAGCTTATCTTGAAGGGAACGTGCCATATCTCTTTTCGAACCAGGTGGAATCGATTCCGTTTCGTCCTAGAACTGTTTTCGCGCTGTGCTATCGCAGCCCACGCCGCTTTTGCTCAGAGTAAAGAGTGGCGAGAGCCGTCTCCTGTTGCTTGAGCTCAAAAGCTGGCTCGTCATCCACACGGGATGCCGACATCTCGTGAGGGAGTGCCTGTTTGTAACGGAGTTCGTGCAAACGGTGCTCCTCTTTGAGAGTTAGGTCGCACAATTCTTTGTCTGTAAGCTCTGTCAGAGGTTTGGAGATCATCTGAAAAGCTTCTCGTGCCCGCTGGTGACCCCTTTTGGAACTACCGCTCTGTGATGGGGATGAACTCGCCTTCCTTGCTAACGACCTGGCCTACGTGCTCGACTTCGACGCGGTACTGGGAGGAGACAGCGTAGCCGTCGTCTCCCACAAGGCCCAATTTTTGCGAGTCGCCCATATGGTCCCGCACGAGGGTGTTGTTGGCAAGAATCTTGTCCACGGTCTGTTCATACACAAGCTTCCATTGCGAGCTGCCCACGGCTCTTGCAAAGAACCTGAATTTCACATCGCGCAAGGTCCTGTTCTCGAGATTACGGATCCGAGCGCCCACGTGCGTTAAGAACATGGTCTTACCCCCGACTTCGAAACGAACGTTGTCGATCTCTAGTCGACCGGGAACGGTGTCGGCCACAGGGGCTGTCGCCGGTGACGGCCGTAGGCCAAACCCTTCGGGCTCTGGTAGTCGGGCAACTCGTCCTGTCTGCGCCAGGTAAGCGTTCATGATCGCCCCCACATGTCCAACTTGGGCGCGACGCACGATCGCTTGGCCCAGAACCCGTTTGGGTCCAAACCGGGCCGGATTTCCCCACTCGACCACGCACATCACGGGGCTGTCCTCAGCCTTGAACCCCAGACGGCCGAGCTGCTCACGAGCCGCGTCCGAGTCGGCATAGCCTAAAAATTCGATCGGCATCTCCTGCTCGGAGAGTCCTAACTGTGCACGCAGCCGCATAAGCTCACTTTCCAAACCCGCCTGCACAGCATCATTTGAACGATGCTCGGTCACCACGAAAAGCACAGTCTTGCCGTCGAGCTCAGTGGCCCCCACAAGCCCGGTCATCGTCAACAGTAGCAGTAAGCCAACCCAGAATCTCATCAAACCTCCAAAACATTCAGTGAACAACTCTCCCCGCCGGGATATAATTTCCGGTGTCCGAATTCATCGCAATCGCAAAGACGAGTTAACGGGTGCCCGACCCGGAATCATCTTGGCTCAGCATACCTGGGCGGATAACCTGGACTATCATCCACATCTACACCTGTGCA
>JBAYRN010000174.1:0-9027 GCA_041676625.1 Vulcanimicrobiota bacterium
AGAAAACCGGTGCCGAAGCTGCCAGGTTATTCAACGTCCATCCGTCCACGGTCTCACGTCTTCTGCAGAGGGCAAAACAGCTCCCTTAACACGGTTTTGCGTTCCATTGCGCCCTAAACCCCTAAGCTGCATCAAAGCGGCCGAGCTGTCGTTGAAACCGGGTCCGCCGATTTGAGAGCCAGGCCTGTAGTTTATGGAGTTGCCGTTCAATGGGGTGAGAGGGTGCATGGTTTGACCTCCTATCATGGGGTTTACCGATAGCTTAGGGGGGAGCGATGTTCTGATTCTGGATTGGAGACGGGGTTTGTTACGGGTTTGTGAACTAAGGTCGGTAACGTTTGGGGGCCGGCGATGCTTTTGAGGGCTGTCGCGTCAGGATCTTAGCTCGCGTAGTTCGTTTTTGGAATCCTTTGTGATCTCCCAGGAAGAGTGCAGAAAGAGTAGGGCGATGATTCCCGCCACCACGAGATCGGGCCAGCCGTCTTTTAGCCAGAACACGAGCCCTGCCGCCACGATGACGGCGATGTTGGCGAGAGCGTCGTTGCGGCTAAAGAGCCAGATCGCTCGAGCGTTGGCGTCGCCCCCCTCACGAAAGCGCATTAAGGCCATGGCCGCCGCGATGTTGACCAGAAGAGCCACCACGCCCAGCCCTCCCATGAGATCCGCCTCGGGAAGGCTTGCGTTCAACGCCCGATAGACCGCCGCACCGAGAACACTCAAACCGAGTAAACCGAGGAAAAGACCTTGCACCAGGGCGACTCTCGCGCGCGTTCGCTCGGCCCAGCCGAGGGCGAGGAGCCCCACGAAGGTGATGGAACCGTCTCCTAAAAAGTCGAGGGCATCAGCCTTGAGAGCCTGGCTGTCGGCGATAAAACCCCCTCCGATCTCGATGATCCCGAATCCGACATTCAGGATGATGACGATCCACAGGGCTCGCCGGTAGGCAGGGTCTTTGGCCGCTCGTTTTGTATCGCCGCGACAGGCATCGCAGCCCACGGGTTCTGGGTGATTGCTCATGGAATAAATATACCTTTCTTTGCATCCTCGTCGCTGTTTTCTGGGGAAAGAGGTAGACCGGCCGCCCACCACAGCTGCACACGCGCCCGTTGGTAATCGGCTTCAGCGTCGATGAAGGCTTGGCGCGCTCGCAAATTTGCATCTTGCGCATCGATCACTTCGAAAAGAGAAATGAGCCCGATCTCATAGCCCCGCTGCGCGAGTTGGACAAGTTCTACCTGGCGCGAGACTTGATCGATCAAGGCTTCCCGTTTCTTGGCAGCTACCTTGTACTTGGTCAGGGCTGTTTGAAGTTCGTTTTGGAGCTCTCGGCGAACGATTGATATCTCGTGAACTCGCGCCTCGGCTAGTTTTTTTTGTCGCGCGTGGGCGGCGCCTAACCTCCCCCAGTCGAACAGTGGGATAACAACTGAGACTTGTAGGCCTTGAACGGCCCCGTGGCCCAAGCTAGAGCGATAAGCCGTGAAACGAAGGTCCGGAGCGCCGGCCCTACCTGCGAGGTCCGCCTCCAACTTAGCCACCGAGGCCTTGCTCAGACTCTCCTTTAGTTCAGGACGCTCACTTATCTGTTGTTCCAACTGAGAAAAATCACCGCTCGACGTCTCCAAGGGAAAAGGTGGGGCCATGGGTACGTCCCCGGTGAAAGAAGGCAACTCCGGAACACCATTTTCATTCGACAGGAGCAAGTTCAAGCTCTGTTGCGAGAGAAGTAAGCCTTCCTCTGCTTCTACTAAGGCAAGCTCGGTCTGGGTGTGGAGTAAACGGGCACGGAACAGTTCACTCTCCGAGATCTCACCTAATCGCAGGCGTTGAGAAGCGATGTCCAAGAGTTTGCCGGCAAGTTCTAGCTGCGACTTAGAGAGCCGCATGAACTCGACCGCCTGCCAATAGTTGTAGTAAGCCTTGGCGGCTTCAAGCGCGACCTCTTGTCGCACAGCCTTTTCGAAGGCAGAGTTGGCGAGCGCCGTTTTATCAGCGATCTCCCGGCGCAGGCGAGGCTGACCGGCGATCTCTAGAGGTTGGGTAAGAGAGTTGGCGTCTTCTCTAGTATCGCCGGCCACGCCCGAAATCTGCAGAACGGGATTTGGCTGAGCACCCGCTCCCCTGCTGTAAGCCTCAGCGGCCTCTGTCAAAGCTCGCGCCCTCTTGAGGCGAGGATCTACTTGCACAGCGCGACGCACCGCCTCTTCAGGCAGCAGAGGACTAGCCTGAACAGGAAGAAGCACCGTCGCAAGCAGAAACGCCGCGCCGCACCACAAGAAAGCTCTACGCAACCGACCCGGCACCGGTGCTGATCACTTTTTCACGGCAAACTTGCCGGGCTCGGAGATGAAAGCCGCCTTCTCCTCTTCGTTGCAAAAAGCGTAAGTTTTGCCTTCATAATCGATCGTCTCGGCGACCTTTTCTTTTTCAGTGGCGCCTTCATTTACCACGCACACCACGCACACAGCCTGCTCACCTTTCTTGATGCTCCCTTCCTCATAGACATGGGCCGTGGTGGCAGGCTGGGCCACGGTGGAGGTCTGGGGAGTAGGACTGCTAGTCGCGGTCTCGGGGGGTGAGTTGCACCCGCTTAAGACTAAGCCCAGGGCCGTCGCAAGGATCCAGTGTTTCGTTGTCATCTTTTAATCTCCAATCAAACTCGTGATATTAGCTACGTCATGTTCTTGAAAGAGTTTTCATATCATCGGCTTATGCTTTGTCCCCTACCCTTCTGAAGCAGTATGTAGATGGCGGGCAAGACGAGAAGAGTGAGCACGGTGGAGGTCAAAAGACCTCCGATAACCACCGTCGCCAAGGGCTTTTGCACTTCTGCTCCCGTACCCGTTGAAAGGGCCATGGGCAAGAATCCGATGGCGGCCACCGAGGCCGTCATCAGCACCGGGCGCAAGCGCGTCAAGGCCGCATCCCCGATAGCGGCCATAAGGTCCATGCCCTCATCCAAATGATTGCGAATGGTTTGGACCATCACCATGTCAGCTAACACCGCGATGCCGGATAGAGCGATGAATCCCACGCCCGCCGACATGGAAAATGGCATATCTCGCAGATAAAGAGCGAAGACTCCACCCGTTATGGCCAGCGGAATACCGGTGAACACCCTCAAGGCATCCAGCACTCTACCGTAAGTGATGTAGAGAAGGAGAAAGATGATGCCGAAGGTGATGGGAACCACGATCGCCATTCGTGCGCGGCCTGAGCGCAGGTGTTCGTATTCGCCGCCCCACTCCAAATGGTAGCCCGCGGGCAGTCGGACCTTATCCTCGACTTTCTTCTGAACCTCTTCCACATAGCCGCCCAGATCACGACCGCGAACATTGGCCTGTATCACCACTCTCCGTTGACCGGACTCTCGACTGATCTGAACGGGACCTTCGGAAATTTCTATGTCGGCTAGAACCGAAAGCGGAACAAGTTGCCCCGCCTGTCCCTCCACCAGGATGTCTCCTATGGCTTCGGCATCTCGTCGATAAGCTTCACTGTAGCGCAGAAAAATATCGTAAACGTGCTCGCCTTCGAACACTTCCCCCACGGTGGTTCCCCCGATAGCCGTCTCCACGAGACGATTCACATCGGCGACATTGATTCCGTAGCGAGCGAGATCACCGCGTTTCACCTTGATTTTCAAGGTCGGAAGTCCCGCGGTGAGTTCCACGGCGATGTCCATTCCACCGGGAATCGAGCGCATAACGTTAGCGATCTCTACCGCTTTAGCCTGGAGAGTCGGCATGTCGGGACCGAAAATCTTTATTCCGAGTTCGGAACGGATACCCACTCCTTGAGACAGTTCTTTCATCCGCATCTCGATCGGCTGCGTGAAGGAGATTTTCATGCCTGGGACATTGGCCAGAGCTTGCTCCATTTTTTCTATAAGCTCATCCTTGGACTCGGCCTTTGTCCACTCCGATAGTGGTGTTAACGGAATAAAGATATCGTGCTGGGATAGCAACATAGGATCCGTGGCGATGTCGGGCCGGCCGATTCGGGTGGCGATGCTTTTGATCTCGTCGGGAAATTCGCTGAGCAAGTACTGTTCGACCAGCGTGGCTCTCTCGATGGCGGTCTCCACGGAGATTCCAGGAAGATAGCCTGGGTTGATGGCGATAGCGCCCTCATCAAGCTTGGGCAGAAATTCCGCTCCGAGCCTAGGGAAAAGAAGCGCCGCCGATAGGAACAGGAGAATGGCGCCACCGACAACCTTCTTCGGTCGCCCCACGGACCAGCGAAGAACGATGATGTATTTTTTTTGAAGCCAGACCACCAGAGGATTCTCCTTATCCTCCTTCACTTTCAAGAAGTAGGCGCACATAGCGGGAACGAAGGTCGCCGACAGCAGGAGCGCCCCTAACAGGGCCAGGATCACGGTGAGCCCCATGGGGCGAAACATCTTACCTTCCACGCCGCTCAAGCTGAGTACTGGCAGATAAGCCGCGATGATGATCAACTCGCCGAACTGGCTGGCCTGCCGAACCTCCACCGTGGCGCTCTCGATAAGAGAAAGCCTTTCTTCTTCCGTCAGGTCTCTTCCCAGTTCTTGCCGACGTTCGGCCATTCGGCGAACACAATTTTCCACAATGATCACGGCCGCATCCACCACTAAACCGAAATCGATGGCGCCAAGACTCATGAGATTGGCGGAGATGTCCAGGTATCGCATGCCGATGAGGGCGAACAGCATGGCCAAGGGAATGATGGAACTGACGATAAGCCCGGCACGGAGTTGCAGCAAAAATAGGAAAAGAACCAGAATCACCAGCACACCCCCGTGCAACAGGTTCTCTCCGGCGGTGTGAAGAGTTTCGTTGACCAACTGAGTTCGGTCGAGAAAGCCCACCAGCTTGACTCCTGAGGGGAGCTCCCCTTGAATCTCCGCGACGCGCTCCTTGACTCGTTGGCTGACGAGCCGGCTGTTCTCGCCCACGAGCATGACGGCGATAGCGGCGACGGCCTCGCCCTGGCCACCCTTGGTGATGGTGCCTTGACGAAGCGCGGGACCGAATTCTACCTGGGCCACGTCGCCCACCAGCACGGGTGAGCCGTCCTTGGCCTTCAGAACGATGTTGCGAATATCGTCGAGGGTTTCGATCAGTCCGATGCCTTGCACCAGTTGCTGTTCGTCCTCCTTTTGGATATAGGCTCCACCGGCGTTCTGATTGTTGTCCTGGAGGGCTTTCTCCAACTGTTCTAGCGTAATCCCGTAGGAGCGCATCCGAAAGGGGTTCGCCAGCACCTGATACTGCTTCACGTGACCGCCGAAGGTATTAACTTCAATGATTCCTTCGACGGTCCGAAGTCGAGGTCGAATCTGCCAGTCCAGTAGGGAGCGTCGCTCCATCAGCGTGTGCTTGTCGCTCTCCACGAAGATGTAATAGATCTCGCCCAACCCGGTGGCCACCGGTGCCAGGGTCGGCGCCACGGTGCCGGGTGGAAGTTGATCGGCGGCCTCCACCAGCCTCTCCCCCACAAGTTGTCGGGCGAAATAGATGTCGGTGTCGTCCTCGAATTCCAGGGTGATCTGAGAGAGGCCGAACTGAGAAATGCTCCTCATCTCCAAGACGTGCGGAATGCCCGCCAGGGCGATCTCCAAGCGGCGCGTGATCTGGGTCTCGATCTCCTCCGGCGCGAGGGCCGGGGCCGAAGTGTTGACCACAACTTGTGTCGTGGTGATATCCGGCACGGCATCGATGGGAAGAGTGAAAGCCGCGTAAACGCCCCCCATAACCATGAAGAACACCACCAGTATCACGTAAAATCGGTACTGAATCGAGAAACGAACGAGTCGATTGAGCATCCGGCTTAGTTCTCCACGGCGCAACAGCCGTCCGAGAGGGAGTCCTTCAGTGCTTCCGACTTCAAGTAGAACGTTCCCTCAGTGGCTAAGGCCTCACCTGGCTTCAGGCCCTCTGAGATCTCCCACCAGTCTTGCTCTTGAACACCTAGCGTCACGTGACGAACCTCAAACGAACCCTGTTGCGCCGGATTGGCTACATACAGCGTGGCGCGACCGGTATGCTCCTGAACAGCGGATTCGGGCACGGTAAGCCGCTGATGTCTGACGTCTGAAACAATGGTGGCCTCCACGAAGGCATCCGTCTTCAAACTGGCGTCCGGATTCTGGATAGCTGCTCGAACCGGAACTGTCCTGGTGGTTTCATCCGCCGCGGCACCGATGCTGGTGACTTGACCTCGAAAGACCTTGTCAGGAGCGGAATCGGATCGAAATTCCACCTCGTTGCCCACCTTCACCTTAGCCAGGTCCTTGGGCGTCAGAGCGAGACGCACCCAGACTCGGTCCAGGTTGAGCACGGTGAAGGCGACGTGCTCCACATCCACGCTTTCACCAAGGGTAAGGCTTGTCTCCTGAATCGCTCCCGTGATGGGGCTGAGCAGCGGGATTGTGCTTCCCGCGCCAGGAGTACCGCCTAAAAGATAAACTTGCTCCGCGGTGGCTTCCATTTCAACCTCAGCCATTTCCAGGGCGGCTTGGGCGTCGATGAGTTCGCGAGAGCGGGAATACCCACGGGAGAAAATGGTTTCTTCTCTTTCGAGCGCGCCCTTGCTGATCTGCCATTGTTTCCGAGCTAAAGGAGCTTCTTTTTCCGCGGCCTGATAACGTCCGGTGGCGGCGGAGACTTGGACCTCACCCTCAGCCACACGAGATTTGGCGACCCGCAATTCGGCCTCAGCCTGTTTCACGTCCGCTTGCAGTCGCTCCATCTTTTGCAACGAAACGACTTCCGGTATCGACTCCGCGCGATTCAGCAGGGACCGCTTCACCTGGAGTTCCGCCTCGGCTTGAGCAACCTTGTTCTTGGCGATTCGTAGGCTGCTCTCAGCCTCGGCCATCCGTGCCTTTTCTTCTGCCACCGAACTGAGCGCTTGCTGCACGCTTCGCTCCGCTTCCACGGCTTTCTGTTGGGATTGCTCTACTTCGTCACTGCCGAACTCGCCCAGTCGGGCCAACTCTTGTTGTCTGGCGAGGTTGCTTTGGTGAACACGCAGCTTCGCCTGTGCTTGCCGATACGCAGCCTGAGCCTCGGCGAGTCGACTGCTCTCCAAAAGCGCCAACACCTGGCCCTCTCTGACCGGATCACCGACCAGAGCCAGCAATTTCACCACTTTTCCGGGTGCCCTGGGCGTGACTTGAGCGAACTGGTCTCCGCCTGTCTCCACCAGGCCGGACACCGCGATTTTCTCCCGCACCTCCCGCACCTGGGCGGGAGAAACATCGATCTCGGCGAGATTCATGGCCTCTTCCGTAATCTGGAGGCTACCGACCTTGCCGGCTTCTCCTTCGGATACCGAGAGGATCGGTGGCCCAGGGTCGCTGACTTGGGCCGGTTCTCGGTTGAAAACGACCATGAGCAGAGTGACCACGGCCACTATCGCGGCCACCGTCACGGCCGAGGGGTTATTAGAAATGAAAGACTTGATACGCTCAAACATGCGCATGATTTTTGCCTCCTTCGGGAAGCTCTTAAAATAAAGCGATTACGATTATTAGCGTCAGCCCGTCAACGACAAGGAAAGGGCCGGCCATGAGACCGCGAGAAACGGTTGTGAGTTAAGCTGAAAAAAGAGTTGGAGGGCCCCTGGGAGGAATAGCTCGAGACGAGGGGCTCGAACGGAAGTGCTCTTCACTCTCAAGAAAAGAGACTTCACCAGTGGGCAAAAAAGACGTGAAGGAAAGCTTTAAAGAGCTGAAGGGTAAGAGGGCGGGGCTCGTTTTGTAATGAGTGGAGTTGTGGTCGACTTTGTCCGCTAGATGGACTGGGACCGAGCAATCGACACAGCAAGAGATCTCCTGGCAGCCCTCAGAATCAAAAACACAGCGCAAATCGAGGCCATAGCCCAACACCGCTAAGGCTAACAGTTGGCCCAGCAAGATCGTCAAGGCTGATTTTGATCGCGACGATTTCATCCGATATTCCAACTTTAGAGTTTCTGGGGTAACATCCTTCTCCTAGGCAGAGACTTGGTAGAGGTGCCCCCAGAAACTGAACGTCCAGGTCCTCGGCTGTCCACTCAGGGCCACCGGCACGAATCCCTCATAGAACAGAGTGGCGTCGACCTCGATCCAGGGGGTACCGGGCGGTGCTTTTTAGACCTGCCGCGACAGGCGTCGCAGCCCACGGGTTCTGGGTGATTGCTCATTGTTTTGAGTATACCAGCTTCCGTTGCGTCGTTGCGTCGGCTACAAAGGAACAGCTATGAATGTTTTACAGACACTCCTCCTCTTCGTGGCCACCGCGGTGGCTGAGATCGTTGGATGTTACCTCCCATATCTTTGGCTGCGACAAGGTCGCTCGGCTTGGCTGCTTTTGCCCGCCGCCCTTAGCTTGGTACTGTTCTCCTGGCTTCTCACTCTTCACCCGACGGCGGCGGGACGAGTCTACGCGGCCTACGGCGGAGTCTACGTGACTGTGGCTCTACTCTGGCTCTGGGTGGTCGAGGCCGTCAGACCGGAACCGGCGGATGTCGTGGGAGTGGCTCTGTGCTTGAGCGGTATGGCCGTGATTATGTTCGGGCCTCGGCCTTAGATTAGAGTTCTTCGGGAATTCTATTCCCTTTCGGGAGTTCGGGAAACTTGTCAAGCGGCTCCCTGAGGCATTCACGGTTTGGGGGTCGGGCTTTTGAAAGCCCGAAGTTTGCACGAAGTCGAGGCTTTGCCTTGACTTAAGTGGGGCTTTAAGGCCACTTTAACCTCGGCTTTTTCCAAGCTCCGCTTTTTTTGAGGGCTTGAAACGGCCTGAAGACGGCATTTTTTTGCCATCTTCAAAAAAGCGCGTTTTTAGCTCGTGTAACTCAAGCTTCATGGCGCAGTTGCGACAGAGGATCGCGAAGCACCCATTTTTTCGAGTATTTTGGTGTTTTGCGGGCTTGAAGCGAGTTATAGTCAAATCTGGTGTACGGCGCGGAAATCAAGCAGCAGCTTCCCCACCGGCCTCCTTGTCTTCAACTTTGATTCCATCGGCGAACTTCACACCGCTTATGACGTCGGCCAGGTGA
>JBAYRN010000175.1:0-9004 GCA_041676625.1 Vulcanimicrobiota bacterium
GTATCGGGATAGGTGATTACGGTGAGCCTGTCGGCATCATCGTATGTGAAGCCCTTTGTTTGGCTTTGATTATCGGTATACGATGTGAGGTTTGAGACCGCATCGTAGGCAAATATCTCGGTGGAAGTGTCGGGGTAAGTGATCGTGGTGAGACGGTTGAGGTTGTCGTAAGTGAAAACGGTCTCTTTATCTCGTTCGTCTTTGAAGCTAACAAGAGCACCAACTTCATTGTATGCAAACTCGAGAGATTCACCACTCGGCTTGGAAATAAGGACAACGCGATCTAAAGCATCGTAAACAAGGCTGGTTTCTTCACCGGACGGGTCTTGCATGGAAATGACACGATTGAAACGGTCTCTTATGGTAGTGCTTTCCGCACCGTCTGGGGTGGTCACGCTTCTGACCTGGCCGTCCTTGTTGCGCTTATAGGCCACGCTCAGCATGTGCAGACGCAAATCATCGAGTCTTCCCGCGAGAGAGCCTGGTTCGTTGACCCAGTTTGCACTGAAATTGGCCAATGAAGGTTGGCTCAGAGTAAATTGCGAGTCACCAGGAATGGTAAAGGGCAGGCCACCCAACAGATCCCAACCGTCCGGTCCGGATTCGTAAGCGGTTTGTCCAAGAGACACTGGTTCGGTTTCCCCTTCAAGGTTTCTAACATCGGCTGTGAAGATCAAGTCCGAGGTGCGCTTGAAGCGGGCCTTAGCTAGGTAGCTCGCTCCCTCGTGAAGCTGGATGTCGCTCTGAGACCAACTGTATCCACTCAAGGAGATCGGTAAGCTTGGGCCATTGTCATAAGTGTTGACATAATCGGGATTGATCGTCGTGGAGGTACTGCTGCGGGACCAATGATCGATCGAGGTAGGGTTGTTTGGATCCATCTGGGAAAGGTCGGGATTCCGAAAGAAGTTGTCCGCACCGAGAAGGTTTACAAGCTCTTTGGACTCCTGATTTCCGTTAGGCCCAGTCACAGCTATCAAACGACTGACAAAATCGTACGAGAGCGTCGTCTTCTCACCATCCGGGGACTCCACGTTGGACATGCAGCCATCTTTATCGTAGCTATACCGTGTGGTGTAGCCTCTTGCATCCTTTTGCGAAACCAGGCGTCCTCCGGTGTCATAGTAGAGATAGATCTTCTGACCCAGAGCGTTCTCTACCGATTCAAGAAGGTTGTCCTGGTTGTAAGTAAAGAGCGTCTCCCGAAGTTTCGCATCGGTCACACTGAGGACATTTCCACTTCCATCGTAATCGAGGGCCGTGGTATGGCTGAGTGGATCGGTGACGGTGAGAAGGCGGTTCTTTCCGTCGTAGGTCATTGTAGTCACGTTGGAATTCGCATCAGTGACAGTGAGGATATTCCCGTTCTCGTCAAAGGTGCGAGTGGTAACATTGCTATCGTGATCGGTGATCTTAGTGAGGTTCTTGGCCGTATCAAGATACTCGAAGGTGGTCGTTTTGCCTCTGGCATCGGTGGCGGTAGAGAGAGTGCCATCGGTGCTATAGACATATGTCGTTTCGTTTCCTAGTCCGTCGGTGACTTTGGTGAGGTTTCCAGAAGTGTATTCGTAGAAAGTTCTTCGGTCTTCCAACGGGTGTCAAATAGTAAATATGGCGAGCAGGGCAAATATCGCTCTGGATAGGATATAGCAGAGCTCTCGCGACCTCGCCGCCTAGTGGACCATTTTAAAGTCCCTAATTTGGAACATATAGTTCCAAAGTAAGCACAGAAGTAGTACTATACGTTTATGGCAAAAGAAATCAAAATTCGACGCTCTGGCGGCTCTCTTAGTGCGACTCTCCCTAAGGAGTATGTTGAACATTTTCATATACTTGAAGGGGACCGGGTTTTTGTTACAAGGACAGATGAGGGAATTCTCATTACTCCCTACGACCCAAACTTCGCAAAAGCAATGAAAGTTTATAAGCGCGGAGCAAGAAAGTATCGAGACGCTTTGAGGGAACTGGCGAAGTAATTTGCGAGAGCCAACATGGGTGAGCCGAAGGTTTCTTGACGTCGCTCATCATGATCAGCTTCAACAACATGGCGGATTGCCTGGGATCCGAGACGAGAACGCACTAGAATCGGCTCTCGCTCGTCCGCAAAACCGTTGGTCTTATAAGCCAGATTCCACGCTGCTCGAGTTGGCGGCTTGCTATTGCTACGGCCTAGCGACCGCTCACGGCTACAGCGATGGAAATAAGCGTATCGCCTTCGTCGCGACATACACTTTTCTAGCCATGAATGATATTGAGATCACAGCCACCCAACCTGCGGTTGTTGAACTTATCCTCGCCGTAGCCAGCGGACGAATGCAAGAAGACAAAATAACCGAATGGCTCGCAGCGAATACAGCCCCTTATGTTGATGACGAGAATAGGTCTTAGGTTTGCCAAAGTCCATCAAGATAATCTTTCGATGATGACTGCAATGGATTTCGTATACCGTTACGCCCAGCCGAGTGCTCTGCGGGGGCCGCGGCTGCACCTGGTCACGACCGCCAGCCGAGTTTCTGATCAGCCGTATTTCTTCAAGGGTAGAGCGCGTCATCCGGAACGTCTGGCGGCTCACCTGCTGGCCCTAAGCCAGGTGGTGCGGACGCACTTTTTTCTACCCCGCCCGGCCGTTCTGGATCCGGTCTTCACCAGCAGCGACTCGGTGCTGAGGGCAGAAGGGTTCAGCGGCTGCGTGGGGGTGTACGCCAGGGTCGATCTCTCCACCGAACTCTTCGATGTGGAGTGCCGAGGGCGCGGTACCACCAACGTCGACTTCAACGAACCGATGCGGCGCGCCCTCCTGGGCGTACGCCGTGAGCAAGAACTGCACCTATCGGTGGGCGTCCACCAGGTGGCCGTGGAGACTTCCGGCACCAGGATGGTGGAGAAGAAGGTGAAGCTCCCGCTCCGCTGGGTCAAGTCGTTTTCCGAGGTACAGGCGTATCAACCCCGATTGCAGTTGACCTTTGAACTCACGGCCGCTGAAGCGCTCATCTTCTTGCGCAGCTTCCCCAAGGTGCCGCCGAAATCGCTTTCTTACGTCGTTTCCTCGGCCGGTGGTTTGCGGCTTTCCCAGCGCCCGGCAAAGGGAGCGATACCGCTCGGCGGTATTCACCGGCTTGCCGTTTTAGAACCGTTGCTGCGCGGCGCCTCGGGTTTGCGACTCTGGTGGGATCCGGCAAGCCAGGTCAGCGCCTGGGAGGTGCACGAGCCGACCGGCCGCTTCACCCTACTCTTGAGCCCGGAGCTATACCGGGGCTTTTCCGGCGAAGGGCAGCAGCTCGAAGCACTCGGCTCCGGTAGCCGCGCTGAACTGCTCCGCAAGGTTCGTGCTAAGCTCAATTGGGATTCACGCATCGACGTCGACCACCTGGCCACCCAACTCCTCACCGCTCCCTCCGAGGTCACCGGGGCGCTCGCGGTCCTGGGTTCGCAAGGGGTAGTCGGTTACGACGCCCTCGAAAGATGCTACTTCCATCGCGAGCTGCCGTTTGATCTCGAGCGGGTGGAGAGCCTGCAGCCGCGGCTTCTATCGGCGCGCAAGCTACTCGCCGCCGACAAGGTGACGGCGCTCGGTCAGGGCGAGTTCGCTGTGGCCGGCGAGGAAGTCAAGCACATCGTGCGTATTACTGGCGACGGCGCCCGCTGCAGTTGCCCCTGGTTTAGCAAGCATCAAGGCTCGCGCGGCCCCTGTAAACACGTCCTGGCGGTCCAACTTTATGAAGGCGATCAATAACTACCAAGCGCTGGAAAAACTCCTCTTAGAAGCTCCACCAGAGCAAACCGTGCCGGCCTTGTTGGCCCTGACGGCGCGCGATGAGGAGCAGCGTGCGAGCTTTCAAAAGCCCGTCGACCAACTGCATAAAGCGCTACTCAACGGCGCGCTACACCAGCTCACTCGCGAAGGCTTAACTCCGGCTCACTCAGACCGAGGTACTTCGCCTTATTATTACCTCAACAGCAACATCACCTTGGCGGTGCTCGCGTTGGGTAGCCTCGCCGAGGCCAAGCGGGTCCGCCTGTACGGCTACCAGAACGCCCCTGCCATCATCAAAGAAGCGTACCTCCAGGTCCTAAAACAGCGACCGCTGGAGTGGACAAAGTCGTGGCTACACGAACAGCTCAATCCCAAAGGCGCGCTCTTCGTCGCCTGGGAACTCGTGGACCCGCTGCTCGCCCACGGCGTGCCGCTCGACCTGCGCTCGGAGCGGTTTCTCCGCTTTTTTGGTGACCGCTTCAACCCCGCCTTCCCGGAGACGTCCTTAAGCCGCCGTCTGCGTGAGCGACCGCATCTGCTGGAAGTGATCCCGGCCCTCTTCCGAGCTCCCACCTCTGCCTTTTCCCAGGGCGTCCCAAGCGGCTGGGAAGAACTCCATCCCCACTACCAAATCTGGACCGAGGCGCTGATCGAGCTGACCCAAGATGGCACCCTGCCCCGTCGCCTACTCCTCGAAGAGAGTCTGCTCGCGCTGGCCGGCGACTTCCCCAAAGGGCAGCTCTCAGCACTGTTAAAGTTTCACCAGGCCCTGAAGCCGAACGCCTCCGAATTGGCAGAGTTCGAGCCGCTCTACCGGGCCCTTTTGGCTTCTCCTTCGCCCCAGGTGGCAGCCTACGCCGTGAAGCTCTTCGATCGTGCCGAGCGGTTCGACCGGCTCACCTTTTTGCAAGCTGCTCATCCGGTGTTGGCGCATCCCACCAAGGGGCCCGCGATGGCGCTCTTAAAGCTGGTCAGAAAGCTTTCCGTGAGCGACCCGGCCTTAGAGCAAGCGGGCCTGGAGCTTGCCCGCACGGCCACCTCCCATCCCCACAAAGATGTGGTGGAGAGCGCCGGATCCTGGCTACAAGAGCGTGGCGAAGTCGTTCAGGTTGTGAGCGCCGTCCCGGTCGTTGCGGCCCCCTTGGACGAGCTGCAACTCGACGGTATCGAGCCTCGCTGGCTTGAGCTTTTTGGTTTTTCGAGCGATGGAGTCCCCGGGCCGTTGAGCTACCAGCTCAGCGAGGTGCCGTTCCGGCTCACTCCCTTGGAGCCGATCTCGACCCTGCAGCAACTCATCGACGAGGTCGCCGCTGCGGTGGAAGAGTGCCGCTCCGGAGAACAGATCGAGCGTATCCTCGATGGCCTTTCTCGCCTATCCGGCCCCCGTACACCGGAGTTCGAGTTGCGCACACAGGCGCTCAAAAAGCGGCTTCAAAGTGCCCCCGTTACGGACACGGTGCAGGGTTTGAGCGCCGGGGGGATGGGTATTTCGTTGGCCTTAAAGCAGTTGCTGCTCAGCTGGATCGAAGGGCGCGACCTCGCCACTTTGCCCTCGCCTCACGAGCGGCCGAGTCAACTGCGCGAGTTCTTGCGGGGGCGCCTGAACGAGTTACGACCCCGCCTGGTGCGAGGTGAGCCGTCGCCCCTCCTGGCCGCACCGAGCCATCAGGGCGGCTGGCTGCTCCCTTCCATTTTCCTCGAGCGATTCACCGCCTTAGTTCAGAAGAGCGGAGAGAAATCGCTGGCCGAACGCCCCCATGACGTGATCGCGGCGCTCCTGCGGCTCGCCCCTCATGGCCGGGAGTACGCCTTGAATCGAGCACAGCAATTTAACGGAGAGGTCGCTCGCGCCGTGCGCTGGGCCCTGGGCGACGCCGAGGGGCCCCAGTCCGGTGACCGCTCGAGCGCGCTCTGGCTCGCCGCTGGTCGAGTTCGCGAACCGCGCGCGGATCTCAGTGCCGAGTTGGGCTTTCCTGTACCGAATCTGGAACTGACCTGGAGCGCCCGACGCGGCGAGCGGCTCCGTTGGAAGGGAGGGTCTCAGTCCGCTGATACGGCGAGCTCTTCAAGGCTGGGCAGCATGGTGAGCCGTTTCAAGGGGATCTTTTCAAGAGTCGCTCCACCACCGAGCCTGAACCCCACAGAAGCTCAGTATGAGTGCTTATCCCAGTCCTGGCTGCAACCCGACCTGCTCGGCCCCTGGGCCACCCATTGGCGCACCCTGCGCTGGCCTCAGAACCTGGACGGCACCTGGCAACAAGCAGCCACCCTGATGTGGGACCGGTTAGAGCAAGGCAGCGCCCTCGCCTTTCCACACCAACTCTTTCTTGAACCGCTTTTTGAGCCCGACCGCCCGTGGGATGATCTGGCTTGTTTGGTGGTTTGCCTGGCGCTCGCCTCCAACAGCCCCGACCTGCGTATGACCGCGGTCGACCTGATGATCGCCGGGATCGATGACGGGCGCGCCCACCCGACCCCCTTGAAAACCACCCTCGGCCGAGCGTATAAAGGGATCGACCTGAAGCTCAACCGGCTCTGCCAGGCCTTGCAGCAGGTGGCGCAGGCCGGCGTCCTGCATCGCTACACGGTGGCGCAAATGGCAAGCCGGTTGGCGAGCTTTCCACTTCCCAAAAACGGACAGCCGCTCTTAGAACTGCTCCTACAAACCTCCGACTGGCTCGAGCCCACGACTCGAGACGCGCTCGCCGCTAACACCAGCGGCGGCAAAACCGCCAAACTGATAGAGCGACTGATGGCCCTCCCCGAGCCTACCACAGACCCCCACATCCGCCACCTCATGCTGGCCTGCCGCCTAGAACGCGCCCGTGCTTGGAGCGCCGCTCCAGCTTGTGCAAGGGCAGGAGCCACCGGGCCGGTGCGGTACAGGGCTTGATGGAAAGCACGAATGAATCCACCGGTCTGCTGTATCGTCTGGGTCTGCACCGCCCTGAGCTGCGTGCCTGGGCTCTCTACGACTGGGCCAACTCGGCTTTCCTCTGCACCATCATCACCGCGGTCTACCCCATCTACTTCGCCCAGGTCTCAGCCAGCGGGTTGGAGCCTGCTCGCACCACCGCGATCTTTGCCGGGGCTACCACCGTCGCTTTATCGGTGGTGGCGGTGCTGGCTCCCATCCTGGGCGCCCTGGCCGATAGTTACGCACTGCGCAAGAAGCTGCTGGGTGCCTTCCTAGCTCTGGGCGTGCTGGCCACCGCCGGCCTGGCCTGGACCGGCCCGGGTGATTGGCAAGCGGGGGCGCTGCTGTTCATCCTGGCCAACATCGGCGCCTCCGGTAGCTTCGTGTTCTATGACTCCCTGCTGCCCCACGTGGCCCGCCCCGAGGAGGTGGACCGGGTCTCCACCGCCGGCTACGCGCTGGGCTACCTGGGGGGCGGAATCCTACTGGCCGTCAATTTGCTCTGGATCATGAAGCCGGATCTCTTTGGCTTCGCCGATGCCCCCACCGCCATGCGCTGGTCCTTTCTGAGCGTAGCCCTCTGGTGGGGCCTATTTTCCATCCCGCTTCTGCGCGGTGTCCCGGAGCCACCGGGCGATCCCTCCATTACCGGCAACCCGGTGCTGGTGTCCTTCCGCCGGCTGGGGTCGACCTTTCGAGAGCTAAAGCAGTACAAGCAAGCTTTTTTGCTGTTGCTTGGCTTTTTGATCTACAACGACGGGATCGGGACCATCATCCGCATGACCAGCGTGTACGGTAGCGAGATCGGACTGGAAAGTTCCACCATGGTGAGCGCCATCCTGATGGTCCAATTTCTAGGGATACCCTTTACCTTTGCTTTCGGAGCCCTGGCCGGGAGGATCGGTCCGAAGAACTCCATTATGATCGCCCTGGCGGTCTACGTGGTGGTAGCGGTACTGGCCTATCGGATGACCAGCGCTCGTGAGTTTTACACCCTGGCCATTCTGGTGGCGGTCGCGCAAGGGGGCTGCCAGGCCCTCTCCCGCTCACTCTTTGCCTCCCTGGTGCCGCCTGAGAAGACTTCGGAGTTCTTCGGTTTCTTCGCAGTAGCCGAGAAGTTTTCGGGGGTAGCCGGAACCGGCATCTTTGCGGTGCTGGTGGCGCTCACCGGATCGGGGCGAGCAGCCGTGCTCTCGATCGTGGTGTTCTTCGTGGTCGGGGGAGTCTTCCTGGCCCTGGTCGATGTGGAGCAAGGTCGAAAGAACAGGATAAGAGCCACCCCGCTGGAAACCTCTGGTCATGGTTGACACGGCTGAGTTCGAACACGACCTGCTGGCCCGGATCGTTCAGAATATCAAGCCTAGTAGAGCGGCGATATTTTCTGGTGCCGATTTCCAGTTGTCTGTTTCCCATGGGTTGGAAACCGATGAGACCGAGTTCAATCTGGAACTGATCCAAAAGGTGGTCGAATCGGCCGGTCCGGTTTCCGACAAAGTGCAAAAGCGTCAACTGGCGGCACCCTACAAAAACACCGAGGGAGAGATCCTCGGAATTATGTACGTGGAGATTGCCCCACCCCGGCGCCTCAAGTTTCGGGATCTCGCCATTTTGCAGGGGCTGGGCCGCCAGATGGTGGAGCGCCACTGGCAGTCCTCGGGAGCAGAAGAAAAGTCACTAACCAACGAACTCATGCAAGAGGTCACCCGATACGTGCGGTCCACCCTCAGCATCGTCTCCAGTGTGCTCAAACCCCAGCGGGTGATGATTCTGGTTCGTCTGGAGGGTGAACCCAGGATCATGGCCTCGCGGGGCTTTCCAGAGGTGCAGGACCTGGCGAGTGTGCCGTTCAGCCTGGAACTGGTCAATGCCGTTTGGGAAAAAGGCGAGACCACCCACATCCGCGATGCCCTGAACGAACCCGAGTACTCCGCTCTGGCCGGAGTTGAGGAACACAGCATTCGCTCGGTTTGTGTCTGCCCCCTGAACAAGCTCGATGGGGAAGATCGGGGTTTGATCTATCTCGATTCGTGCAAAGACCCGGCTGAGTTTTTGTCTGCCGAGGTCTCGATCTTGCAACGGTTGGCCCTGGCTCTGGAGAAAGACCTGGCCAAAGTGCTGGCCCCCGACACCGACTCTGGAGAGCTGTTGGAGAGCCCCGGAATCAGCAGCCTGGATAACGAAAACGAGTACTCCTTGACCGAAACGGAAGAAGAGGACCCGGTCGAGGCTGTGCGAGCCCTAGCCGTGGACTCCACCGTGGAGGTTCCCCCCGAGATCGCTACCCGGGCGTTGGCCGGAGCACTGGAGACGCCGGAGCCGGAACCGGAACCGGA
>JBAYRN010000176.1:0-8865 GCA_041676625.1 Vulcanimicrobiota bacterium
AAAGCGGTGACCCCGACGAAAAGCAGATACGCAATGCAAAGGATCTGGAGCAAAAAGGAGGCCACTTCCCAGCCACTGAACCAACTATTCCCGAAACCGAGATCGCAGATCAACAAAAAGGCTATCCCCGCCGGGACCGCGTGAAGCACAGCCGCCAAAACCACCCGCTGCTTTCGATGCAGTCCGGACTCCACGTACACGTAACCAAAAACCAGAATGGTGAGAATGACAATTATTAGCATAGTTGAAGTATAGCTGATCCGACACTCTCCACCAGGGTCGTATGACCCCATCCTGGCAGGGGACCTCAGGTCTCATCCAAACTCAGAGAGATGAGATTTTCGATTCAGGTTTTATTGCTCTTGTTGTTGACGTCTGTGGTGAGTCTGGGCCAGGAGCCGGAAGTCCACACACCGGATGGGTTTGCACCACTCTGGCTCGAAAAGGACGGTCAATTTACACCGGAGGCGCTCGAAGCCACTCTGAACGAGCTTTCCAGACTACAGGATGACCCCGAGCAGATCGTCGTCTTTATTCACGGGTTCAAAAAGCCTCGAGCGGGCAGCACCCGGGATTACAATACCCTGGTCAAACGGTTACGGCCCCTGTTTGAGTCGGATCAATCTCGAGTGGGCTTCGTGGGAGTGCAATGGGATTCGGCGGTCGATATTCCGAGTTCCAAGGGGCTTGATGCCTTGCGAATGATTCGAGCCTACCACGATATGGTTCCGGTGGCTCGGACGGTGGGACGGGGCCCCACCCGAGCGCTCTTACTGGCTCTCCAAGAAAAGTATCCCAAGGCCCACATCAGCCTGCTGGCTCACAGCATGGGGTGCGAGGTGGCGGCGGCAGCGGTCCTGCCGGAGATCACCTATCTCGACCACAAGCCGTTCGGTCAGACCCACCGACCCCAGGACGACGTGCAACTCGACATGCTGGTCCTGGCTGGTTCGGATCTCGACTACGACTTCTGGTACAAGAGTGGAATCGAGGCCGACGAAGTGGAGGAGCGAACCCGCCTGATCTGGTTTACCGTGGCTGATTACCTGAGCAAAGGAGACAAGGCGCTCAACACCCGCCGGCGCATCCGCGGCATGGCCGGCGGCTCGGCGTTTCCCCGCATGACTCTGCCCCAACTCGATCAGGCGGTGGCCGAACGTCGCATTTTTATCGACCACAAAGACATCCCCCGGAGTCATCAGTTCCTGGATTACTACACCGACGAAAGGTTGGAGCGTATGGTTGCGGTGCTTCGCTATCTCACTGTCCCGCGCGCTCAGCAGCCCGAAGAGATCACCGACCTCGACGAGATCCTGGCTGCCCCCCACGATCTTGAATTACTGCTCAGCTACCTCGATCATCCGAACTACGCTTCAAAATTTTACGCGACCTGGAGGATCGAGCGGATCAATTGCGGCGACGCCCGTCACATGACGGACCTGACCCTGGAGGAGGTCGTAGAGTTGTTGCGACACGATCCTAAAAAGATCGAGGAATTCCGACAGACCTCGCCGTGCATCTCGGTGAAAAAGGGATTGATCCCCTCCCCCAAAGCGATGAAGGCTGCCGGTATAAAGCCCTAATTGGTGAATTCCATCACGAAGTAATGGCCGTCACAGAGCAGACCTCAGGTCTTGGCTATCATTAGCCCTATCGAATCGAGGTTAGCCCTATGAAACTTTACAAACTTTTTTTACCCATCCTTATGTTGGCGGCGCTGCTCAGTCCCGCCCTGGCCCAGAGCGACCAGCAAATCGCACAGTTACTCCAGTCCGAGTTCAACAACGTGCGCATGAGGTCTCAAGAAACTCAACAGATGTACCAACTGGCGCAGATGGGTGGTTCTCAGGCCGATTTTCAACGACTCGCCCAGGAGCAAAAGCTGCACGAATGGATGGCCAATTACCTGCAGAACCTCTGGCAAAACCCGGCTCCCCTGCGTACCCCGGATGGCTTCAAACGGTTCACCGACAGGGTTCTCGAGTACGACTACCGCATCTCCCAGGCCGACTATCGGCCCTACGAACAGATCCGAGGCCGGATTCAAGCCTACACCCAGCAGCAAGTCTGGCAATCGACCACCCCTGAAGGGCAACGCGCCTTCAATCAAAATTTGAACACCGCGCAAAGAAATTTTGACAACAGCCAGGCCGCGGTCCGAGCTAATTCCCAGCAGCGCGACGCCCAGCACGAAGCCTTCATCAACAGCACCATCTGGGAGCACTCCCAATGGCAAAACCCCAACAACGGTAGCACCTATCTGGTTCCTCACAGCTATCAACAGCCCTACATTCAAGGGCCTGGAGGCTACTACTACCAGATGACCCCCGGCAATTACTAAAGGCCGAAGGCCAGATGATGAGCCAGTTCGGGGGCTCGCGTGAATCGCCATCGCCCCCGAACTGGCTCGGCTGAGTGCGGTCGAAAAAAGCCCTGAGACCCCACTGAGAGGAACAGTCCTCCGACCACCAAATCAGCAGGGGTGTCTTCTAAAGCGCGCTTCACCATAGCTGTCGGGGTCTTACTGATTCTTGTCAGTGTGTCCGTTCGCTCGATGATCTTCGGGGCCGAGCGCCAGGCCCGGGAACTGGCCGGTGAAAGCTGGGAAGAGGTCAAAGCCAGAATCAACCGGGATGTCCCAGTGGGCGAAAGTTCACTGGACAGTATCAATGATACGACCAACCAGGGTCAGAAGATGGAAGGGCACATCCTGGTCTTGTCACAACCACTTATGGCCAGGCTCGAGGTGGGTACCGAATCGTTTCGGACTCCGGCGGTGGTTCCAGAAGTCGAGAGCGAATATCGCTTCTCCACGAGGTACCGCGAAGGTGCGTTCAGCGGGTCCGAATTGAAGACGAAATCTGCTGTCCTACGCCTAAAAACTCCCTATTTCATCCTGAGCTATCTCTTCGTCCCCGGCTTGCTGCTCCTGTGGCTTGCAACGCTCCAGGCTCGAAAAGACAGCGCCGGTTTGCCAGCACATCAGGAGGCTTCGCACTCGTCGCGCCCCAGCACGGTCAAAGATGGCACCTCCTCTCTCGACACGGTCTTTCGAACCGCCCCCCCTCCTCCTCCGGACGGACTCTACGAGCATTCCCCCTCCACCCCTCAAGAAGTTCGCTATGGTCGCTTCGTGCGCGGCGTGGAGATCGGGAAAGGAGCCATGGGTCAGGTCTATCGATGCACCTCCTGCCTTCCGGGCGATTCCTACTCCTATGCTTTGAAAGTCTTACTTCCCGAATGGAGCAAATCCGAGGATTTCAGAGTGCGTTTCGAGCGAGAAGTGGAGGTCTGTCGAATGTTTGCTCATCCGAACTTGGTCAGAGCATACGACCACGGTGAAAAGTCAGGCCGACTCTGGATGGTCATGGACTACGTGGACGGCCCTGAACTGACCGACTGGCTGGCTGAAGAAAAACGGAACGAGCAAGCCCTGGTCACGGTTTTTTTGGCAATCTTTCGCGGACTGGATCACGCCCACCGGGTGGGAGTCGTGCATCGCGACCTGAAACCTGGAAATATACTGGTTCGTCGAGACAACGGGCAACCGGTCATCGCCGACTTTGGGCTGGCTCGAGGCAAGCACTACGCCACCATCACTAAGACGAACACCACCCTGGGCACCCCAAACTACATGGCTCCCGAGCAGATCACCGGCGGAAAGGGTAGCCCCCAGAGCGACCTCTACAGCGTGGGAACCATGATGTATGAAGCCCTGGTGGGAGCCCCCCCTTTCGATGAACAGGACGTTATGACTCTGCTGGCCTTGAAACTCACCACCGATTCGACCCCCAAACTCCCGGAAGAGGCAGCCCGACCCGAGTTGCGTGCTATCGTGAACAAGCTTCTTGCTCGAGATCTCAAAGAGCGGTATCAGACGGCGTCGGAAGTGATCGAAGCCCTGGTAAAATTCAGCTCAGGCATCTGAGGGAGGCTTCCAGGAGTATCTGGATCTGTTCCGCATCGGGCCGATCCCGGGGCTCTTTTTGAAGCAACCCGTCGATCAACTCAAGGAATTCAGCCGGACAGTCAATCAAGGAATCCAGAGGTTCGTACTTCCCGATGGCCTGGGCAGCCAGGACCTGGATAAGATCCTCTCCCTGAAACGGCATACTAGCGGAGGCCAGACGATAGAGGGTGACTCCCAGGGCATAAAAATCGCAGGCCGCCGAGACCTCACCGCTGGCTTGCTCAGGTGCCATGTAGCCCACGCTACCAGCCCCGCTCTCCTCTGCGCTCCCGACCTGTGCGGCAATGCCGAAATCCAGAATCTTTACCTGATTATCTCGGGTCCGGATGATGTTGGCCGGCTTGATGTCCCGATGAACGACCCCCTGGGAATGAGCGTAGGTCAGAGCTGCGGTTATCTGAATCCCCCATCGGCAGACATCCGCGAGGGAAGACCTCCCTACTCGGTCGAGGGTATCGCCGGGAACGAATTCAGAAACCAGGTAGTAATAATCCCGGAACACACCCCAACCGTGAAGGTCCACGATCCCCGGGTGGCCCAGTGCGGCGCAGGTCCGGAGTTCACGATTCAGAGTCTCCTCCAGTTCGTGCGGTTCTCTCCCTGCGTCTCGCAGGAGTACCTTCAAGGTAAAAGACCGATTCGGATCAGAGCGGGCTTTTAAGGCCCTGAAGACCGCTCCAGACGCGCCTTCACCCAGCTTTTCCACCAGTTGATACTCGTGCAACTGCAGCCCGGGTTGGAGCTTTCCGGACCTCCAAAGCTCTTCTTGCTCCCGCTGAAACCGGCGCTGGGGACGCACTTCAAAAAGCCCGAAGAGAAAGGAGAGTAAGAGCGCAGACAGCAGGTATCGATAGTCGCGGGCCAGGTAGATCATCGCGCTCAAGATGCCCCATTTGGGTCTGAGTTCGATGGTGGGCCCGGCCGCCAGGTCCGCTTGCCTGATTCGAAGGTCTTCCACGTGATAGCCGAAGAGCTCAAGAGTTAAAGTAAAACGAGTGCGCTCCTTGATGTCCACCGGGAGAGGTCCGGGTGAGCGAGCCAGAAACTTCTTATTAAAGCCACGTATGCTTCCAGCCTGAAGCATATAGATGTCGGCTCCGGAGGGGATGGTGGAAAGATAAATCTCACCAGGCCTTCGCTCCTTGGGAGTTGGGTAGAACTGAATCGCAAGTAACACGACGACCGCCAGGAATATAAAGGGTAGCGTCTTCTCCCAGGGCCTTTTCACAGCTCAAAAGTTCGAGTCTGGTAGCGACCCGACCTTTTGAATGATAGACTGTGTAAATGGTAGCACGGCAAAGCTTGCGGGCGTTTTCCATGGCCGAGGTCATGGTAGCCTTTCTGTTACTTTCCGTGATTTCCGTGGTCCTGGCCGGGGTCATCCCGGCGACCATCACCGGGACCGCCAGGGCGGCTCAGAGGAATACTGCTGGTTTACTGGCCGAGAGTTCTCTGGCGGAGATGAGGCAGACCGGCTTCGGATCCATCGAGCCCACCGCCGCTCCTCACCTTTCCGTGCTCGCGGGTGGCGTGGAGTATAATCTGCAGGTGGAGGTAGAGTCGGCACCACTCAGTTCAGGTGGAGTTATGGATCAGGATGTTGCCAAATTGGTCACAGTCACAACCCGTTGGACCTACAAAAATATGGACCAGCAGTTGGCCAGAAGGGCGGTTATCTTCAAACACGTATGACCTGGACCTCCCGAAGCGGCTTTACTCTCAGCGAGGTGGTCGTCTCCTTCACCGTGCTGCTCATTGCTACAACCATGATGATCGCGCTCTTTATCCCATCGATGTCACTTTTTCGACGGCAAAGCGGTAAGTCGGACAGTTACCGCGATTGTCTCCTTCTCATGGAAAAATTCCAAATGAGCATCCTCAACTCCCAGATAGAAACCGTGACCGTGGCAACCGACGCCCAGGCGATCAGCTGGCAGGAGGTCAAAGACGGTGTTCAGCCCTTCTCCGGAACCACCGGGGATCCCCAGATGTCGCCCGATTTCGGGGTTATCTTCTATGACTCGAGCCAGCAGCGAGTCTACTATACCAGAGCCGAAGGGGCAGGGGCCGGCCCCAATGAGCCTGCTATTCTGTCCCAGTCTGCCTTGAACAGCTCCCGCAACATAAGCTCTAAGGCCTCTAAGGTGCTAGCGCGCAACATCGTCCAATTCGTCATCACCGATAAGGACGGCGACACCGCTATCATCGAAGCCCCCTTGAAGCTATCCATAACTTGCGAAATCGATACCAGCGGAACCGAAACCAACGATACCGAATCTTATCAACTGGTCAGCAGTGTGACCCCGAGGAGTCGAAGATGGTAAAGCTCAAGTTTCGAACCGGCGTTTCTTTGATGTCGACCCTACTGCTGGTGACCATCGTGGTGAGCGTGGCAGCGGCCATGGCCGGAATGTTTACTCTCAACATCAGCCTGACCAACCGGGTGTCCAACGGGAGTGTGGCTCTCAGTGAAGCGGAGGCCGGACTCGCCGAAGTCCTTTACCAGATTTCCCACGAAGACAACATTGAAGGTACCGGAAACGAGGAAAACCCTCTAGTCAACTGGGGCCTCAACGGAGAAACCATCCGAGCTACCATCACGCCCGGGATGAACCCCGATGAGGCCTATCACGTGGTCACCTTCGATCCCGGCCACGGCTTTCCGTATTCCACCAACAACACCAATCTGACCAACGACACCGGGTATCAGGGTCGTGTCGTGCCGGATGGCATGTTTCATGTGATCAGCACCGGCTACTGCAAGGGACAGTATCGGACCATCGAGTGCGTGATCGAGAAACCTCCCTTTCCGTTCGGACTGGCCACCTCCGGCAAGATCGACTCCGCCGACCCCATCCGGGTTCTGGGCACCAGCAGCCAGTCCGGCTACCACGCAGGCGAGACGGACCGCCCCGGTCATATCCTCTGCAACTCTCCGGAGGGAGTGACCATTCGGGCCGATGAGCACGGTCTCACCTCCACCGAGATCTCCGGCTTCGTGAAATCGGTGGGTCCCGTGAACATTGAACAGCCGGCCGTGGTGCGTGGAGGGGTCCAGAGCCTGGCGGAAGCGACCACCTTGACCGATATCGACATCCAACAGTTCAGACTGGGTTCCGAAGAACAGGGTGTCATCAGCTTGCTGGACGACGACTACCACAAGGACCAGGAACTCGATGTCATGTACAGTTACGTCAGAGGAGGCACTTTGCGTTACCACGGTGATGTTGAACTCCAGCAAGCAATGATCTGGGTCGAAGGTAATCTCGTGATCGACGGGGCCCTGACCGGAGAAGGCCTGGTCATAGCGACCGGTAACGTGGATATCAACGATGGGGCCAACCTGAACGGTACCGACAAAATGGCTCTGCTGGCCGGGGGCGATATCGATATCGGTCGAGACGGTGGAAATCCGGAGGCGAACTACTTTTCCGGCCTGGTCTACACCGAAGGGAACTTGACCGCCAAGAACATCACCATCGTGGGCAACGCGGTGGTAAACTCCCAGAATCCGGACAAGGGCCACGCGATCTTGGAGAACGTGACCTTCGTGTCTAATGAGGAGACGGGGGATATGACCACCGTCATCACAACCAGTAAAGAAGCTAAGGGGGGATATGACGGCGGTGACGGGGTTGGAGCCCCCCCGGTAGGCGACATGGGGTTCTTGAGCGGAGCCGAAATTATCGGAGATTTCGAGCAAAATGATTTAGGATATGTGGACTCAAGCAGGATTCATGAAAGGGATGAACACATCGCAGCTATGAAAAGGGATATCTGGGCTCGGGCTGAAGCCGGAGCCGGATTTCCTTCATTAGAAATACCCCCAGGACTGAATCCCGATGCAGCCAACCTTTGGAATCAACTTGCCGAAATCCTGGAGATCGCAGAAGCCTATCATGATGCCGTGAAAGCTCTTCAGGACCAACAAGAATTAGTAGACTCTCTGTCCAATACGGATCCCCGTAAACCGATTGAGGAGGCAAAATTAGCTCCGCTTACCAAAGCTATGAACGACGCACAGTCGACCCAGCAAGATTTCGAGAGTACCATTGAGGGATATATTGACTCGGTCTATGATTACGTTGGAGCCTATACGGACGATAAGGGGTCCTTTAACGACGGTATTCATGAGTTGGACATTACCAAAGAAATCCGCTTCAACCTCAACGAATACCTTCCCCAGAGCGACCGCATCAAGATGAGTTTCTGGAAGGTCTACCCTCGCCGAATGTAGGTCACTACCGCGCCGGCCAGAGTCTGTGCTTCAGGTCCAGGAGTTCGGTCTGGGGCTCGAAGCGGGAGTCGGGGGTCTTGCGCAGGAGGGGGGCGTAGAGCAGTTCACCAAACCCCACCTCACCCCGCTTGATAGCGTGGTAGAGCGGCTTAAACACCTCTTCCTCCATCCCAAATAGATCGGCGGTGTCTTCGGTGGCTCCGGCTTTTAAGAGCGCCAGGCGCTCTCCCACGTCCCGGTACTCCCCCTTCATCCGTTTAGTGATAGCGGGCTCTGCGTTGACGGCGTTCATCTGCTTGCGGAACTCACTCTCCAGGTTTTCCAGGGTGGCGTAGAGTTCTCGGGCTGCATTTTCGTCCAGAAAAACCGAACGGATCCCCACGTACAGCCCCTGAAACGCCTCCTCTCTCTCCAACACCAACTCTTCGAGCAGGGCGTCGTCATCGTCTCCGATGGAGAGACCAAATCGAGAGAACAGTTCGCTGAAGAGATCTTTTCTAGTGCGGGCCTCTTCCTCTTGATGCAAAACCCGGGTCACCGTGTTGAGAAAATAGGCGAGACTGAAGGGCTTGAAAAGATAGTCGTTCACGTTCAGCCGGATGGCCCGAACCGGAGTGTCTTCGCTGGCGTATCCGGTGATCACGATGCATTTTATGGT
>JBAYRN010000177.1:0-8818 GCA_041676625.1 Vulcanimicrobiota bacterium
ACCTCAGCCCTAAAGGTGGTGGTCAGCCGGGCGGTGCGCTGGGGGCTGAGATCAGCAACGCTTTCGGGGGCTTCGAGAGCTTCAAACAGAAGTTTGCCGAGGCGGCGATGAGTCGCTTCGGAAGCGGATGGGCCTGGCTGGTGCAGTCCGGGGCGGGTGAGTTGCGCATCACCTCGACCGGAAACCAGGATAGCCCTCTTTTGATGGGTCACATCCCCCTCATGGGCCTGGACGTATGGGAGCACGCCTACTACCTGAGCTACGAAAATCGGCGAGCTGATTACGTAGCGGCCTTCTGGAACATCGTGGACTGGGAGCAGGTGCTGAAGAACTACCAGGAGGCTACCAGATAAGCCGGTAGGATATCGGTTGCCGCGAGAGAAGCGCCTGGCATGTCTATCAAAGTGAGATTTGTCCGCTCCGGGGTTGAGGCCGAGTGGGAAGAGGGTAGTATCCTGTCCTTCGCCGAGTCGGTCGGGGTCTTGCCGGACTACGGGTGCCGGGGCGGGACCTGTGGGTGCTGCGAGACCAGGCTACTGGCCGGTGAAGTGACCTATCTGGAGGAGAACTCTTTTCAGCCGGATGAGGGGCACGTTCTGCTCTGCTGTACCCGGCCCGCCGAAGGTATCGAGGTCCTAGAACTGGACCTTTGACGCCCTGTCTCTAGGCCAGTCTACCGGTGGGATCGCCGGCCAGCCATTCCTCGTAGATTTCGCCGTATACCTGAGACCTGTGTTCGGAAGGCTCGGTGAGATCACCGGCAGGTAAGGAAGCGGACAGTTCGAGGTAGTTATCCGTGGTGAAAAGCGCGGCTCCCAGGGCGGTGGCCTCGGCGATGGGGCTGACCGCTACCGGGTGGCCGGTCACATCGGCCAGCAACTGGCGCCAGACCTGGGATGCGAAAAAGCCCCCGGTGCAGCGCAGGGGTTGCTCGGTCGGTTCGAGATGATCCAGCAGGCGTTTCAAGCAAAAGGCGACCCCTTCTACGGTGGCCCGGGCCAGGTGGCTGAAGTTGTGCTCGAACGACCAACCGGAGATGTGGGACTTCACTTCCGGCCGCCAGAAGGGTGCTCGTTCTCCGGAGAAGTACGGATAGACCCTGAGACCATCGGCGCCGGCAGCGACCACGCTCACCTTTTTCAGGATCTGCTCCACCGGGATATCTTGCTGCAGCCTCAACCAATCCAGGACCGACGTGCCGTTACTGATCGCACCACCCCGCACCCAGTGTCGATGGTCCAGGGCGTAGCGAAAGAGGCTGGTCTGAAAAGGAGAGTTCCCATCTGTTTCCATTTGCCGGATGGCCCCGGAGGTGCCCACCGAAAGGGCCATCCGGCCGGCGGTCACCGCTCCCACCCCCAGATTGGCCAGAGGGCCGTCCCCGGCTCCTACGTGCAGGAGTCGGCCATCCCAATCGGCCACGATCCGTTCCACCGAAACTTGAGGAAGGTGCTCAGGATGAAGATCGAGGCGCTGCAACAATCCCTGATCCCACTCCTGTCTTCGGTGATTCCAAAGCCCGGTGGAAGAAGCGATCGAGAGGTCCAGAGGAAACCGCTGGAGGGTAAGACGCTCGAGGAGATAGTTTTTAAGATCGGTCACCCGAGCCACCCGGCTCCATAAGGCAGGGTGGACCTCTTTGGCCCACAGAAGCTTGCTGGGCCAGGCCATGGGATGAAGGGGCGTACCGGTGCGCAAGTGGGCGTCGGGGTCTTCTGTTCTCAGACGGGAGGCCTGGTACGAGGAGCGCTGGTCGGCCCAGGAGATGCAGTCACCGAGCGGTTGATTCTGAGAATCTAGCAATATCAGCCCGTGCATGGCCGAGATTTAAGCGGTGTCCGGCCAGGGCCATGGAGTGACTACTCTTCGTCATCTCTTCGGTTTTTCGGGCCACGTAGAGGTCAAAGCCGTTGCGAATATCTATCACTAAGAGTTCGGCGCCGCGTTCCACACCATAAGCTTCATCGCGAAGCGAAATGAGTTCGGAGTCTTCCGTGACCAAATCTCGTGCTTGCTGAAGAGCGAGGTGCATATTACGAGAGGAACGAGCCAACGGATTTGCGATCTCCAGTACAGAGAAGAAATCTTCCGACGATTGGGCCGAATTTTCTCTTTGCTCTAACTCCTCAATGGCGGCTTGATACTCGGCTATATGGGCAGCCAGAGCCCCGGTACCTTTGCCGCTATTGGATTTCCAATTGCCATCGGGTGCCCTCCAGAAGACCCTCGCCTCCCTTTCGTCTTGTCCGGGTTTAGGAAGAGCGTGAAGAATCACCAGGAGGTGACCCTTTTCATATATCGAGCGCTGTCGACCGACCTGGCGTCCTAGTCTTTCAACGACCTCGGGGGGCAACTCCCACACCCTGGGTATCCATCGCGGATGATTTTTCATGCCTTTAAACCTCTGGCTGAGAGAGTCAAGTTCGGGTTTTACCCACTCCCGCAGAATCGTTCCAGCAAAATGAAAAGAACCCTTGCCAGTCGGGTGCCTCGGCGCCCCAAATTCAGAAACTTATTCCGGACCAGATCCTTAGCATCATCGCCAGGGGAGACACACCCGATTTGGAATAACCGGGCATGCGATTAGTCATCTTTGTGGTTCCTTTTTATAAGCAGAGTGCTGCCGAATTTCTTTTTCCTATGATCCAGATGGAAGGTGTGCGCACCGCCATCATCACCCAGGATCCCATCTATCATTTCCCGGCCCGAATTCAGGAGAAAGTGCCTATGGTGCGGGTCGATGAGATCATCGATGCCGGTGCGCTTCTGATGGCGGCCAGGCAACTCCAGAAGCACTTCGGCCAACCCCACCGTATTCTGGCCATCAACGAACAGGTCCAGTTGCCGGTGGCTCAGGTTCGGGAAGCCCTGGGAACCCACGGAATGTCGGTTGAGACCATCCGAAACTTTCGGGACAAGGCGTTGATGAAAGAGCGCTTTCGGGAAGCCGGGGTGCCCTGCGCGCGACACGCCCGCGTTCACGATAAAGAAACAGCCCGAAGATTCGTAAGGGAAGTAGGCTTTCCGGTCTGCCTCAAGCCGATCGACGGGGCTGCCGCCCAGGCCACCTTCAAAGTCGAATCGCCGACCGTTTTGGAAGAGATCTTGCATGCCAGCGCACCCACGGCCGAGCGACCGGTGCAACTCGAAGAGTTCGTGACCGGGGTGGAAAGTTCGTTTGAGACCCTATCCGTCCAGGGAAGGCACCTGTGGCATTCTCTCACTCATTATGATCCGACTCCCCTGAACGTGGTTGCCAACCCCTGGATTCAATGGAAGATCCACTCACCGGTCGATATCGATCACCCGCGCTACGACGACATCAAGGAGGCGGGCTGCAAAGCACTCTCCTGTCTGGGAATGGACACCGGACTCACTCACCTGGAGTGGTTCCGTCGAGAGGACGGCAGCCTGGCTATCAACGAGGTGGCGGCCCGTCCACCCGGGGCCCAGATCACGACTCTGATGAACCGAGCCCACGACATGGATATCTTCAAGATCTGGGCTCACATGATGATTTTCGATGAACTGCTGCCCATCCCTGAGCGCAAGTATGCGACCGGTGCGGCCTATCTACGGGGTCTGGGTGGAGCCCGGGTCAGCGGAGTTCATGGTCTGGAGGTCTTGAAAGAATTGGGGGAGATGGTCACCGATGCCCATATCCCCGCGATCGGACAACCCGCCGGCAACACCTACGAAGGCGAGGGCTACGTCGTGGTTCGTCACCCCGAAACCGAGCGGGTCAAAGAAGCCTTACACCAGATCACCGATCGGGTCCGAGTGGAGATGTTTTGAACGCTTCTAGCGAGCGCCCGGTAGCCTGACCACGCTCTTGCTGGTCTCGCGAATTTTCTTCTCTCCCGCCGAAGCCCCACGCACCTGTTTTACAGATTCCAGGGTGATCTCCAGGGTGTGGGCATGCGCCCGATGGAACCGGACCTGGGACAGACCGCGGCCGATGCGTTGGGTCACTCCCGTTCCGTCCGTCTTGCTGATCACGAGGCACCCTCCGGCGGGGTTGAAACGCAGATTAAATTCGGGGTATTCGGGATTTCTCGGGTCGAAGGCCTGCTCAGGGTCGAGCAAGTCCAAGGGAGCGTGAAACCGGACTTCCTCCCCTGACTGCTGGGGGTCCGGTGAAACGATCGCCGGGTCAATCTCGTTGGGGGCGATAGCCCGGCGAAAAATCAGGGCCAGACGCTGCTGAGTCTCCCGGTGGATGGCCCGGATCTCAATCTTCTTGGAGCCGCCCTCCGAACTGGTGCGTACCTGCCCAGTGATGGCCGCGAAGATGACCGACATGATGACCAGGATCGAACTGGCTACCAGGGCTTCGGTGATGGTTATTCCACGGCAAGCTCTACGGTGCACGATCCACGCCTACCAATCGGAAATGGTTTTCTCGATTTTTCACGGTCCAGAAGACCGTCACTTCGATTTCAAAAAGCTTAAAATCGTAGTCTGCCGGATCGTTGGAAAGTCGGCGCGTCACCATCCTGCGAGTATACCCCTCGGCATCCTCAAAATCTCCGCTGAAAGGAACTGCATTGAGGGGAACGCGAGCGTTCTCGGAGTCTTGAAAACCCACCATGTTTCCGGTGGTCGTTTTGCGAGCCAGCCCTCTCTCTCGGGTGAGTTCCAGCAACTGCTGGGCGTAGTAAACAGCCTTCTGATGCCCTTCGGCGTTTTGAGTACCGGCAAGGCCGAAGGCGATCGTACCGAGTAGAGCCAGCAGCACCAGCATCACCACGGTGCCGGCCACCATGGTTTCCACCAGGGTCAGGCCGCTGGAGTTGCCTCTTCTCAAAGAGGCTGCTCTTTCCAGGACCGGACCGATAGGTCCGCCGAAGCGGTGGTGGGGTACTCCGGAGGCGGCTCGTCGGCCAGGAGCTTATCGTAGAAGATGTTTGCCGAACCGAACCCGGAGAGGCCGCCGTATCCACTGGTGGTGCGGAGTTCATTCAAATTGTTGAAGTCCACGGTCTCCCACGCTTTGTCGGACGCTAACCCACCATAGATAGCCATAGCACCCGGGTTTCCGGTAAATCGGTCTTTCACCTGAAACACGTCGGTGGCCATAATGCTGGCGTAGAGGTAGAGCGGTTGGTTCACATTTCGGGGCAGGACCGACTCGTCGGCCACCGTGATCTTGCCGGAAACCAGCCCCAGCCGATCGTCGGTTCCGGTAGGCTCCGACTTTACGGGGGTGTCGGCTCGAGTGATGCTGCCTGCGATCTCCATCGTTTTTCCATCTTCAAACTTATTGGCGATGGTGTGGGCGCCCTTATTCTTGCCTTTGATGGCCTGGATATCTCCGGTGGCGAAGATGACCCCGGTGCCCAGGCCGTCCACCGCGTACATGGTGCCGGACGGCTCGGTGACCAGACGACGGTTGTTCTGGGCATCTTCGATCACGGTGGTGACGAGACCACCCTGGTCAATGCGAAGCTCGAAGTGGCCATTGCCGTTGACGCTCAACTCCAGGCTGGTCACGTCGCCGTTGATGTAGACCCCTCCCATAGGGTTGGCGGACACCCCCAGCGAAAGCCCGGCGGGGGCGTCGCCGCCCCAGGCCGCTTGAGCCAGGGGGGTGGAGTCGGAGGGCATCAATTTGGGTTTAGCCTTGTACTCCAGATCATCGACACCGTTGCCTAGAAAGTTCTGGTACTCAGCCTCTTCGAGGTGCTCGTACATGACTCCACCGACGTACCATTTGTGGTGGCTTTCGGTGGTAGAGATGGTCGAATCGAAGGGAATCCCACTGTCAGGCTTGTGATTCAGTAGAGAGGGGCTTACCAAGAAGCTGATAGGTCGGTTCTTGTGGATGGGCCCCTTCACCTGAGAGTGCTCGGTCACCAGGAAGTCGTAAGCGATGACGCCGTCCTGATTGATGAACATGGAGTAGCGAGCAAACGATTGGCCCGCCTGGACATCGTCGACCACTCTGAAGTGTTCTTGACCGGCCTGGCTAACGGTGGCGGTAAGTTTATAGACCCTCAGAGGAGCGAGCCCGTGGGGAGGGGTCTGCCCGTCGGCTTCTACCTGGCAGGTCCAGTCCAGGCCGTCCAAGCTACCGGATCGGACCGGTTTGGGGTTGGTAGAGGTGCAGGGCTCACGGAAGTTTTCGATCTCGTGGCTGATCCAGGCCATGGTGTGTTCCACCGCAGCTTCCGCCACGTAATTTGCCCGGGTGTCTCGCTCCAATTGGGCGGTTGCCCCTAGATCAACAGGCACTTGCAAGAGAAACCCGGTGGAGAGTGAGATGCAGAAGCAACCAAAAAATAAAGCAGTGAGTAAGGCTACACCTCTTTTTTTGCTTGCTTGCTGAACCATCCTGAACTCAAAGATAGGCTAGCGTGGTGGAATGAAAGTGGAATCAGTGAAGTGTTAACAGAATTTTAACAACGCCTCGGGCGTGGTCCACAATAACCCCTGTTGGGTTGACTAGGGCCTGTGGACATTTGTCCTGCGTTTGGCTCGGAATGCCAAATGTCCACAGGCCCTAATTTAGGGTTGAGAGATTCGCACGGAGGCCGCTTATGAGTTTAGCAAAGACGATCAAAACCCTTACCAAAAGAAGTTCACCCAGCAGCACCACGACCTCAGTTCCCCGGACTAACGACCGGCCCCGTACCACCTCAAGCCCCGCCCCCCGCACTAACCGCCCCGCTCCCACCGATGAGGAAGCCCAGATAGACCTCTCGGCCCGAGCCACCCGGATCTCCTCGGCCGATGCCGCCGAACGCTCCGCTATACGCAGTGGCGATGACAATCGCGAACCCCGGCCCCGTCCGGCAGGCCCCACCCCCGAAGAGCGACGCGCTCAGGAAGAGCGCGACCACATCTCCAACCTGGATCGTAATTTTGAAGTTTTTGATAATCCTGGCGGAGGAGACACTGACGGCACCGTATCGCGCCGGGACATCGAGCGAGTGGCCGAAGGAGACTACGACTTCGACCGCGCTGAAGAGCGGCTGCGGGAAGCCGGTGTCGCCGATGATGAGATCGAAGAGCGCCTCGAGAGCATCGAAGAAACCGCCGTCTACCTTTTGGATAATGACTCCGTTCTGGATCGCCTGGATGTAGCCAATGACGATGATGGCGAAGGGGATACCGACGGCAGAATCTCGCGGGGAGACCTGGATCGAGTGATGATCGAGGTGGAAGCGGAGAACCGGGAAGCCAGGGTCCGTGAGATCGAGCGGGCTGCTCAGGAATCCCCTTCACATGCCCACCTGCGGGAGGCCCAAGACGCCATCGACCGTTGGAGTGAGCCCGGTGAACTGAGACGCGATCTCAGGGAGCGCCCGTTGGCCGAATTGAGCCCTGCCGAGTTGGACGCACTGGCCGCCATCGACAGTGAAAACCCCCGGGTAAGCCGGGAAGTGGAAGAGGCTGTCTTGAGGGCCGTGGAAGGTGCCGAGTCGCTGGACGACCTGCCCCGGGGTGACTCCTTCTCTTTTCTTCTGGATCGTCACGTGAGCGGTCGCGAAGTCACTGGAACCGAAGCTCAACAAGCCGTCGACCCCATCGCCATCGCCCAACGACAATTGGACGGCCTGGTTCGCGAGGAGGTGGAAGCCAGCCTGGACCGCCGACTGGATGACCGTAGAGGCGATGACGAATTGGACCTGGCCCTGGAGCGAGTTTCGGGTGACCTCGAAGACCTGGCCATCGGCAATCCAGCTCTGGTTGGTAGCATCCAGAGGCAGGCCGAAGCCACTTTTAATGAGTACGCCGATGAGTTTACCGAGGTGGCCCGCCGCGATGACAACTTTCTGCAGCAGGCCAATCACGCGGTGACCGGGGCTATCCGTGACGGGGTAGGGTTCCTGGCCGACGGATTCCGCTTCGCCGTGGATGTCGGTGCCCGGGTGGCCTCGGCTCCCACTCGACTGGCCGGCAGAGTCGGCAACCTGGCCCTGGATGCGGCCGGTGCGGTGGCGGGGGCCGGTTTAGACGCCGTGGGCGCCGACGGTCTGGCCGACGACGTGCGCGCGGTTTCCGACCGGGCGGGCGATCTGCTGCAGGATAGCGCCGACTTTGCGGCCGACCAGAGTGAGAGCTTTACCCGTGGACTGGGAGAGTCCGTGGCGGGAGGAGTCGAAGGCATCGCCTACGCGGTGACCGATCCGGTCGGGACCGTCGAAGGCATCGCCCAGATCGTGCAAGATCCCTCTCTTCTCATAGACAGCTATCGCCAGACCCTCGAAGAAAACGGCGTGGCGGGAGCGGCCGGTCAGGTGACCGGCGATGTTCTGCTCAGCGTTTTTACCGGCGGGTCGGGGGCGGCCGCTCGGGGCGCCTCGGTGGCCGGACGGGTGGCCAGGGTGAGCGGTCGGGGTGGCCGCGTCGCTTCGGTCGCGGCCCGGGGCGCAACTCGGGCTCAAAGCTTTTTGGATGACGTGGCCCGCGCGGGCGGTACGGCGCGCTACGCCAGTCGCTACGTGCGCGGCCTGGACGCCGTACCGGGTGGGCGCACGGCCCGCACCCTGGATGCTCCAGAGGTTGTACCGAGCCGGGCTACCGCCGAAACCCTCCTGGAGGGCTAACAGGTTCCGGGCCGTTTGTCTTCTGCCGTGGATAGGGCCCGCCGGGGAGCAGCCGACTCTCTACGAGGTGACGACGCCTCCGCCGCGGTGCGCCGCTTCGATGAACTGGCGGAAGCCGATCCCGGCCTGATCGACGACATCGCCGGGGTACGCCGGGCCCTGAGCGATGTTGAAGACGACCCGACCGGACTGCGTCGCCTTTTGGATGATGTTGAAGCCCCCGGTCAACTCGACGAACTGGCCGCTCGCATCGACGAAGTCAGCGG
>JBAYRN010000178.1:0-8810 GCA_041676625.1 Vulcanimicrobiota bacterium
CAGAATACCGTGATCGAGCTCAAGAAGCCAGGATCCGAACCAGAAGACCCGCTGACCCAACTTTTGAGAAGTGGAGCAAGGACGCTGATACAGGAAGCGGTAAAAGCTGAGTTTGATGAGTTCCTGGCCAAGTTTGCAAATGAGCGACTGGAGGACGGAAGACAGGCGGTCGTCAAGAACGGCTATCTTCCCAAACGCGAGGTCCAGACAGGGATAGGTGCTGTCGAAGTGCAGGTGCCGAAAGCCCGTGATCGCCGGCCTGGAAAGAACAAGGCCAAGTTCAATTCGGGCCTCGTCCCACCTTATCTTAAGAAAACGATGAGCGTTGAGAATCTGCTGCCCTGGCTGTATCTCAAGGGAATCTCCACCGGCGACTTCCAGGAAGCTCTGACAAGCCTTCTGGGCCCGAACGCGGCTGGTCTGTCCCCCTCAACCATCAGTCGGCTTAAGCAGCAATGGATAGAGGAACACGACGCGTGGAGCAAACGGAGCCTGGCCAAGACAGCATCCGTGGAGAAGACGCTGATAGCTGCATCCTCGTGAGCTTTTCGGTACTCCTTCCAAAGAAGGTTCAGAGTGACGTTCTTCTTGCGGAGTTCTCGGGCAACGTGCTCCCAATCCGGCTCCGCTCTCACTTCATCGTCGTCGACGACGGGTAGCGCAGGATACAGCCGCCTCTCCAGCTCCTCGTCGCTGAGGTCGACTTCGTAACGTTTCACTTGCGGGAAGGGGCCAGGAGAGACCGGCGGCCTCGAACTTACTCAAGCAGAGCCCGACCGTAGAAGGCGACTTATTGACCGCCCGACCTATCTCGCGGTGGCTACTTCCAAACTCAAATCTTATACGCAATATTTCGCGAATGACACGCATTGATAATCTCGCTGCAGGCAAATCGGCACCTCTCTCTCTGAGGTTCCTATTTACCATCGGCGGTGCGCGTTGCGCGGATAGCTTTAATTTAATGCTTGCTGATCGACATCGTCCGAAACGAGTGATCGACTACCCGCGAAATGGGTGATCGACTTGCCGTGAAATCTCCAAGTGAGGAAGGAAGGTGTCGTACTCCTTAGCCGTGAGTCTTCCGGTGAAGGTCACTCTAATTAAACTCTTTTCACCCAGTCCCAGGTGCTCGATATCGATCACGATTGATTCTCCTTATTCTCGGGTTTTATGAAAAGCTTCATGACTGAAGGCAACACCAGCAACGTGAGAATGGTGCTCGTGATCAAGCCTCCGATAACCACCGTGGCCAGGGGCCTTTGAACCTCGGCGCCTGCTCCGGTGGAAATCGCCATGGGAAGAAATCCTAGTGAAGCCACCAGAGCTGTCATCAGGACCGGACGAAGACGACTTATGGCTGCGAGCCTCAACGTATCGTGCCAACTCGCCGAACTCTCTGTTACCTTGGTCACCGCGCTCATCAGCACCAATCCGTTCAAAACAGCAACGCCAAACAGGGTGAGAAAACCTACCCCGGCCGAGATGGAGAAGGGCAACCCCCGAAGCGCCAGCGCGAGAACTCCTCCCACCGCGGCGAACGGGATGTTGAGATAGATCACAAGCGCCGGCCCCAGACGACGCAGATCGAGCCAGAGCAGGAATAAGATACCGCCCATCACGATGGGCACGAGCACCACTAACCGTCCGCTCGCTCTCTGGAAGTTCTCAAACTCCCCACCCCACTCGGTCACATAGCCTCCGGGAAGAACTTCTTCCGTGGCCGCCTGGGCTCGGCTCACGAACCCAACCAGGTCTTGCCCCTCGTAGTTCAGGCTAACCGTGGCGCGCCGCTGCCCGTTCACCCTGTTGACCTGAGCTAAGCCATCTGTGATCTCAAAATCGACCAGCGACGAAAGAGGAACAAATCCACTGTCAGGGCTCTTCACCGGAAGCGTCTTCAAACGTTCAGGTGACTGGAGATAGAAGTCCGGCAACTTGGCCAGCACGGGAAAGATGCGCTCTCCCTCTATGATGGCCGAAATCGGCTGGCGACCAAGGCCAAGAGCGATGATCTCCAAGACCTCTCCGGCGGGAATTCCGTAACGCGCGGTGGCCGTGCGGTCGACGGTAAGGTTCAAGTACGGCACACCGCTGATCTGCTCCAAAGCCACGTCCCGAGCCCCCTCGAGTTGCTGCAGCCGCTCAACGACTTTCTGGCCAATCTGGGTGAGATCGCCCATATCCTCCCCGTAAATTTGCAGAGCGACATCTGATCTCGTTCCCGAGAGAAGCTCCTCCACCCTTAACTCGATAGGTTGGCTAAAGCTAAAGTTGATACCGGGAATCGCTTCGAGGCGCTCCCGAATCTTATCCACCAGTTCTTCCTTGCTCTCCACCTCCCACTCCGACTCCGGTTCCAAAGTCACAATGATATCCGAGATTTCAACCCCCATGGGATCGGTGGCGAGATCCGGTCTCCCGGTCTTCGACACCACGGACCGCACCTCTGGAAACTCCTTGACCGCCTTCTCTATGAAGGTTGCTGTGTTGAGAGAGTTCGGCAGGGAAACACTCGGTATGCGAATCGCCTGGATAGCCAGGGCGCCTTCATCGAGTTCGGGAAGAAAAACTGCGCCCAGCCGGGTGGCCAAAAACAGAGAAAAGACAAGGGGGATGACAGCGAGACCTACCACTCCTAGCGGGCGGGCAAGCGCCCAGTCGAGCATCCTCTCGTAAGGTGGTTTGAGTAGTCTGATGATAGCCGGCTCCTTGTCTTCCAAGTCTTCTTTGAGCACAAAGGACAAGAGCACGGGAACCAGCGTGAATGACAAAATCATGGAGCAGACGAGCGCGTAAACCACGGTCTGGGCCATGGGTCGAAACATCTTACCTTCCAGCCCCGTCAAGGCCAGGAGGGGAAGATACACGGCGATGATGATGGTTAATCCGAAGACGAGGGGACGAGCCACCTCAGAACATAAGGTCTTGATTCTGTCGAGAAGTTTTCCCCCTCCGCCCATCACCGCGAGTGCCGCGATCGTGTGCTCCGTCATAACCACGGCGCCGTCCACGATCAAGCCGAAGTCCAACGCTCCCAAGCTCATAAGATTTCCGCTCACGCCGGTCCGCACCATCAAAAAAGCGGCACCCAGAAAGGACATCGGGATCACCGAGGCCACCACGAGCGCGGCTCGAAAATTTCCTAAAAAGACAAAGAGGATGAGGATGACGAGAAGCGCGCCTTCAAGCAGGTTCTTCTTCACGGTGCTGAGCGTTCGATCCACCAGTTCGGTCCGATTATAGAACGTATCGATGGTGACGCCGTCTGGAAGTTCGTCCGCGAGCTTTGCCACGCGCTCTTGAACCCGTTTGGCCACGGCCCGACTGTTCTCTCCAGCCAGCATCATCACAATGCCTGTGACCACTTCGCCGCGGCCGTCACGGGTAACGGCTCCTTGCCTCAAGGAGCCGCCGATCTGAACCGTGGCCACGTCCTCTAAGAGGATAGGAATCCCTTCGTGCTGGGAGACGACCATCTTTCCCAAACTATCGATATTAGAGGCGAGGGCCAAACCGCGAATCAGAAGTTGATCCCCGCGGGAATCCAGGAAGCCTCCCCCTACGTTCCGATTGTTATTCTCGATGGCTCGAAAGAGATCGTCATAGCTCAAACCGTAACTTTGTAGCGCTTGGGGTGACACGACCACTTGGTATTCCTTCTCCAGCCCCCCAAAAGAGTTCACCTCAGTCACTCCGTCGATGGCTAGAAGCTGACGCTTCAAAAACCAGTCCTGCAGGGAACGAAGCGACATGGCGTCCCACTGCTCATCTCCCACCAGCTCATATTGATAGATTTCCGATAAGCCCGTGGCGATCGGGCCCATCGAAGGTGTCCCCACGGTAGCCGGCAGTTCTTCTCCCATACTCGTTAAACGCTCCGCGACCAACTGACGGGCGAAATAAAGATCCGTGCCTTCGCGAAACACCACAGTCACTTGAGACAATCCGTACTTTGACAGGGAGCGAACCTCTTCCACTCGCGGAAGTCCGAGTAAGACTCCCTCAACCGGAACGGTCACCAGAGACTCCACCTCGGGTGGTGAGAGTCCCGGTGCCTCGGTATTCACCACGACCTGTATATTGGTGACATCAGGAATAGCGTCGATGGGGAGTTGAGTCAGGCTCTGGATACCGGCAAGTATCCAGAACAGGCCTAGAAAAAGGACGACAGGGCGGTTGGCTAGCGACCAGGAGATCACACGTTCCATTAGTGGCTATGCCCTCCGATCGTGTCGGAGAGGTCCAGGGCTTTCAGTTGCTCGACACTGTTGACGACAACCTGGTCTCCTACTTCGACTCCGTGGGCGACCACGAGGTTTTCCCCCACCGAGGCCCCGAGGTCCACGGGAGTTCGCTTATAACCCTCCTGTTCGCGGATATACACGACCGTCACACCCTCTACGAATTGAACCGCTTCTTGGGGAACGGCTGGAAGGGAGTTTCCCGTTCCGTTGCTAACGCGGGCGTTCACGAAACTGCCGAGTTGAAAGCCCTGGGGAGGGTCGGTGAGAACCACTCGAGCTCGCAGCGTTTGAGTCTCCTGGTTGATCTGAGGAGAGATATAGTCTATGTATCCTCTAGCCGTCTGTCCCGGTTGTTTAACCAGACTCAGCTCCATGGGATCCCCCTGGTCAATGAAGTCGAGATCGGAGCGCTGGAGATCGACCCAGACCCAAACCTTGGACGAGTCCACGACTTTGGCCACGGCCTCTCCTGGAGAGATCGCCTCTCCTCTCGATGCGCCGCGCTCCACCACGGTGCCGTCGATGGGACTTGAAAGCACGACCAAACCGTTGTGTTCTTGGGCGTTGGCTCCTAGTTGTTCAAGTCTCTCCCTAGCGTGTTTCATCTGTTCCGAGGCGCGGGCGAGTCGCGCCTCGGCGGGAAGCGCTTCGGCCTTGATACTCAGGCGAGAGTCATAGAGACGCTTCTCTCGTTGTTGATGCCTCTTAGCGATCTCCAGCGCGGCTTCAGCTCGCTCTAGTTCGGCTTCAAGCGTTTCTCTAAGCGCTCTTGACTCTTCCACTTGTTGTTTCGAGGCGATCCCTTCTGAAAGAAGAGTCTCAAGACGCTCATTCTTCAGGACCGCGCTTTTAAGCCTCGCCGCGGCACCGTCTCTCTCCGCCTTCGCTTCGGCGACTTCTAGTGCCGCCGTTTCAAGGGGTTGTTGAAACTCATCCCCTACTCGAAACAACTCCATCTTGTTCGCCAGCTCCTTACGAGCAAGCTCCGCCTCCACCTCGGCTTCATGATAGTCCGCTTGCAGCGAGGTGACCTCGGGGCTCGCGATCACTGCAATCGTGGTACCCGCCTTGATTCTCGATCCTACTTGCACAAAGAGCTTTTGGAGGATACCGGAAACCTGGCTACTGATCACCACTTGCTGATCCGGGTCCGCCTCAATCCGTCCGGGGCGGAGCCCGGTCGTTTGGGCCAATGCCAAGATGACCGGTCGGGTGGTAATGTTCAACTCTTTTTTCTGAGCCGGGGTGAGGGTGATGAATCCTTCCTCTTCAGAGTGCTCCTCTTCACCGTGCTCCTCATGATCTTCATGGTCGTGCGCGGTGGTTTCCGAAGGAGTCGCGATGCTGCCCGATTCGGGAGTTGTTTGGCAGCCGACGGACAAAAAAATCAAAACGATAAGAACGATAACTCTCATAACTCCTCCTGGAGAAGATGTTGTGGGAAATTCAGGCCGGTGCTCTCTACGATTTCGATCTCCAACTCCAGAACTTCCGCTCTGGTTTGGAGCAACTGTATCCCGGCCTGACGGTAAGACTCTTCAGTCTGCAGAACATCGGTGAGACTCCACAAGCCCACATCGTAGGCCACCCGAGCCTCTCGAGCGAGTTCTTCGTAACGCTCCGCCTGCACCGCTAAGATCTTGAGATTCCGCCGCGACGCTTCTAGAAGCGTCCAAGTCTTGGCGATGGCCCGACGCGTTTCTAATAACGTCTCGTCGATTCCGGCCTGAAAAGCCAGCGCTTCGGCTCGCTTCTGCTCGCTTCGATTGCGAATACTTCCCCAATCGAAGATGGGCCAGGAAGCAGAAAGCTGCACACCCTGCTCCACCGCGTGGGAGCGAATCAAGCTCGAGCGATACAAGGAGAGCCCGAGAACGGGAGCTCGCTCTTTCTTGATAAGCTTGGCACCCATTTCCAAGGCTTGTAGCTGGTAGAGCCGGCTCAGGATCTCTGGATGATCTTCGATGCTGTCCAAAACGAATTCGAGGTTCACGTCCGTAAAGAGAGGTATCGGCTCCGAGGGATTGATGGCGAAATCGGAGTCGGCCTCTACTCCAAGAAGTAAGGCCGCATTCAGTCTGGCGCTTTCCAAGGCAGCCTCGGCCCGCACCAGGGCAGCCTTCGCCTGAGCGGCAGCCAGCTCCACTCGAAGAGCCTCATTCTCAGCGATCTCACCCACTTCAAAACGCCGGTAGGCGACCCGCGACATCTCTTCAAGGAGCAAGTTCCTAAGCTGCGCGAGTTCCAGCAGGCGATGGGATCTCCAAAGCTCGAGCCAGGCGCGGTATGCCAAACCAATGACCTGCTTTCGGGTAGCTTGGCGCTGTTGTAGGACAGACTCGAGATTCGCCTTCGCGATGTTGTGCCTTAACGATGGTTGGCCTGATATCTCCAGGTTTTGAGTCAAGGCATTGGAATCCTCACCAGCATCGCCTGCCGTGACCGAGAGGGTCAGGGTGGGATTTGGCTGTAACCCACTGGCTTTCAGGCCAAATTCGGCGGAACGAACCAGTTCGTTTGCCTTATGAATGGCGGGGTGTCGACTGAGAATGGATTCTACAAATGCAGCCGGGCCAGTGATCTCCTGGGCAAGAGATGGTCCGGATACAAAAGGTAGAAATAGAAGAAAAGTCCATAGCACCAGTCGACCCATGAAGAGTCGATTTGAGAACATGTCACCTCACAATTTTCTGGGTCCAAAGCCTGCGCTGTGACAGGCTTCCAATTAATTAAGACACAGAAATATGTGGGGGTGCGCGAAGACCTAACGGGAGGAGCAAGCCGGGCCCTGAGGGCATTATCGGCTCTTGAAAAGTTGTGTAAGGTAAGACAGCAGCTTGAACGAGAAACGCTTGAAAATGGAAAGGTCGAGACGGAAGCGCAACCATCGTTGCCGAACCGAACGAGGGTTCAGCGCAAACATCTTCAACGGCTTCTTGGCAAACTTGCTGACAGGCACCATCACCGGCGGAAATACATTCCAAATCCAGGTTGTAGGACATCAACAGTCCTAACAAGATGAATACAAACCAGATGTTCAGCCGGAGTCTCATTCTAAGTCAGCTTCTTCGAGCTTGAGGGGATTCCTGGAAGCGGTCGGGGTGCGGTCATCGGATCAATATTTATTCCCCACTAAAGGAAAAGGTGTCACGCTGGGAGCTTGCCAGTCTCTCTTTTTGGGCCTGTGCTTGTCCAGCTTCTCCTCCCAAATCTTCTAAAAGCTGGAGCCGTAGTTCTTCCAGTTTCACCGCGTTCTGAAAGATCGTTTGCCACCCATTCTGGAGATCTGTCATTTGTCGAGTGTAGGGCGGCTATTCCCTCAGCCAACAACGCCAACGTTTCACGGGTTTGGAGAAGAGTCGAAGAGACCGGTTGCTCCATTAACGAGGCGTTGATAACGGCAAGATAGGAGTTGGCACTCTTCTCGACAGCGGGCAGAGTACCCCAAATGGTGGCGAGGCTCGTCTCGCCGTTCCTTACCGCAGTGTAAGCTCGATAGAGCGCGCCAAACTCCGAGGGCAGCTGAGCTGTTCGGGCCACCCCGCCTGCGCCGCCTTCAGGGTCGTGAGCTTTCGGCAAGGTTGCTTTGCTCAGCCTAGATTTTTTGACATGATTGGATCATGCAAGAGTCCAATGAAATCCAGTTAAAGAAACTAGCCCAGGAGTTGAGGGAATGGCGAGCTGCTCAAACTGGTCGACGACGAATTCCAGAGCCAGTTTGGGCACAGGCCACCGAGTTGGCTGCCGAACTCGGAGTCTCCAAGGTGTCGACAGCTCTACAACTGTCCTTCCGGGGCTTGAAAAGTCGGATGGTAACGCTTTCCACAAACATTTAGAGAATACACCGCCGGCTTGCCGCTTAAGAGTATTCCCACAAGCACTGAAGGCCCGGCTTTCCAAACGGTCTGACGGTGGACTCAGCTTCTGGACCAACCGAGGATCCGCTCCCGGTTGGAAGTGGACGAGAAACGTGAGCGGATTTCGTTGGGGTTGGGGTGAGAAGACGCCGTTTGCCGAAGACTCAACACAGATCTCGAAACAAGCACAAAGTAAGTCTTGACACCTTTAACCGGTCGTGTAGACTGGTCACATGGACAATGCTATCAATGCCAGTGATTTTAAAGCAAAGTGTCTTGCTCTTCTGGATGAGGTGGCGTTAACCGGACGACCTCTGACTATCATGAAACGAGGCAAGGTTGTCGCCCAGCTAGTACCCGCTCCACCAGAAATTGGGGGTTACCCTCAGGATTCTCTTTTCGGGACAGTTCACGTTGTCGGTAACATTCTGGAACCGGTCTTAGCTCCGGAGGACGTGAACCTTGAAGACGAATTGCTTTGAGATATCTTCTCGATACCCATATTCTGGTGTGGTGATTTGAGCGTAACTCTCGTCTCACAACTGCCCAAGTGGCAGTGCTCAATAAGGCCTGAACAGGCCCGTCTTTATTAGGGCCTGTGGACATTCAGCCTTCGGTCACCAAACTTGTTCATTTTCCACCTCCTGAAGCGAAATTTTCCTCAAATAGGTCCACTATTCCACAGAAAATTCCACTCCAGGAGGAGAAA
>JBAYRN010000179.1:0-8762 GCA_041676625.1 Vulcanimicrobiota bacterium
GAACCGAACCAAGATGGTCTGTAGTGTAGAAGAGTTTCGTGGAACCGCTACCACCCAAACTAGCCGTCTGCAAGACACCTTGACCGAAGTAGTGTTTGGTGATGGGAAATCCAGTTTGCAGGCTGTCTCGCTCGCAGACGATGGAGCCACCCAGCCACCAGTAGAGCTTTTCAGACTCGACCTGACCGTCTACTTCTTCGCGGATGATGCTGCGGCGGGAAATGCTGTCGTATTTGAATTCACTGCTGGATGATGGCGGTGACCCGGCCTTGCTCACTACCCTGTTGCCGTGCCGTCTGGAACACCCGGAACAATCGCCGCACCGCACGTTACTCGTTTCCGTTGTCAAGCAGCTTTGCAAATGCGTCGTCGAGATTCGTTGCTGATTGAGAACTTTTGACCCAGGCTCTCTGTTCTTCCGTGTCTGGCACCGGCTGTCCACGGGCTTCGGCCAGCATTCTCCAGGCTTCATCGGGATGAGCTCCAGCCATTCTCATAATGATACATCCAAGAAGTGGAGCTCGTCCAAGACCGGCTCTACAATGGAAATAACCACATTCTCCGTTTTTGATTTTCGTCAAAAGGTGCTGTGCAAAGTCTTCGAACTTCTTACGACACTTCGGTGCGGAGCGATCAATGATAGGAAAGGAGTAGAACTCGATTCCATTTCTCTTGCAAACCGTTTCCTCGTTCACTAGGTTGAGTTCTGTATTTTCCGGCTCGGTCAAAAGAGAGACCACGAACGTGAACCCCTCGCGATTCAGATTTTGAATATCAACCTCAAGCCAATCACCACCTCTAGGTTTTGGGCCCACGCAGAATCGTCCGGGTTCAATCTCAATAAATCGACCATCTAGTTTCATCTTTTCTCAAGGATTATGGTATATCACTGGTACTTGTGTGTCCAGTGTGATGCTGCTTCCAGGCAATTGGGCTCGTCTCTGTAGCTCAAAGGCCCGCGTGTTGCCATCTACGAGATTGCCCGTATTCTTGTTTATTGTCAGGAAATCTTTGTTTGTTGGTTTATTCACAGAATTGAGCAAGTCCGAATCAGAGAGCTTTCTGATCTTGCTGTAGTCGGAACTGGATCTAATTAAGTCATCGGAATGGAGCAGGTTTAGTTCACAGATTTTTTTGAAATTTTTCGCATTCCGAAGCGCCTTCAACCAGGGGATAGCATTCAGAGCGTCACCGGGCTCCGGTCCTTCGCTGAGTATTCTCACCGTGCTGGGGTCGTCGGCGTAGTACTTCTCCGCGAGAAGGCCAAGCTTGTGAAGCAGCGGGCTGTGCTCCATCAGAAAGCCAAAGTTGGTATGTGCCTGGGTTGTACTGCTCATCCCCTCAATCCCGGAGTTCTCATTCTTTCCCTGAGTATGGTGTACCTGTAAGACAGATCCTGTCAGTGGGGAGATCTAGCAGACGACTTCGTGAGCGGGATCCACCCTCGATCCTAATGTGTATCGCGAACGTCTACGCCCAGGCAGACCACTCCCGTGGGTTACTGTCCCGAATCGGACTTTATGCGCCTGGGATTCTTCTAACGGGGGAGGGGCCTGGTGAAGGGGATTGTCAATGGTATCACGGAGCTTGCCGCCTTTGTACCGCCTATATCCTGCGCTCGTCCGTGATACCGTGCAAGTTCTTACATACCGCGACGTGTTTCTCCAGCCCTTTCGCTGAGCACAGCTCGTTGCAGACTGGACACGGTACCGCATCTGGGGACAATCCTAAGGTGACGTCCTTAATCGGTCCTCCTTTTCCCTTTCCCCTCTTTTTTTGCCGTCTCTTTCCCCGCGACTTTTTTTTCTCGAGGAGTATCTTGCCGTCCAGATCTCTATCGATCTTTCCGGCACTTAAGCTTACACGTTTCTTCGCCATCTCTTTACCCTCCGACCTCCAGTTTGATAATTAGTAGCCTGAACCTCTGGTCGACAGAAATTCAGGCTGAAGAGAGATTGGCTGGGTTTGCTAACACGGTCTTACGGTTCGTACTTGACCTGACGTTCTTGTAGGAAATGTTTGGTGGCGCTCTTGCTTGCAAAGGAAGCACTGGGTCTCGCCAGCTTGGTCTTTGGCTACCCAGGCGTCAGCAAGTCCAACTTGAGTTTCTCCAGCCAACTTGACAAGAAGCAACAGCGATAAAGCTCCCGCCGGTGCATTAGCTCACATCCCAAAAATCACTTGTCCCCTAAGATGCCTACATACGAAGAACTTTAATCCTCGTGGGGAGGCCCGTATGTCAGCAAAGATTTTTAGGATCGTTTTTCTATTGTTTCTTTTGACGTTGTCGCCGTGCTCTTCGGAGCCCGCTCACTCGATCACGCCGGTAGAGAGGGAAAATGTCGAGAACGCACTCAAACTGTTAGGTCGGTACGGTGAAAACGCGACTGTCGAGAGGTTCGGGCAAGCTTATCGAGACGGAAAGGTGACGTTTGGCCACCTTTCGGACGGCAATGCGGAAACGGATGTCTATGACGGAACTATTCTTCTGGACAAGACTGGAGGCAGCCGGGAGATGGATCCGACCACGGTGACTGGTCGAGCCGGCTTGCAAGCATTCGCCAAGACCATCCACCACGAAGTGATTCACCTGACCAGGCAAGTGCCCGACTACGTGACTGCGTCGAATGTGGTCGAGCTTTTGGGGGGAGACAATTCGGCCGAACTCCAGGCCTGGTACGAGACGCTTTCCGCGCTCGAGCGCTGGGCTCTCTTTGAGGAAAGGTGGGGCGACAAGGTGGCCCGGACCAGAGAAGAAAAAATAACGGCCTACCGAGATGCCCAATCTCTGAACAATATCGCCATCACTGAGCTCCAGCGTTTTCCCGACAAAGGCTACGGGCAACTTTCCTACTACCCCTATCGCTCCGTTGAGCATTGGATCAGCACGTTGGAGCAGCGCAGAGAATCGCTGCGACAGACGGCGCTGCGGTTGGCAGATGAGCAGGATGCCGCCGAGGCGGAGAACTCGAACTCCCCGCCTGAGCCCACGGTAGAACTTCCGAACGAAGTCGTGGAGTATGAGAATCTTCCGCTGTCCATTACCATCAGCGCTCCTCCCGGGAGAAGCCCTCAGCAGACCGGTCACCCTTCCCGAACGCTTGGTTCGGAAGCGATCCTCGGGGGGGTTATCGAGGAGATCGAAGCCAGGCGCAGAGATATGGCGGCGCGGTATGACTACGGCCGGGCCGGTACCGACTCCCTACTACAGGCCATGAGGGCTCAGGGTGTGGGGTACGCCCAGCGTTACGCTCCTAGCTGGAGCGACAACGGCGTATATCTGAGATGGTCTGAGGCCGACCAGAATTTCTATCGAAATCATATCTACAATTGAGAAACGCCCTGACCCAGGCGAACAGTGGCAACTTATCGGCCGCCGAAATGTCCGCTATCCAACAGGGCATGGGAGAATGGAGGCAAACCGACTCGGAGATTGCTCGTTTGTTTCTGCGCTATCTCGAGGAACTCGCCAAGCGGGGCGCCCTTGTCGACAAGCAGCAGCAAGACCCCGACTCAAAAGCGTTACAGGCCGAGTTGGAGGCTAACACTGCTCGACAGAACGCCGTGATCGCCTCTATGCGTCTAGCTCAGGCTAAAAGAGCGTTCTAACCTACGATGGGCAGGTTCATGAGTTTTGCCAGGGCAGCGGCATCTCGTTGCATCGAGCGCTTACGGGTATAGCTGTTGAGTAAGATCAAAGTTGGATCCGTGCTATAGGCGGGGGAAAGCTCCGGGTCCTCACCTTGGACCAATCGCAAGCAGAGCGAATAACCGGAGCGACGGTCACCGTGCCCACTGGGCTCTGTGCAAACCACTTCACTGAAATGGCTCCAGTCGCGCGGTATGGACTTCGGCGATAGCCGCAGGCCCCAGCGAAACTCCACCGTTGACCTGGTAGAGTCGAATCGCGCCTGGTGAAAGTAAAGGAGCATCAACAGGCCGGACACAAGAGCGCAGACGCCCGCGGCAACGACCTCGAACTCGTAAGACTCGGTGACCAGGCAACGACCCGTCAAAGCTGCCCCTAGTACGAACAAAAATACACCGCCGATGGGAAGCCACCCACTTCCCCGTTTCAACACCAACATGAAGAGTAGCTTCTGATAAAGACCCCGAGTTCCTAGGAGTCAATGAACACCCGCACGGCGGGTCACAACCGGCACCCACACCCGGGCACCTGGTAGACATAGACGTTCGCGCCGGTGCCGGTGGTGGCGTAGAGATAGCCGTCGGTGTAGAGTAGCGATGCCTTGCCGACGCCGACGCCGACGTCGTTGGTATTCGCAATCGTACCTATGTGCGCGCCCGTGGAGGTGTCGTAGATGTCGCCGCCACCCTGGCCGTTCATGGTGTAGAGGAGGCCGCCCTCGTCGATGGCAAGCGCACTGTCCATCGCTTCGCCCACCAGGTCGAACGCGCTCTGATATTCTCCCTCAGAGTTGAAGCTCACGACGCGCCCGTCGCCGGTATCCAGCACGTAGAGCATACCGTCCGGGCCGAAGGACAACGCCTTCGGTGTGTTCAGCTTGCCGGAGCCGGAGGTTCCGAAATTCAAGACGGGCGTGCCGCCGTCGGGACTGGGAAATTTAAAAATCCCCTCCCCGGTCGTCTCCCCGGTCGTTCCCGCACTGAAGAACACCGCCCCATCGCCGGCCACCGCGAGACCGGACGGTTTTTTGGAGACATGCTCCAGAAGCGAAACGTTGCTCTGGGCGGGAGGCGATAACTGGAAGTTGTAGAGGAAGACGGTGAATCCGAGACCTCCCGTGAAGATCGCTTCGTTGGTATCTAAGGGGTTGAAGGCGCCGAGACTTTCAGCCATTAGCCGAATGTTCAAATCGACCAGGTCGATAGGGGCTTTCTCAAAACCCATGCTACCGCCCACCTCGAAGGGCGAGGCGTAATAGGTTTGGACCGTGAAAAGAAAGAGGTTCTCCTCGTCCGTCCCCAGGCCCAGGATATAGGGGTGCCCTAAGGGCAGTGCGAAACTGTAAACCGGCGAGAGGAGCAGATCGGCTGGCGGGGTTTCGCACCGGGCGGTCACGGAGACGGTGTCGCTGTAAGTGCCGCCGCCCAGACTCTGGGGAGCGGTCCAGCCGGCGGTCAGCGTAGCTTCGGTATCCGGAACGACGTCCTCGTCCACGCTCACCGTGCCGTCCTCTCCGGCGCTGAAGCCCGCGGTATCGAAGCTGAAGTCGACGTTTACGTTAGCGATCACCTGAGGCTGCCCACCCGGAGGCGTGAAGGTCACGGTCACAGGGTCCGAGGTGGTGCCGATGCCGACCAGTAGCGGGTCGGGGGTTACCGCGAACGTTCCCCTGGCGGCGTCGGGGTCGGCGACATCGACTGTCACGCTGTCGGTCACGGGCGTGCTCTCGCCGTCGTCGGAGAAAGTGTAGCCGGCGGAGAGGCTGCCCGTTCCCGCCGCCTCTCCACTGATCAGACCGGTTTGGCTGACCGAATAGAACCCGGAGCTGTCCGGCGTGAAGTCGACTTCGGCCAGGGCCGAGGCGGGAAACGGGATGTCCTGGTCGTTGCTGAAGTTACCCGTGACGGCCACCTGCCGGGTGCCGTCGACGCTGACCGTGACCGGGTCAGGAGTGAGCGTTATGCCCTTCAGTTTAATGTCGGTGGTCTGAAAGGTCGACAGGTCGGCGGTGACATTGGCGCCGTCGGGCGGCCTGGAGACCGGGCCCTGGAGCGAAAAGAGCGGAAAGCCGTCGGCGCTCAGAGGGGTGATGCGCACGGCGGCGGTACCCCCGGGCGGTGTCAGAGTGATGGACTCGGCGAACGGCTCGCGGTCGGTGGAGAGCACTTCGTCGGAGGAGCCCAGCCAATCAAATCGGATGGAGACGGTGCTCCCAGGCACGCCCTGGGCCGCCTGGACCCTGAGGAATTCGAATGTGAGGGTACCGGGGTTGTTCGTCATGTTCTGGTCGCCGGTGAAGACAAAATCTTCACTGCTGTCACAACCGGCAAAAAATAGGGCGAGCAAACCAAACCAGGATTAGCAGAGCTTTATTTTTCATCGCCGGGGAGTTTGAAGGAGCAAGCTCAATTCCTCCTGGACTCACTACATCGATCCTGTGTCCGGGCCGGGACGCAGGCTAATCGATTATTTTAGCCTCGCCTCCCTGATTCAGTCGAGATATTCCCTCCTTCATCTGTTGGATCTGGTCAGGTGGGTGTCCTTGCCACTTGGTGGCTTCGGCGACAACTCGAAGTGGCTCGCGTGAGCGATACGACATGCTCGGATTGCCTGGAAATTTCTTGTCGGTCAGGTTGGGGTCGTCCTCAAAAGCTCCGGTGGGTTCGACCACGTAAATGCGCTCACGGCCATCGCCCCGGGCGAGTTCGGCGCCCCAGATCGCCGCATCCATTGTGGCTGAGAAGTAGGACCAAGACAACGAACCCGCCTCCAAGAAATTCGATTGATGACCGACGACTACCGAATCGCCGGGCTTGAGATCGGCTTTGGTTCCATGAAAGAACGATTGGGTAAAGACGGTTGCCGGCGCTGAAACTGGCTTGGGGGCCGTTTGCCCGTCGGTGACTAAGGCCGGCTGAGCGTCAAGAGCCCGTTTGTACGCAGGCTCGGAGCGGGCGCGGTCCGCCGCCTGGAAGTGAGTCATTTGATCGGCTCGAGCTTTCTCGAAAGCGGGCCGGCCGGTTAGACGCTTTATATAAGCCTCGGTCGCCGGCCGGTGGCCGAAAGAGCGGACGTCCGGGACCCGGAGCACATCGGCCATCAAAAGGTCGGCCACGGTGAAGCGGTTTGCCACCAGCCATTCTCGTTCGTTGAGCACAGCCTCCAGCTGGTCCAGTCGCATCTTCAACCATCCGGTAAGTTGGTTGTCAGGGTCACCCGATATCTTGAGAAACCACCAGGGCACGCTCACCATCTCGATGGAGTTGAGCGCGGCGATCGTCCACTGCATGGTCTGCGCTTCTCCCACCGGATCACGCGGCATCAGCTTTTCGCTTTTTCGGGCCAGGTGCAACAGCCCCGCCCCGCTCTCGAAGATCTCCACTTCCCCGTCGCTTAAGAAGGGGATCTGCCCAAACGGCTGTTGGTCGAGGTGGTTCATCTCGCGGCCTTCAAACGCCACGGTGCCCACGCAATAGGGGAGACCGGCTTCCTCGCAGGCCCATCTCAGTCTCAGATCGCGGACGAAACCCCGGGGCCCTTCCGGCACCCAATCGAAAGTCCAGATCGTGAGTTTCTCAGTACTCATCGTGCAGCCTCCACCATACGTATGGCGCGGATTGCGGCCAGCCTCGTGGTGAATCCTCCCAATTCTCCTGGCGACCGTAGGGAGTCAGATCGAGCAGTTCAAGAGCCCTAGCTCACCTCGGACGTAGACGACATAAGAGGCCGGGATGACCCTTCGGCATCGTCCGTGCCCACATCTGTCCCGCAACCCGCTTTGCCGCGCTCCCCGGGTCCACTTTCCCATGCGCATCCATCGACGATTTCACCGCACCAGCGATCAGTCGCTTTAGCTGTTCCACGTATTTGTGACGAGCCTGATCTCCCACGCGGTGATGATAAGTGAGCCGCATGGAAGTTTCGAGCAGGTTACAAAGATTTGAACGGGCGAGGGGATAACACTGGCAAAGCTGAAACTAATGTAAATGATCCGCAACCTTCGCATAGTCACTTTTGTCTACGTTGCTCTTGCGGTGGCGCTGGTAGTGCTCAAGAAGTTCCAGGGTGGTTTTCAGCCTGGATTGCATATTGGGCTGGGAGTGCCCTTGGTTCTGTTGGTTCTCAGTCTAGTTGCTATCGTTCGGGCTTCAGATAGGGAGTCCGAATGCAAGACTCACTATTCCGTTTGTATATTCTCTGTGTTCTGGTGCGTTGCTTACCTTCCGTTTGACACGGGTAAGGGTCCCCCCGCGCAACTCATACCCTTAGTGATAATGATTTCGATCAGTCTCGGTATTCCTTATTTAGCATACAACTCGAAGGCCAAAAAGAATCTACTCATAGGGGCGTCGGTCGCGCTATCAGTCGGTTTTTTCTTCAGCTTTCTAATGTGGGCGTTTTCTGGTCCGGGGCCTAAAGGCCGTGGAGGTCCAGGGGTGTCTTACCCTGAGCCAGGTAGTCCCGCTGATATTTATTGTGACTGCAATAGAGGCGATGACGGTGCCGTGATGTTGTCAAATGGTAAATGGTATGGGAAAGAATGCCTCAAGCAATATCCCTGGAAGAAATAGGTGCGCCTTTCTCAGTTGCTCAACAGCTTGCGAGTGGGCAATTTGAGTACGGTAACGCTCAGCAATTCGGGAATAACGTGGTGCAGCTCTTCCCCGATGACTACTTTATGGCCCTTCGGGAACGGCTTCGCCTTGCAGGTTCCCCCGGCTGGTAACTCGCGCAGCGGCTCCACCGGTAGCATCGCTATTCCTGCTGCGCCCTGAGAGCGGCTGTCCTTGATCGGGTCGTTGCCTCGGCTAAGAATCGGGCAGGGGAAGCCGCAGTCGACTCCCTAAAATCACCCCTTACCACCTGGATCTCCAAAATAGCTTTGGCGATACCTTCGGTAACGTTTCACTTGCGACTTCCTACATGTTGAACTGGCCTTCGGGCAGGTAGGAAGCCAGCTGGGCTCCCCCAGATTTGTGCTTCAAAATGTGGAGTTATAGTCAAATCTGGTGTACGGCAGGTGAAATAAAGTAGCGCCTCCCACTGGTTGTTAACGATCAAACCAACAACCGAAAGGGAAACGCTATGAAACAGAATACCGTGATCCAACTCA